>NZ_FYAV01000049.1:0-248679 GCF_900185745.1 Stappia sp. TSB10GB4 | reverse complement strand
ACAACGGTCTGCCCTTTGCCTCGCCCAACGGCCTCTACAACCTGTCGAAGCTGTCCGTTTGGTGGCTCCGGCTCGGCTTGCGGCTCGAGAGGATCAAGCCCGGCAACCCGCAGGAGAACGGCCGCCATGAGCGCATGCACCGCACCCTCAAGCAGGAGACAGCGCGTCCGCCGGGCATGAACGCCCTCCAGCAGCAGGGCCGCTTCGACGACTTCGTCAGCGAGTTCAACGAGGAGCGTCCCCATGAGGCGCTCGCCATGAAGACGCCGGCCGAAGCCTATGCCCCGTCCTCAAAAGCCTATGAGGGCCTGCCGGAGGTGGAATACCCCTTCCACGACAGGGACATCCTCGTCACCGCCTGCGGCCGCATCTGTATGGCAAGAAAAAAGATCAACGTCTCGACCGTGCTTGCCGGCCAGAGGCTCGGAATCACCGAAGTCGACGACGGCATTTGGCTCGTCAGCTTCATGCACTACGATCTGGGATATATCGACCTGGAACAGAGGACCCTGCAGACCATCGACAACCCGTTCGGCACGAGGGTGTCACCCATGTCTTAGGGACAATCTGTTACCCATGTCTCCGGGCCGTACAGGCGGAAGGCCAGCGCCCAAGGTCGGACTTGCACACCGGCCTGCCAGCCTGTCTTATTGCAGCGCAAAAGACGATCAGGGAGGCCGCATCGTGAGCAAGACCAGTCCGGGCAACTTTTTCGAGGATTTCCGCGTCGGCCAGGTCCTGCGCCACGCAACCCCGCGCACGCTGACACAAGGGGATATCTCGCTCTACAACGCCCTCTACGGCACGCGTTTTGCCGTGCAATCCTCGGACGATTTCGCCCAGCGCGTCCGCTATCCAGAGGCACCGGTCGACGACCTGCTGGTCTTCCACATCGTCTTCGGCAAGACCGTGCCGGACATCTCGCTCAACGCGGTCGCCAATCTCGGCTATGCCGGTGGCCGGTTCCTTGCGCCCGTCTTCGCCGGCGACACCCTGTCCGCCGTCTCCGAGGTGATCGGCCTCAAGGAGAACTCGAACGGGCGCACCGGCGTCGTCTATGTCCGCTCCACCGGCTACAATCAGGACGGCACCGAGGTGCTCGATTATGTTCGCTGGGTCATGGTGAACAAGCGCGATCCTGCCAGTCCCGCACCGGAGGCGACCGTCCCGAACCTGCCGGACGCCATCGCGCCGGAAGCCCTCGGCGATGCCTGCCCGCTGATCGACGTCGAGGCCTGGGACGACGACCTGGCGGGCTCGCCGCATCGCTTCCGCGACTATGCGGTCGGCGAGCGCATCGACCATGTGGACGGCATGACCGTCGAGGAGGCCGAGCACCAGATCGCCACCCGCCTCTACCAGAACACCGCCCGCGTCCATTTCAACCAGTTCACCGAAGGCCAGGGCCGCTTCGGCCGACGACTGGTCTATGGCGGCCATGTGATCTCGCTCGCCCGCGCCCTGTCCTTCAACGGTCTCGGCAACGCCTTCCACATCGCCGGTATCAATGCCGGGCGCCATGTTGCGCCGCTGTTTGCCGGCAACACGGTCTTCGCCTGGTCGCAAGTCCTTGAGAAGGCGGACATTCCCGGCCGCCACGATGTCGGCGCCCTGCGCCTGCGGATGATCGCGACCAAGGACCGGCCGTGCCACGACTTCCCGTTGACCGGGCCGGACGGCGCCTATGACCCTGCCGTCATCCTCGACTTCGACATCTGGGTGCTGATGCCGCGCTGAGCCTTGGCCGGCGGCACCACACTCAGCGTTTCCTCGCCAGCGGGTGATGGCCTTCGACCAGGGCCGCCAACCGCTCGTCGAGCACATGCGTGTAGATCTGCGTCGTCGAGATGTCGGCATGGCCAAGCAACTGCTGCACGACGCGCAGGTCCGCACCGTTCTGCAAAAGATGCGAGGCGAAGGCATGCCGCAGCACATGCGGTGAGAGCGCCAAAGGATCGAGTCCTGCCGACACCGCAAGGTCCTTCAGGTCGCGGGCGAAGGCTTGGCGGGTGAAATGCCCGCTCTCCCCATGCGAGGGAAACAGCCAGCGGCTGGCCGGACAGACCCCTTCCGCCCGCCGGCAGGCCACATAGGCGCGCATCGCCGCGCGCGCCGCCGGGCCGAGCGGCACCAGCCGCTCCTTGTTGCCCTTGCCGGTCACCGCGATCAATCGCTCGTCGCGCAGGGCCGCCGACAGCGGCAGCGACACCAGCTCGGACACGCGCAGGCCCGTGGCATAGAGCACCTCGAGCAGCGCGTGCAGGCGCAGTGTCCGCAGCCGTGCTGCCGAGGACAGGCTCTCGACCTCGCTCGCCTCCCGCGCGGCGGCCAGCAACCGGTCGACCTCCTCCTCGCCGAGCACCTTGGGCAGGGCGGCGCGGCGCTTGGGCGTCGCCACCGTGCGGGTCGGGTCGTCTGTGCGCAAGCCGTCGGAAAACAGATGCCGGTAGAACTGGCGCAGGGCCGACAGTCGTCGCGCCTGCGAACTGGCGGCAAAGCCGCGCCGGGTGAGATCGGAGAGATAGGCGGTGACGTCCTCGCGCGAGGCCGTAGCGGCCGCGGAGCGGCGCGCACCGAGAAACCCGGAGAAATCCTCAAGGTCGCGGCGATAGCTTTCCAGCGTGTTGGCCGCCGCGCCCCGTTCGGCCGACAGCATCTCCAGGAAGCCCTCGATCAGCAGCGCGTCGCTCGCCATCCCGCCTCCCGCTTCGGCCTCGCTAGCGCCCGAACCCGTCCATCCGCAGCCGCACCGTGATCTCGCGCGGTTCCGGTTCGACAAAGGTGCCCAGCGCGAAGACCGTACCGGCGACCGCGCCGGTGAGAACCAGGAGAACGAACAGCAGTCGGGCGATCGTGGGCATGGGTGTCGAAAGGGCTCCGGAACCGCCAGTGGACGCATCCCTTATCGGCCAGTCGTCGGCCGTGATGCAAGTCACCATCTGCATGCAGGCTTGACTATGCGGGCAGGACAAGGGCAAAGCGATGGGTCAAAAGGGAGAGCGCCGTCAGATGTCCGTCCTGCCGTATCTCGTCGAGGAAGAGCGTGCCGCCCGGCTTGTCAGCGCGCTTGGAACGCGCTCGATCGTACTTGTCGGCATCATGGGCTGCGGCAAGTCGAGCGTCGGCCGTCGTCTGGCCCAGACCCTGTCGCTGCCCTTCGTCGACGCCGACACCGAGATCGAGGCCGCCGCCAACCTGACCATTCCGGAGATCTTCGCCCAGCATGGCGAGGCCTATTTCCGGGCCGGCGAGCAGCGGGTTATCGCCCGCCTGCTGAAGAACGGTCCGCAGATCCTTGCCACCGGCGGCGGCGCCTATATGAACGCGGAGACCCGCACCGCGATCCGCGAGAGCGGCCTGTCGATCTGGCTCAAGGCGGATTTTTCGCTGGTGATGAACCGGGTGCGCCGCAAGCCGAACCGGCCGCTGCTCAACGACCCCGACCCGGAAGCGGTCATGCGCCGGCTGCTGGCCGAGCGCGAACCGGTCTATGCACAGGCTGCTCTCACCGTCCAGTCGCGCGACGTACCGCATGAGGCCGTGGTCGTCGACATCATTGCCGCGCTTGAGGATCACTTCGGTCTTGCGCCGGCGCTCAGCGAACAGGCGGAAGGAGCCGAACGCCGATGACCTCCCAGACCGCGACGGCCGAAACCTCGGCCACGGACCCGATTTGCGTTCCGGTCGATCTCGGTGAGCGCTCCTACGATATCCTGATCGGCCGGGGACTGGTGGACGAGGCCGGGACGCGCATTGCCGCCCGACTGCCCCGCTCGAACGTTGCTATCGTCAGCGACGAGACCGTCGCCGTCCATCATCTGGAGCGACTGCAGGCCTCGCTTGAGGCGGCCGGGATCGGCTTTGCCACCATCCTGTTGCCGCCGGGCGAGGCCAGTAAGCGCTTCGCGGTCTACGAGACGGTCTGCGACCGCGTGCTGGAGGCGCGGCTGGAGCGCAACGACGCCATCGTCGCGCTTGGCGGCGGGGTGGTCGGCGACCTCGCCGGCTTCGTCGCGGCCAGCGTCCGCCGCGGCATGCCCTTCGTCCAGATCCCGACGACGCTGCTGGCCCAGGTGGATTCGTCCGTCGGCGGCAAGACCGGCATCAATGTCCGCCACGGCAAGAACCTGATCGGCGCCTTCCACCAGCCGGCGATGGTGCTGGCGGATACTGCGGCGCTCGACACCCTGCCGCTGCGCGAGTTCCGTGCCGGCTATGCGGAGACGGTGAAATACGGCTTGCTCGGCGATGCCGGCTTCTTTGCCTGGCTGGAGCAGAACCACGCCGCCGTCTTTGCCGGCGGCCCTGAGCGCGAGGAGGCGATCGCCGTGTCCTGCCGCGCCAAGGCGCGTATCGTCGCCGAGGACGAGTTCGAGACGGGGGCCAGGGCTCTGCTCAATCTCGGCCACACGTTCGGCCATGCGCTGGAGGCGATCGTCGCCTATGACGGCACCCGCCTTGTCCATGGCGAGGGCGTCGCCATCGGCATGCGACTCGCCTTCGACTTCTCGGTCCGGCTCGGACTGTGCCCGCAGCCTGACCGCGACCGCGTGGCCGCTCACCTTGCCGCCGTCGGCCTGCCCACCCATATCAGCGACATACCGGGTCAGATGCCGCCCACCGACAGTTTTCTCGACATCATGGCGCAGGACAAGAAGGTGAGTCGCGGCGCCCTGACCTTCATCCTGGTGCGGGGCATCGGCGACGCCTTCATCGAGCGCGGGGTCGATATCGCCACCTTGCGCGACTTCCTGACGGACGAACTGGCTGCGCGATCCTGAGCCGGGTCGGCACCACCCGAACCTGGATCCCAACACGAGGGAGACGCAACCGATGAGCGACGCAAGCCTCTGGCTCTCCATCCTGGCGATCTTTGTCCTGCTGGTCATGTCCGGCTTCTTCTCCGGTTCGGAAACGGCGCTGACCGCCGCCTCGCGCGCCCGCATGCTGCAACTCGAGAAGAACGGCGACCGGCGCGCGGCCGTCGTCAGTCGCCTGATCATGGTTCGAGAACGGCTGATCGGCGCGCTGCTGCTGGGCAACAACCTGGTCAACATCCTCGCCTCTGCGCTGGCCACCAGCGTGTTGCTCAGCCTGTTCGGCGATGCCGGCGTCGTTTACGCCACCCTGGTGATGACCGCGCTCGTCCTGATCTTCTCCGAGGTGCTGCCGAAGACCTGGGCGATCTCAAATCCCGACCGCTTCGCCATTGCCGTCTCGCCGGTGGTCCGCGTCGTGGTGATCGTCTTCGGACCGGTCGTCAGCGCGGTAGAGATGATCGTGCGCGCCTTGCTGCGCCTGTTCGGCGTCGATGTGTCGGAAAACCGTATGGTGCTCTCCGCGCACGAGGAATTGCGCGGCACCGTCGATCTGCAGCATCTGGAGGGCGGCCTGGTGAAGGCCGAACGCGACCGCATCGGCGGCCTGCTCGACCTTGCCGACCTGGAAGTGTCGGACGTGATGGTCCACCGCACCAAGATGAACACGCTGAACGCCGACGAGCCGGTCGACAGGCTGATCCAGGACGCGCTGGCGAGCCCGCACACCCGCCTGCCGCTATGGCGCGGGCAGACGGACAACTATATCGGCGTGCTGCATGCCAAGGACCTGCTCAGGGCGCTGGCGGCAGCCGGCGGCGATGCCTCGCGCATCGAGATCGAGCAGATCGTCTCCCCGCCCTGGTTCGTGCCCGACACGACCAGCCTGCAGGACCAGCTCAACGCCTTCCTCAAGCGCAAGGCGCATTTCGCCCTCGTCATCGACGAGTATGGTGAGGTCATGGGGCTGGTGACGCTGGAGGACATCCTGGAGGAGATCGTCGGCGAGATTTCCGACGAACACGACGTGGAGCTCGCCGGCGTGCGCCCGCAGCCCGACGGCTCGATCATCGTCGACGGCGGCGTGCCGATCCGCGATCTCAACCGCGCGGTCGACTGGCGCCTGCCCGACGACGAGGCAACGACGATCGCCGGCCTGGTGATCCACGAGGCGCGGATGATCCCGGAAGAGCGGCAGGCCTTCACCTTCCACGGCTACCGCTTCACCGTGCTCAAGCGGGAAAAGAACCGCGTCACCCGGCTGAAGATCACGCCGCTGTCCAAGTCCGTGGCAGGTTCGGTGAAGGCGGTCTTCGCTGGACAGGCGGCAACGTCGCCGCAGGCTGCGGCTCCGACGACGCAATCGGGCTGATTTCGACGAAAAGCAGTCCGCGAACCGGCTCCATACGCCGGGCGCTCGACCCTTGTCTTCCCGCCGGTTCAGGCCAAAGAGGCCGGGCCGCCGCCCCGCGGGTCGCGCTCATCGGGCGCACGTGCCTCGATCGCCAGGGCATGCAATCCGGCATCGAAGGCCGGCTTGACGCAGTCGTTGATCGCCCGATGGCGCGCCACTCTGCTCTGGCCGGCCAGCGACGCGGCGACCATGCGGATACGGAAATGGGTCTCGCCGCCCTCGCGCCAGCCACCATGTCCGCGGTGCCGCTCGGATTCGTCGATCACCTCGAGGCTCTGCGGGGCAAAGGCGTCGCGCAGGCGTTGTTCGATCAGGTCCCGGATGCTCATGCCTTCCATGTGACAGACTTTTCGGCGCCGTCAAGACCTTGCCGAACGAGCCACACTCCCCCTATTTATGCGGATCGTCGCGGCCACAGCCGTATATTCCCGCCCCGCAGATCACGGAAACTGGACCAGGACCGGTGGCTTCGGACATTTTCGACCGCATCCGCATCAGCCCGAAGCGCCTTCGCGCCGAGGAAGAGTTCGCGTGCGAGCGGATCTGCGAGTGGGAGGGCTGCGACGAGCCGGGCACCCACCGCGCGCCCAAGGGACGGCATGCGGACGGCGAATACTACCATTTCTGCCTTGCCCATGTGCGGGACTACAACAAGTCCTACAACTATTTCGCCGGCATGGACGACGACGAGACGCGGGCCTACCAGCGCGACGCGCTCACCGGTCACCGCCCCACCTGGAAGATGGGCGTCAACGCCAAGACGGCAGACGAAGGCGCGCGCGCCTGGTCCGATGTCGATCCCCGTCAGGCGGCCCGGACACGCGCCGAAGCCCGCCGGCGCACGGGATCGGGCAAGACCACCGGCAGCGGCGCACGGGCTCCGAAACTCAAGCAACTGGAGGCCCGTGCCTTCGACACGCTCGGCCTGCCGCACCATGCCCGCGATGCCGAGATCAAAACCCGCTACAAGGACCTTGTGAAGCAGTTGCACCCGGATGCCAATGGCGGCGACCGCTCGCTGGAGGACCGGCTGCGCGAGATCATCAATGCCTACTCGCTGCTGAAGAAGGCCGGCTTCTGCTGAGCCGATCCGCCGCCGCGCGCCGAAGCGGGCTTGCCAGTTGGTCCGGATCGGCTATGAAATCGGAGATCTCCCGGATCTCCGGATCGCCTCAGGCTGCTGACGCCGAGCGGTCTCCCGTCGCGGGGAGATCCCTTTCCCGGCGCAATTCGCGCCAGCGCCGCCTGCGACGAGGCGTTTTCACTTGGCCGAACGGGGCTCTGGCAATAGGGTCTGGTTCGAATTTTGCGCCGCCGCATCTCGCGGAGCGCTGTGCACGACATCGCGGATCCCGCCAGGCAGCGGGCCAGCGGAGGAAAGATGACTGACAAGACCCTGCCCGTCGAACACCTGCCGGATACCACGGTGTCCGTGCGCGAGACCTTCGGCATCGACAGCGACCTGACGGTTCCCGCCTACAGGGAGCCGTCGGCGCACACGCCCGATCTCGACCCGGACTATCTCTTCGACCGGCAGACCACCCTGGCGATCCTCGCCGGCTTTGCCCATAACCGCCGCGTCATGGTCACCGGCTATCACGGCACCGGCAAGTCGACCCATATCGAGCAGGTCGCCGCACGGCTCAACTGGCCCTGCGTGCGCGTCAACCTCGACAGCCACATCTCGCGCATCGACCTGGTCGGCAAGGACGCCATCGTCGTCAAGGACGGCCGTCAGGTCACCGAATTCCGGGACGGCATCCTGCCCTGGGCACTGCAGAACAACATCGCGCTGGTCTTCGACGAGTACGACGCCGGTCGCCCCGACGTGATGTTCGTCATCCAGCGCGTGCTGGAAGTGTCCGGCCGCCTCACTCTGCTCGACCAGAACCGGGTGATTCGCCCGCATCCCGCCTTCCGCCTGTTCGCGACAGCCAACACGGTCGGCCTCGGCGACACGTCGGGCCTCTATCACGGCACTCAGCAGATCAACCAGGGTCAGATGGACCGCTGGTCGATCGTCACCACGCTGAACTATTTGCCGCATGACAACGAGGTCGAGATCGTCCTGGCCAAGTCGAAGCACTACCAGAACGACGAGGGCCGCAAGATCGTCTCGCGCATGGTTCGCCTCGCCGACATGACCCGCAACGCCTTCATCAACGGCGACCTGTCGACCGTGATGAGCCCGCGCACAGTCATCACCTGGGCCGAGAACGCGAGCATCTTCAAGGATGTCGGCTTCGCCTTCCGCGTCACCTTCCTCAACAAGTGCGACGAGATGGAGCGCACGCTGGTCGCCGAGTTCTACCAGCGCTGCTTCGGCGAGGAACTGCCCGAGTCCGCCGCCAACGTGGTGATGAGCTGACCGGCAGTCCCATGCGCAATCCGCCCTCCGAGAAGAGCAGGCCCACGAGCGAGCCGTTGAAGCGGGCGATCGGCGACACCATGCGCGCCATCGCCGCCGACGCCGAGCTTGAGGTGCTGTTCTCCTCCGACAAGCCGTCGCTGTCGGGCCACACGGCCCGCCTGCCGGAGCCCTCGCGGCGCCTCACAGCCGACGAGATCGCCGTCACGCGCGGCCTCGGCGACGCCATGGCGCTCAAGCTCGCCTGTCATGACCCCGGCCTGCACCGCAGGCTGGTGCCGCAGGGCGAGACGGCCCGCGCCATCTTCGACGCGGTCGAGCAGGCGCGCTGCGAGGCGGTCGGCGCCAACCGTATGCCGGGGGTGTCCGACAATCTCTCCGCCATGCTGGAGGACCGCAGCCGCAAGGCCGCCTATGCCGACGTCGCCAGCCGCGAGGACGCGCCGCTGGAGGAGGCGATCGCCTATATGGTGCGCGAGCGCCTGACCGGCCGGCCGGCACCCAAAAGCGCCGAGCCGATGATCGCCCAGTGGCGCGGCTGGATCGAGGAAAAGGCGGGCGAGGCGCTCGACCTGCTCGCCGACCGGATCGAGGACCAGCAGGACTTCGCCAAGCGCCTGCGCAAGGTGCTGACCTCTCTCGAGATGGACGAGGATATCGGCCAGGAGAGCGAGGACGAGGACGGCGAGAGCGAAGACGCCGAGGGGCGCAACGAGCGCGGCGAGACCTCCGCCGACGGCGAGGAGGAAAGCGGCGAGGACGAGGGCGCGCCGCAGGAGATGGAACTCTCCGGCGAGGAGACCGAGGCGGGCGAGACCGAAGGCCTCGACGGCGACCTGCAGGAGCTGACCCAGGACGACCAGGCGGACCAGGCCGAGGAGCCCGGCGAAAGCCGGCGCCGTGAGCTGCCGCTCTCCAACCTTCCGCCGACGTCGGACTACAAGGTCTTCACCAACCGCTTCGACGAGACGGTGCCGGCCGAGGAACTCTGCGACACCGCCGAACTCGACCGCCTGCGCAGCCATCTCGACAAGCAATTGGTCAACCTGCAGGGTGCCGTCGCCCGGCTGGCCAACCGCCTGCAGCGCAAGCTGCTCGCCCAGCAGAACCGCTCCTGGTCCTTCGACCTGGAGGAGGGCATGCTGGACACGGCGCGCCTGACCCGCGTCGTCACCGACCCGATGCAGCCGCTCGCCTTCAAGCAGGAGAGCGACACCAATTTCCGCGACACCGTGGTGACGCTGCTGCTCGACAATTCCGGCTCAATGCGCGGCCGGCCGATCACCGTCGCCGCGACCTGCGCCGACATTCTGGCTCGCACGCTGGAGCGCTGCGGCGTGAAGGTCGAGATCCTCGGCTTCACCACCCGCGCCTGGAAGGGCGGGCAGTCGCGCGAGGCGTGGCTTGCCGCCGGCAAGCCGGCCCAGCCCGGCCGCCTCAACGACCTGCGCCACATCATCTACAAGTCCGCCGACGCACCCTGGCGCCGCGCCCGCCGCAATCTCGGCCTGATGATGCGCGAGGGCCTGCTGAAGGAGAACATCGACGGCGAGGCGCTGGACTGGGCCCACAAGCGCCTGCTCGGCCGCTCCGAGGCCCGCAAGATCCTGATGATGATCTCGGACGGCGCCCCGGTCGACGATTGCACCTTGTCGGTCAACCCCGGCAACTATCTCGAGCGGCATCTGCGCTACATCATCGAGGAGATCGAGACCCGCTCGCCGGTGGAACTGATCGCCATCGGCATCGGCCACGACGTCACCCGCTACTACCGCCGCGCCGTCACCATCGTCGATGCGGAGGAACTGGCCGGCGCCATGACCGACCAGCTCGCCGATCTGTTCGACGAGCAGACGCAGGCACCGTCGCGCGGTGGTCGCGGACGGCGCCGCGCGGCGCGCTGAGACGATGGCCACCGCGCTGCCCGCCCGCCCGCGCCCGTCGCGCCTTGCCGCGGCCTTCGCCGCCGCCCTCTGCGCTTGCGCGTGGACGCTGGCGCCAGGCCCGGCGGCGGCCATCATCGACGTTCCCCTCCAGGACGTGGTGATCCGCGCCCAGCCGATCGACGCTTTCCGGGTCGGCCGCGCCGACGAGCCGCGCTTCGGCGAGCTCACCTTCATCGGCGGACTGGAACTGTTCTCGGGCAACCGCCACATGGGCGGCCTCTCCGGCCTGGTCCTGAGCCCGGACGGCCGCGACATGATCGCGGTTTCGGACAATGGCCTGTGGCTGGTCGCCACGATCGACAGCGATCCGGACGGGCGGCCGCTGGCCCTGCGCGACGCACGCCTCAGCGCCATCATCGGGCCGGACGGGCGGCCGCTCATCGACAGCGGCCGCGGCGATGCCGAGGCCCTGACCCTGCGCCGCAATCCGGACGGCAGCGGCGAACTCTACATGGCGACCGAACGCTATCACGCCATCTACGCCTATCCCTATCCGCTCGGCGACCTGCGGACCCCGGGCCGGGCGCTGGACCTGCCGCCGGCCCTGCAGACCCTGCGCCACAACAAGGGCATGGAGGCGGTCGCCTATGCCAATGACGGCCCGCTCGCCGGCACGCTGGTGGTAATCTCCGAACGCGGCCAGACATTCAACGCGAACCTGCCCGGCTTCCTGCTCGGCGGTCCGACGCCCGGCACCTTCACCGTGTTGCGCCAGGACTCCTACGACGCCACCGACGCGGTCTTTCTTGACACCGGCGACCTGCTGCTGCTGGAGCGGCGCTTCACCCTGCGCCACGGCATTGGCATGCGCGTGCGCCTGCTCCCGGCAAGCGAGCTGAAGCCCGGCGCCCTGGTGGTTGGCCGCGTGCTGCTGGAGGCCGGGTTTTCTGATCAGATCGACAACATGGAAGGCATCGCCGTTCATCGCAACGCCGCCGGCGAGACGATCCTGACCATCATTTCCGACGACAACCGCTCGATCCTGCAGCGCACTCTGCTGCTGCGCTTCCGCATGGACGGCTGATCCTTCGAACGCCGATGCCGCACGGCCATGTTGACAATGGTCGCGCATGACGGCATCTAGTCGCCGTCGAGGTTCGGACAGTTCCCGTCCGGATCCGCGAGGGATCCCATGCCGAAGCCGCGCGCCCTTTCCAACGCCCCGTTCGCCGCGACGAAAGCCGCGAATGGTGTCGCGTGCGCCGGCACGACCACGACGACGACCCGCAAAACGACCGCCTGACGGCCCTCTCGACCCGCGCTCCCCCGGGTCCGATGGGGGACCGAACGGACCTGAGGCTCCCGCATGGATGGCGGCTTCGGGTTGGCGGGGAGCGGCAAGAGAGGACTGAATACCAATGGCTTACAAGATCGCAGTGGTCGGCGCGACCGGCAATGTCGGCCGCGAAATGCTCGATATTCTGGACGAACGCGGCTTCCCGGCCCGCGAGGTCGTGCCTGTCGCCTCTCGTCGGTCGCAGGGCGTCCAGGTCTCCTTCGGCGACCGGACGCTGACCTGCCAGGCCATCGACCATTTCGACTTCTCCGATGTCGACATCTGCCTGATGTCGGCGGGCGGCGCCGTCTCCAAGGAGTGGTCCCCGAGGATCGCCGCCAAGGGCTGCGTCGTCATCGACAACTCCTCGGCCTGGCGCTACGACGCCGATGTGCCGCTGATCGTTCCGGAAGTGAATGCCGACGCCATCACCGGCTTCACCCGCAAGAACATCATCGCCAATCCGAACTGCTCGACCGCCCAGCTCGTCGTCGCGCTGAAGCCGCTGCATGATGCGGCGACCATCCGCCGCGTCGTCGTCTCCACCTACCAGTCGGTCTCCGGCGCCGGCAAGGACGGCATGGACGAGCTGTTCAACCAGACCCGCTCGGTCTTCGTGAACGATCCGATCACCCCGGGAAAGTTCACCAAGCGCATCGCCTTCAACGTCATCCCGCATATCGATGTCTTCATGGAGGACGGCTACACCAAGGAAGAGTGGAAGGTGCTGGCCGAGACCAAGAAGATGCTCGACCCGAAGATCAAGGTCACCTGCACCGCCGTGCGCGTGCCGGTGTTCATCGGCCATTCGGAGAGCGTCAACA
Organism: Stappia sp. TSB10GB4; assembly: GCF_900185745.1. Lineage (NCBI taxonomy): Bacteria > Pseudomonadati > Pseudomonadota > Alphaproteobacteria > Hyphomicrobiales > Stappiaceae > Stappia > Stappia sp. TSB10GB4. The sequence goes on along the minus strand of NZ_FYAV01000049.1, from coordinate 236,034 downwards.
TCGAGTTCGAGCGTCCGATCACCGCCGAGGAGGCGCGCGACATCCTGCGCGAGGCGCCGGGCGTGCTGGTCGTCGACAAGCATGAGGACGGCGGCTACGTCACGCCTTACGAGAGCGCCGGCGAGGACACGACCTATGTCAGCCGCATCCGCGAGGACGCCACCATCGAGAACGGCCTCAACATGTGGGTGGTCGCCGACAACCTGCGCAAGGGCGCGGCGCTGAACGCGGTGCAGATCGCGGAAGTGCTCGTCAATCGCGGTCTGATCACCCCGAAGAAGGCCGCCGCCTGACGCGGCCCTAAGCGGGCGAGGCATCGCTCTGACGCGGCCGGAAACGGCCGCGTCCCCTTACCGGGGCACGGCCGTCACGGCCGGCGCAGGCTCGCGATATAGGCGCCGATATCGGCGATCTCCCGCCGGGTCAGCGACATGTCCGGCATTTTCGGATGCGGCGCAGCCAGAAAGGCCGCGAGCTGGTCCGGATCGAAGTCCGGATCGCGCGCGACTTCCGTGAAAGGTGCGATGTCGCTGCCCGGCCCCGCCTGGCCCTCCTCCACCAGATGGCACGCCGCGCACCATGTGCGGGAGAGTTCGAGCCCCGCCGCGGCATCCGCCGCCCAGCTCACTCCGGGCTGCGCTGCCGCGCACAAGCCTGCCGCACCGGCACCCGCAATCCCGGCAAGGGCCATCGCCCGTAGCCCGCCGCGACGCGTCCGCGACCTGTCTCTCGCCATCCTGCCCACCTCCGCTGCCTTCACTCTGCCCCAACGGAACTGCCAACCGGGGAACTGTCAAGGGTAGCTCTCCGCCGCTTTTGGCGACAGACTGGTGTTTCCCTTACTGTATCCGGAGGCTGACATGCGCGCAGTAACCAGACGCACCGGCAGGTTCGCCGGCCTCGCGCTTGCCGCCGTCGCGGCGATCGGCCTGGCCGCCGGTCCGGTCTTCGCCCAGGACGCGGCCCCGGCCCCGATCCTGTCCGGCTCCGACCGTTTCCACCCCGTGCTTGCCCGCAGCGGCATGGTCGCCAGCCAGGAGGCGACCGCAACGCTCGTTGGCCGCGACATTCTCGCCGCCGGCGGCAACGCGGTCGACGCCGCCGTCGCGGTCGGCTTCGCCCTTGCCGTCACCTTGCCGCGCGCCGGCAACATCGGCGGCGGCGGCTTCATGCTGGTGCATATGGCCGAAAGCGGCGAGACGCAGGCGCTGGACTATCGCGAGCTCGCCCCGGCCGCCGCGCAGCGTGACATGTTCCTGGACGCCGACGGCAATGCCGACAGCGAGAAGTCCCGCTATTCCGGACTTGCCATCGGCGTGCCCGGCACCGTTGCCGGCCTGCATGCCGCCCATGCCCGTTACGGCAGCGGCCACTTCGCCGTCGCCGAACTCCTCGCTCCCGCGATCCGGCTGGCCCGCGACGGCTTTCCCGTCTCCGACGACCTTGCCGGCTCGCTGAGGCAGGTCCACTCGCGCCTGTCGAAGGACCCCGCCGCGCTCGCGACCTTCTACAAACCCGACGGCGGCTTCTATGAGCCGGGCGAGACCCTGCGCCAGCCACAGCTTGCGGCCACGTTGCAGATGATTGCCGACGAGGGGCCGGACGGCTTCTACAAGGGCGCCGTCGCCGAGGCCATCGCCGCGCGGGTCCGCGAGGCCGGTGGATCGATGACGGCGGAGGACCTTGCCGCCTACGAGGCGAAATGGCGCGAGCCGGTCTCCGGCACCTATCGCGGCTATAAGGTGGTCTCCATGCCACCGCCCTCCTCCGGCGGGGTTCATCTCATCGAGATCCTCAACATGCTGGAGCCGTTCGACCTTGCCGCCTCCGGCGCCGGGTCGGCGGCGACGCTGCATGTGATGGCCGAGGCGATGAAGCGCGCCTATGCGGATCGCTCGGAATTTCTCGGCGATCCCGATTTCGTCGATATTCCCGTGAAGGGCCTGACCTCGAAGGCCTACGCGGCCTCGCGCATGGCCGACTTCGACCCTGAGCGAGCCATGCCCGCCGACCGCCTCGCCCCCGGCATGCCAGCACCGTACGAGAGCGGGGAGACCACGCACTATTCGGTGGTGGACGGTCAGGGCAACGCGGTGTCCAACACCTACACGCTGAATTTCTCCTACGGCGTCGGCATGATGGCCGGCGACACCGGCATCCTGCTCAACAACGAACTCGACGACTTCTCCGCCAAGCCCGGCGTGCCGAATGCCTATGGCCTGATCGGCGGCGATGCCAATGCCGTCGCTCCGCGCAAGCGACCGCTCTCCTCGATGAGCCCGACGCTGGTGTTTCGCGACGGCCGACCGGTGCTGGCCACCGGTTCGCCCGGCGGCAGCCGCATCATCACCACGGTGCTGCAGATCGTCCTCAACGTCATCGATCACGGCATGAACATCGCCGAGGCGACCGCCGCCCCGCGCATGCACCACCAGTGGCTGCCCGACGAGATCCGCATCGAGGAAGGGTTCTCGCCCGACACGCTGGCGATCCTGCGGGGCCTCGGCCACACGGTGGAGGAGCGCGCCACCATGGGGTCGACCCAGTCGGTGATGGCGGTGGAGAACGGTCTGGCCGGGGCTTCCGACACGCGGGTGCAGGGCGCGCTGGCCGCTGGCCACTGAGCAGACCGTTCAGGCCGGGCGCCGCCGCATCAACGTCGCGACCAGCAGCAGCACATAGACGCCGCCGAGCAGCATCGGCAAGCCGGAAAGACCGACGAAATCGATGGCAAGACCGGAAATCGCCGGTCCGGTGAAGCCACCAACGCCCCACATCACGGCGAAGCCGGCATTGCCGGCGATCAGCATCGCGCCGGTGAAGCGGCGGCCGAGCTCCATCAGCGCGATCGTGTAGACGCCATAGGCCGAGGAGCCCCAGACGAAGAGCATCGCCCACAGCGGCCACGTCGTGTCGATCAGCGCCGGCAGCAGCATCGCGCCGGCAATGGTCAGCAGACACAGCACCACCATGACGAGGCGCGGCCCCCAGCGGTCGGCGAGCGTGCCGATCGGCACCTGGAAGACGATGTTACCGACGATCAGCACCGCCAGCGCCGTCGCCACAGAGGTCTCGTCAAGGCCATGGCCGAGACCGTAGACCGGAAACAGCGTCAGGATCGCCTGGTCGAAGGCGGCAGCAATGCCCGTCACCACCAGCAGGAAGGGGATCAGTGGCGCGACCATGCGGATCGACCCGCTCTCGCCGGCGGCAAAGCGCGGCAGCCGGTGGCGGATCGAGGCGATCAGCACCGCGCAGATCAGACAGACGGCAATACAGACGACGAAGGGTGCAAGGGTCTGTGTGCCGGTCACCGCCAGCGTCGTCGGACCCAGCGCGAAACCACCGGCCAGCGACGTCGCATAGAGGCCGAGCATGCGGCCCCGGATACGGTCGGGCGCCAACTGGTTCACCCAGGTCTCGCTGGAGATGTAGAGCCCGTTGATGCCAACGCCGAGCAGGAAGCGGGCGGGAAACCACAGCCACAGCGACTGCACCGCGCCGATCAGCGCGAACAGCACCGCCAGCAGCAGCGCAGAGGCGATCGCCAGCCGCGCCGCGCCGAAGCGGATCGCCAGTTGTGGCACCAAGGGGGCGGAGACGATGAGGCCTAGCGCCATCATCGCGGCATTGCTGCCGATCAGCCAGGCCGGGGTTCCCTGCCGCTCCAGGATGAACGAGAGCAACGGATAGGTCAGGCCCTGCGCCAGCCCAAAGACCGCGACGAGCAGCAGCACCACCGCCATCGCCGCCCGGTCCAGCGCTTGCGGCACGCGCTCGGCCGCCTCCGGCGCCAGTTGGCCGGGCGCTCTCGCGATTGCCGCTTGCGGCTGTCCGCAGGTCGCCTCCTCATCCGCCGCGCTCATACGGATCCCGTATCCCTATCGAGATGGCACCGCATGACCGTCACGGTGGCGAAGCCAAAGACCGGGCGCAGCAGATCGAGCCGGCGCCGCCCCTCGACGACGAAGCCGCGGCGAAGATAGAGCGCCTTCGCCCGAGGATTGGTGTCGACGACGTCGAGCCGCACCGCGCGCTTGCCCGCGCGCCGGGCAATGGCGACGATCTCCGCCAGCAACGCACTGCCAACCCCCATGCCACGCACCTCCTCGGCCACTGCGATCCCGCCCATAGGCAGTACATCCTCCTGCTCCTCCTTGTCGAGCAGGGCGAGACCCGTCATCCGGATCGCCGTACCGAGCAGGCTGAAACGCCTGCGGAAATGCCGCCACTTCGGCTCGAACAGCCCGTGGCCGTCGAGACGATAGCCGGCAATGCCGACGACCCGGCCATCGACCAGCGCGATCACACCCCGATCACGCTGCAGATGCGGTGCCAGAAACTCCGCCGCCGCGTCGACGCTGCCGAAAAACGGCCGCAGCTTCTGGATCAGGCCGGCCGCATAGATCCGCGTTGCCGCCATCTCGTCGCCTGGGCGCACATGCGAAAGCACGTTCATCGCCAGTCCTCCGCTTCGTCCGACTGCCGGTCAGAGGTCTATTGCAACCTTCGATGCGTATCCGCCCTGCCCGGCCTTGCAACAAAAATCGCCCTCGCCCGCCGAAATCCCGTCCGTCGACAGGACCCGGACACGGAATCAGGCTATTGCGAAGGATCGACGGTCTTGCGGAAAGTGGAAAGGGACATGCCCGACATCGCCCCGCTTCTCGAGTTTCTCGGCTCGTCGCAGCTTGCCCGCACCATGGCGGGATCGGCGAAGCTGCGCGAAGCCGCCGCCGCTGTACACCTCTTCGGCGCGCTGGTGCTGGTCGGCGCCCTGTTGCCGCTCAACCTGCGGCTGATCGGGTTTTGGCGCAATGCGCCGCTGGCCGATCTTGCCCGCGTCCTCGGCCAGACCGCCCTCGTCGGCCTTCTGCTTGCGCTGGCGAGCGGAATCGCGCTGATGTCGACACGCCCGTTCGCGGTCGCTGCCGATCCTGCGTTCCAGGTCAAGGCCGGGCTGCTGGCCGCGCTGGCCGTCAACGCGCTGCTGCTGCGTCTGGTTCCGGCCTGGCGGCTGCTCGATCAGGTTGATTCGCGCGGCACCATCTCCCGCTTCCGCCTTGCCGGCCTGCTGTCGCTGCTGCTTTGGGGTGCGATTCTCGCCCTGATGCGCTGGCCCGACCTGATCTGACCGCGCCGATGCTGCCGCTGCTACTGGGCGCGGCGATAGATGCCGGTATTGATCACCGGCCCCTGGCCGGGCACCACCACACTCTGCTCCACCTCCAGGCTCTGCCCGTCATCGGAAAGCCGTCTCCGGGCCGTCATCAAGGTGAGATCGCCGCGTTTCGCTTCCGAGGTGAGCGTGTACTCGTCCTCGAAATAGAGCAGCAGCCTGTCGGCGAGCCCGCTTTCCGACAGGCGCGCGCCTGGCGCACCGGGCACACCGGTGATCTCGCCGCCGATCTCCTCACCGCTCGCCGAAAGGATCGACATGCGGATGCTCACCAGGCCGAACTCCTCCTCGATTCGGCAGGTAGCGGCTTGCGGCAACTCGCTCTGATCGAATTCGCTCTCGTCGAGATCAAGGATCCAGGTTCCGAGGAAAGGGGCTATCCGCTCGCTGCTCATCGCTGCAATCCGTCTTGAAGGCCTCCTGCGCCGACCGTTGGGGCCAACGCCTGCTTGCGCGACCTTGTAGCCGCGTTTACCAAGCCTGTCATCGTCTCGCCCGCGCGCGCAGCGCCGCCAGCCGGAGTCCTGCCCATGACCTCCCCTGCCACCTCCACACTCGTCGTCACCGGCGCCAATCGCGGCATCGGACTGGAGCTCGTGCGCCGTTTCCTCGCCGACGGGGCCTGGCGTATCCATGCCGCCTGCCGTGCGCCCGAAAGCGCCATGGCACTGGCCGACCTCGCGGCCGGCCATCCGGATCGCCTGACCGTCCACCCGCTCGATGTGACCGATGCCGGATCCGTCGCCGCCTTTGCCGAGGCGCTTGGCGAGGCGCCCGTCGACCTGCTGATCAACAATGCTGGCGTGCTCAATCCGCACCAGGCGCTCGACGATCTCGACTTCGCCACCCGGGAGCGCGAGCTGCAGGTCAACACGCTGGCGCCGATGCGCATGGCAGTGGCGTTGCGGTCGCAGCTTCGGCGGGCGGCGAATCCGCGCATCGTCACGATCTCCAGCCAGATGGGATCGCTCGCCCGTCCGCGAGGCGGCAGCTACGCCTATCGCAGTTCCAAGGCGGCGGTGAACAAGGCGATGCAGGGACTGGCCATCGATCTTGAAGCGGATGGCATCTGCGTCGTCGTGATGCATCCGGGCTGGGTGCGCACCAGCATGGGCGGCGGCAGCGCCGAGATCGACCCGCAGGAGAGTGCCGCCGGCATCTTTTCCGTCGCCACCCGCCTGTCGATGGCGGACACCGGCAGTTTCCTGCAATGGAACGGCGAGATACATCCCTGGTAGGAGCCCGCTTGTTCGACGTCCCGATGCCGACTAACAAGAGCGATGCAGCAGCAGTGGGGCGAGAGATGGCGGCCGGGAGCACGAAACGGACGGAGACGGAAATGGCGCAAGACCGCGCCCCGGTCTGCGTCCGGATCTGGGGCGGGCTCGGCAACCAGATGTTTCAATATGCCGCCGGCCATGCGCTCGCCAAGCGCCTCGGCGTCGAGCTGCTCGTCGATCCGCTGGAGCTGGACTTGGCCCATGCCGCCTTCGGCCTCGACGTTTTCGGCCTCACGCCACGGATCTGGCAGCCCGACACGACCTCGCTGAAGGCGCGCGTGCTGGGCGCACTGGGGCGCAGCAGCGGCAAGAAGCGGCAGAAGCTGTGGGCCGGTCCGCGCTATGTCCAGAAGGACTTCTGCCACGGCGACGGCTTTTCCGGCCTCGGCCCCGGCACCTATCTGTCCGGATATTTCCAGTCGGAGCAGTTCTTCGCCGACTGCCGGGATGACATCCGCGCGCTGTTCTCGCTCGACCACGTCGCCGCGACCCTGGACCCTGCCCGCCTTGCGCTCGCCGACCTGCCCACCAGCGTGTGCCTGCATGTGCGGCGCGGCGACTACGCCGCCAACGCAAAGACCACGGCCACCCATGGCCTGCTCGGCACCGAGCACTACAGCCGCGCGGCCGGGCTGATGGCGCGCCTGGTGCCGGAGGCGACGTGGCTGGTCTTTTCCGACGACATTTCGGCTGCCGACGATCTGACGCGCGACCTGCCCCGCCGCATCTTGATCGAGGGCCAGAGCCGCGAGCAGGATCTTCACCTGATGAGCCGCTGCGCCCATCATGTCATCGCCAATTCGAGCTTCAGTTGGTGGGGCGCGTGGCTCAGTCGCAACCCGGACCGCAACGTCATCGCGCCGCGAAAGTGGTTCGCCCGCGACGAGCTGCGCCGGGTCTATGTCGACGAACTCTTTCCCGCCGGCTGGATTCTGCTCTGAGAAACAGGTACTCCCCTGACGGGAACAGGCCCTTCTCGGGCCGGGATACGGGGACCTGCGCGCTGATGAAACTCTGCGTTGCCATCTGCACGAGAGAACGGCCGAAGATGCTGCGGGCCTGCCTTGCCTCCGTCTGCGCACAGGCCGTGCCGGACTGGGTCCGAGCCGAAATCGTCGTGGTCGAGAACCATGACCGCGAGACGTCGCGCTCTGTTGCGGAAGAGGTCGCGGCCGAGACCGGCTGGACCATCCACTATGTGCTGGAGCCCGAGCTCGGCATCCCCTTCGCGCGCGACCGCTGCGGCACCTTTGCCGAAGACGCCGGATTCGACCGGGTGCTCTATATCGACGACGACGAGATCGCCCATGCCGGCTGGCTGGAGACGATGGTCGAGGCGACCCGCGCCCTCCCTGCCGAAGTCCATTATGGCCGTGTCCTCTACACCTGGCCACCCGAAACGCCCTCATGGATGGTGCCCACGCAGGTCAACAAGCGCCCCTCCGGCACGGTGCTGACCAAGGCGGAAGGCCATAACACGCTGGTCGACACCAAGGTGTTCCGCTCGCGCGAGGCCGGCGGCCTCGGCCTGCATTTCGACGGGTCCATGCGCTTTACCGGCGGCAGCGATACGGATTTCTTCACCCGCGTCCACGATGCCGGCGGGCGCATCGTCTGGATCCCCGACGCCTTGGCGGAGGAACTCGTCCCGGTCAACCGCACCACCCTGCGCTGGCAGCTCAGCCGTACCTTCCGCGTCGCCGGCAACATCTCGCGCCTGCACGAAAAGCGCGCCGGCAAGAAGAAAGCCGCCCTGCGCAGCCTGTTGAAGGGCGTAGGCCGTATCGTCGGCGGCACGTTCCTGTTCGTGCCGGCCGCCGCAAGCTTTGCCGTCTCGCCGGAGGGCGGGCGCCGCCGCGCCTTCAAGGCCGCCAAGCAGATCGCCTCCGGCCTCGGCTCCCTCGCCTATCTCGCCGGCCACCAGCAGCAGCCCTACGCCAAGGTCGACGGCGGTTAGCGGCAGGGAGATGACGCGCTTGGCTGTCTAATCCCCGGTGCGGCTGTCGTCTGGACGGTCGTGCTCGTAGCGGTGTTTCAGCGGAAACGCCGGGAGCCACGCCTCGCGGCGGACGGTCCACAATTCATAGGTCGGCGTGAACTGGTCGGGCGCATCGAGCGCGCCGAGATTGATCATCACCTCGTCGCCGCTGCGCCCGAAGACCGGAGATCCGCAGCGCGGGCAGAAGAACCGGCCCTGATAGTCGCCGGTCTCGCCCTCGGTGGTCACCGCATCGGCCGGAAAGATCGCCGAGGCATGAAACAGCGCGCCATGGCTCTTGCGGCAGTCGAGGCAATGGCACAGGCCGACGCGATAGGGGCGCCCCCTTGCCACGAACCGCACATTGCCGCACAGGCATCCGCCTGCATGTTGCTGCTGCATCTGCGTCTCCCGTTGCCCGGTTCGCCTCCGCCTAGTCGACCACCAGCTTCAGCGGCGTGCCGGCCGGAATGACTTCGCCCGGCGGCGTCTGGTTGAGGATCGAGAACAGCTCCAGCCGGCGCGCCGGCTCGATACCGCTCATGCCGACCGCCAGCCGCTCGGGCGTATCGCCGGCATCGGCCCGGATCACCTTGATGCGCAGCGGCCGCAGCCGCGCGATCTCCGTCGGCGTGAGCTGCCGGAAGCTCCTGATCGTCGCCTCGTAGTCGCGGGTAAACGTCTCGCCGCCGGCTCGCGAGGCGAAGATGAAGCGGTAGCCGGTACGCCCGATGCGGACCACCGCGATGCGGAAGGACCAGCCCTCGGTCACCGCCGAAGCCGTGACCGCCGGCAGCCCGTTCACCGTTTCCTCGCGCACGCTGTCGCGGATCAGACCGTTGATCCAGCCGCTGGTCATATAGGCGGTGAGCGAGGGGAAATCGGTCAGATCCGCGCCGTCGAAGCGCAGCGCCGTGCCGTTCGGATTGCTGGCGAGCACCGCTTCCGGGGAGTTTTCAAGCACATAGCCCGGCGGCGCGGTGAAGCTGATGCCCAGCGCCTTGTGCAGGAACGAGCGTCCGCGGATATAGCCCTCCAGCGGATCGTCGCCGTAGAGCATGCCGTCGATCTTGGTGAGATAGGCATCGCGGTCGCGCTCGCCGAGACCGGGAGCCCCGACCTGCCGCGCCGCGCGCACCGCCGTCTGCACCCGCTCCGGCGTCGTCGGATGCGAGGACAGGAAGTCGGGCGCGCCCTTGCCCGCCCCTTGCGCGGACTGGAAGGCGGCGAACTGGCCCATGGCGGTGAGGAATCGCGCGGCGGCGAAGGGATCGTAGCGCGCCTTGGCCAGCGTGCGGACACCGACGGCATCGGCCTCCAGTTCCTGGATCTGCGAGAAGCGGGCGAAGGACAGTTGCGAGGAGACGATGGCCGCGCGCTGCTGGTCGGGGTCGCGCACCACATTGCCGAGCACCCGCCCGGCCAGTTCGGTCGCCTCGGCTCGCTGCTGACGCTTGATCGCGTGATTGGCCGTGACATGGGCCATCTCATGCGCCAGCACCGCCGCCACCTCGGACGTATCGGTCGCCAGCGCCAGCAGGCCGCGCGTCACATAGAGATAGCCGCCCGGCAGCGCGAAGGCATTGACCGCCGGCGAATTCAGGATGGTGATGCGATAGCTCTGCGACGGGTCGTCGGATGCCTCGACCAGCCGGCCGACCACCTGCGCCACGGCGCGCTCCGCCCCGCGATCCTCATAAACGCCGCCATAAGTCGCCACCACGCGCGGGTGTTCCCGCGCGCCCAGATCCGAGGCAACTCCCGGCCGCAGGCTGCCCGGCGCCGGCGTACCGATCTCGATCGGGGTGGTGCCGGAAAACTGGCACGCGGACAGGAGCAGCGCCGAGGCCAGCGCCGCCGCGAGCCGCAGGGGGCGCGGCCGCCGGGATCGGTCCGGACGCGTTGCTGTTCTGAAGAGCCTCTTCACCGCTGATCGCCATTCCTGTCGAGCCGCTCGATCTGCGCGGGATGCTCCAGATCGATGGACGGGCCACCCGACTGCCGCATCATCCCGCGCAAGCGAATAGCTGCCCCGCCAAGAGACGCAAGGTCAAGCCCGGCGGCGGCGAAGACAGCCTTGCGCTCCGCGCGGATCGTCGCGGTGAAATCGCGGCTCCAGCGGCCGCCGAAATTCAGGTAGATCATCGAACGGGTCTCCCCGACCGACGCCACGCGGCCGGACACCAACGTATAGCGGCCGTTGCGCTCGGCCAACAGCACGTCCGGGTCATGCGCCGACCACACCCTTTCGTGCCGCCAGAGACCGACCTTGCGACGGCGTGCCGTCTGTTCCTCGCGCAGCAGGTATTCGAGACAGTCGCGCCCGGCAAGCCTGGGACCGACGATCGCCTGTCCGGCGCGCACCAGTTCGCGGGCGAGCCACCGCTCGCCGGGATCGAGCACCAGATGGCCGGAGCGGCGCTCCCACCGATCCGTCCCCTCGCCAAGCGCCACGAAGCGCAACCGCGCGCCGGCCTGACCGGTGGCTGGAGCCTCATCCGTCACCATGACAAGCTCGGCCTGACGCAGCAGTTCACCACTGGCGCTGCGCCACACATGCGGCTCGCCGGGTTCGGCGCGCGCGTCCAGGATCTCGTCGCCCGCCGTGTTCCGGCAGGCGTCCGGAAGACCGTCCCGCCCCTCGGCGAAGGCAGGTCCCGCGGCAAACGCTCCGGCAAGGGTTCCAGCCAGCCCCAAGGCACAGGCAAGTCCAAGGGCAAAGGCAAGCCGGTCCGCGCCGCGCGGCGCGGATCCTGCCGCCATTGCATTGTCACTGCGTATCGCCATCGCTGCGGGACACGTCCTTCCGATCCTCGTTCCCGTTCCCGGGATGCTGTCATCTTGCCGAAAATGGTGGCGGGAAGATGTCGCGGCCATGGCCGCGGGCAACCGGGGCACCGCCGGGTGCACGAGGTGGGGCTCAGCCGGCCGCATGGGTGTCCAGCGCATGGTCCAACGCCTGTTCCAGCCGATCGTTGCCCCAGAACAGCTCGCCATCCGCACAGGTGACGCTCGGCGCGCCGAAAATGCCGAGCCTCTTCGCCTCCTCGACGCTGCCGCGCAGCCGTGCCTTGACGTCGTCGCTGGCGGCACGCGCGAGGATCGCATCCGCCTCCGCCCCGGCATGGGCGGCCAGAGTGGCGAGCACCGTCTCATTGTCGATCCGCCAGCCTTCGCCGAATTGCGCCAGATAGACCGCCCGCGAGAACCGCGCCACCTGCTCCGGTGCCAGCGCCGTGGCAATGCGTGCGGCCTTGAGGCCGTTCTGCGGAAACGGCTCGGGCCGGCGGAACGGGAGTCCCGCGGCAGAGCAGATCCGCTCCAAGTCGCGCCACATATAGGCCCCCTTCGCCGGCAGCAGGTTGAAGGGAGAGGTGGTCCAGCCGACCTGCGCGAAGATCGGACCGAGCAGGAACGGTCGCCAGCGCAGCTCGACGCCGCGCCGTTCCGCCAGATCCTCGATCCGCATGGCGGCCGGATAGCTGTAGGTGGAGGCGAACTCGTACCAGAACTGGACGATCGGACGCGACATGACGGCTTCCTTTCCTCGCGGCGGCTGCGACCGGCAGCCGCATCGGCACGGCGCCGCCCTTGGACAGGAGGAGCCAGATCGCTATAACCCCTCAACCGGACCCGCAAGACAACCGCTAATGCAGGCGCGATGACCGACACCCCCCCCTCCACGGCCTCGCGCGGCTTCCGCTTCCCGGCGCGCCTTGCCGCCGGCGAAACGGGCGCCCTCGCCCTTGTCGTCTGCACCTGTCTCCTCATCGTCACCGGCCTTTTCCTTGCCTTCCCCGGCCTCGATATCGCCGCCTCCCGGCTCTTCCACCATCCCGACGCCGGCTTCATCCTGGCGCAGGACCCGTTCCTGCAGCGCCTGCGCGAGCTCGGCCCCTTCCTCGTCAAGCTGATCGCCGGCCTCTGTCTTGCCGTCCTCCTGTGGCCCTTCGTCGCCGGCCCGTTGCCCGAACGCCTGCCGCTGCGGGCGCCCGTCTTCCTGCTGTCGACCCTGGCGCTCGGCCCCGGCCTGCTGGTCAACGCCCTCCTCAAGGACAACTGGGGTCGGCCGCGCCCCAATGCGGTGGACCTGTTCGGCGGGGACGCGCCCTATGTGAGCGTCTGGCGGATCAGCGACCATTGCGGCAGCAACTGCTCCTTCGTCTCCGGCGAGGCCTCCTCCAGCCTCTGGCTCATCACCCTTGCCATTCTCGCTCCCCCGGCCTGGCGCCGCACTGTCCTCGCCGTGATCCTGCCGCTGGTCCTTGTGCTGTCCGCCAACCGCGTCGCTTTCGGCGGCCACTTCCTGTCCGACACGCTGATTTCCTGGTGCCTGACCCTTCTGGTCATCCTCGGCGTTCGCCATCTGCTCTGGCGGCTGCCGGGCGCCCAAGCCCGCGCCCGGCGCTGGCGCGGCGGCTATGACCGGCTCTCGGCCGCCGTCCGCCGCCGGGCCGCCGGCCTGCGCCGCCGCCTTGCCGCCTCGCTGCGTGCTTTCGCCGCAATGATGCGCTGAAGCTGCCCGGGAAAGACCGATACCGTGCCTGCCCATTGCCGTGCCGCGTTTGCAACATCTTGCTGCCGCGAAGATCTGCCATGCGGGGTGAACCAGCGCAGCGGCCACCGGCCACCTTTGCCCCGTCCGACCGTACCGCGCGGGGGTGGAAAAACCGGCCGGCTTGCGCCTTAGTTAGCCGAGAGACGCATGCAGGCGATTCGCCCTCTTGCATCCGCCGACCGGGCGGATATCAGACCGCGTGAAAGGAAGGCCGAGGGGCAGGCTCAGCCGATGAGTTCGCAGGACGACCAGCAGACCACGGCCGGTGGGACGGCCGGGGCGACGCCGCCGGCAGACGGGCGAGCCCGCTCGCGCGGCCGACGGTTGCTGCGCATCCTGGCAAGCGGCCTTCTCGTTGCCGGCCTGGGCTTCTATGCGGGCTCCTTCCTGCGCTTCGCCGCCACCGTCGCCGGCTATGACAGCAACGACGCGGCCCGCGCCGACGCCATCGTCGTCCTTACCGGCGGCAGCGAGCGCGTCAAGCATGCACTGGCCCTGCTGCAGGCCGGCAATGCCGAGCGCCTGCTGATTTCCGGCGTCCATCCCGAAACCACGCCGCAGCAGATCGTCATCTCCACCGCCAGCGACCTGTCGCTGTTCTCCTGTTGCGTCGACCTCGACAGGAACGCCAACAACACCCTGGAAAACGCCTCCGAGACGGCGAAATGGGCTCGCGAGAACGGCTTTGCCCGTCTTCTCGTCGTTACCAGCGCCTATCACATGCCGCGCGCCCTGCTCGAGCTCCGCTCGACCATGAGCGACTTCGACCTCGTGCCCGTGCCGGTGCAGACAGCCGATCTCGCCCCCGAGCGCTGGCATGAAGAGCCGCGCACGGCGCTGCTGCTGGCGCGCGAGCACCTGAAATATCTGCTTGCCTGGCTGCGGATCGCGGTTATGGAAACGTCGGCGCCGTAACGGTGCCGTCCATGCGGCTTGCGTCGGAGGCAAGTCGCACGGGATCCTGGCGGGCGCCGCTTGCGGCGCGTCCGGTAGTTCCACACCGCAACCGGTTGAGATCGATGCTGCTTCTTCGCTCGCTGCTGTTTCAGGCGCTATTCTACATCAGCACCCTGGTCCTGATGATCGCCGGCCTGCCGGTCTTCCTGATGCCGCGGCGGCGCGGCTGGCCGCTGGTGCCATTCTGGGCCAGGGTCGAGCTGTTCCTGCTGAAATGGATCGTCGGCATGAAGGTCGAGTTCCGCGGGCTGGAGAACATTCCGCGGGGCGGCTGCATCGTCGCCGCCAAGCATCAGTCGGCCTGGGAGACCTTTGCGCTTCTGCCGCTCTTCTCCTCGCCAACCTATGTGCTGAAGCGGGAGCTGCGTTACATTCCGATCTTCGGCTGGTACACGGCGAAATTCCGCCAGATCCCGGTCGACCGGGGCAAGCGCGCCCTGGCGCTGGCCGCCATGACCCAGCGGGCCCGCGAGGCGGTGGCCGAAGGCCGGCAGATCCTGATCTTTCCGGAAGGCACCCGGCGAGGAGCCGGCGAGGAGCCGCGCTACAAGCACGGCGTCGCCCATCTCTATCGGTCGCTGGAGGCGCCGGTCCTGCCCGTGGCGCTGAATTCCGGCCTGTTCTGGCCGCGCCGCGGCTGGCGACTCTATCCCGGCACCGTGCTTGTCGAGTTCCTGCCGCCGATCGCACCCGGCCTCGACATCGAGACGTTCCACACACATATGGTCGAGACGATCGAAGACACCTCCGACCGGCTGATCGACGAGACGGCGAGGACGTCGCCCGCCCTGCCGACCCTGCGCCAGGTCCGCGCGCGCCGCGCGGCGCGCGGCCTGCCAGTTTGATTGAGAACGGCGTGATTAAAAACGGTGTGATTGAAGGCGATGTGATCAAAAACCGATTGCGGCGTCAGTCCTCGCGCACGTCCCGCGCCGAGATCCGCCAGCATCCCGATTGGCGCCCGGCGACCACCCAATAGACGAAGCCCGCCAGGAAGCCCGTCGCCGCAGCAACGATCGTGCCGGGCCGGACATCCGCCTGCAAGTGGGCCGGGCCCTCGCCGGACCACCACAGGACGGTCGCGATGGCGCCGCCAGCGGCAAGATGAAAGACCACTCCGCGCAGCCGCAACGCCTCCGCCAGCACCACGGCGGCCAGCGCCGGGGCGAAGGCCAGTCCACCGATGAGGCTGGCCCCGACCAGAGACCAGCCGAAGCTGAGGCCGATCACCACCGGATCGCCGGCGGGATCCTGCAGCCCGCGCAAGAGGCCGAACGCGACGAAGGCGGCGGCGGCCACGAAGGCCAGAACCAGCCCCACGACGATCCGGATGCACTGGGCAAGAAGCTTGCCGCCGTCGATCATCGCCTAGCTCGCAGCGGTTTCGGCAGCGGCCCGGTCGCGGGCGCGCATGCGCTCGGATTCCGACTTGAGCTGGCCGCAGGCGGCGAAGATGTCGCGGCCGCGCGGCGTGCGGATCGGCGAGGCATAGCCCGCCCGGTTGACCACCTCGGCAAAGGCCTCGATCTGCTCCCAGTCGGAGCATTCGTAGGGCGAGCCCGGCCAGGGATTGAACGGGATCAGGTTGATCTTCGCCGGAATGCCCTTGAGCAGGCGCACCAGTTCGCGCGCGTCGGCGAGACTGTCGTTGACGTCCTTCAGCATCACGTATTCGAAGGTGATGCGGCGGGCATTGTTCAGCCCCGGATAGGCCCGGCAGGCATCGAGCAGCTCGGCGATGTTCCACTTCTTGTTGATCGGCACCAGTTCGTCGCGCAAGTCGTCGCGCACCGCATGCAGCGAGATCGCCAGCATGCAGCCGATCTCGGCGCCCGTGCGCTCGATCATCGGCACCACGCCCGAGGTCGACAGGGTGATTCGCCGCTTCGACAGCGACAGCCCCTCCCCGTCCGAAGCGATCAGCAGCGCCTTCTTGACATTGTCGAAATTGTAGAGCGGCTCGCCCATGCCCATCATCACGATGTTGGTGACGAGCCGGCCCTCGCTCGGCACCGCCGCCCCGGCAGGCGTCTCGCCCTTGGGGAAGTCGCCGAGACGGTCGCGAGCGACCAGGATCTGCGCGAGGATCTCCTCCGCCGTCAGGTTGCGCACCAGCCGCTGGGTGCCGGTGTGGCAGAAGGTGCAGGTGAGCGTGCAGCCAACCTGCGAGGAGACGCAGAGCGTGCCGCGTCCCTCCTCGGGAATATAGACGGTCTCGATCTCGACCGGCCGCCCGGCCCCGCGCGGGGGAAAGCGGAACAGCCACTTGCGGGTGCCGTCACTGGAAATCTGCTCCGACACCATTTCGGGGCGGCGGATGCTGAAGGCCTCGGCAAGCTGTGCGCGCAGGTCCTTGGCGATATTGGTCATCTCGGCGAAGTCGGACGCGCCGCGCACATAGAGCCAGTGCCAGAGCTGGGCAACGCGCATGCGCAACTGCCGCTGTGGCACGCCGATGCCGGCCAGCGCCTCGGCCAGTTCCTCCCGGTCGAGACCGACCAGAACCGGCTTGTCCTCGCCCGCCGGCGCCGCAGGTCGCGCTTGCGGTGCCGGAGCGGCCATCAGGCTGCTGGTTGCGGAGTCGTGCTGCATCAGGCTCATGTCGTCGGTCCGTGAGACAGGGGCGCCGCGGCCTTGCGGGGCACAGTTCAAACCGCCGCCCGGCGCAAATTCCCAAAGGGCAAACCCCGAAAGAACGAATCCCGAAAGGGAAACGCCGAAAAGGCGGCGCCAATGCGGCCACCGCCCGAAAAGCCCGAACCGTCCCGCGCCTTGTCGGGGCGGGACGGTTCGGATCACGGCATCTTATACAGCAAGCCGGGCCGTTTGTGAGCCCCAAAGCACATGCGCCCCGCGCGAAGCCGCTCCGCTTCGCAGCGCAGGCTCGGCGGGAGCAGATCCCGGGGTGCGATCAGCGCGTGGCGGCGGGCCTTATTGGCAGGCCCGATCCGCCGCCGTGATCGCCGCCGTCACGCCGGACAGCGAAAAGTCGTAGGTGGTCTGCGTGCCGCGCGCTGAAACGCCGGTAACGACCATGCCACGACCGGCCTTCATCGCGGCGATGAGCTGACGCTCCTCGGTCGCATTGGCCATCCAGGCGCCGTCGTTCTTGGTGAACATCGTGAACTTCTGGCCATCCACGTCGACGGACACCGACGACTGCTCCTTGAAGGCATAGCCGACGATCACGCTGGGTTCGTTGTTGACGTTCTCGCCGGGTCGGTTCGACACGAAGAAGAACACGTCTCCGTGATTGCGATCGCTCGGCGAGAGCTTGGTCGGCTTGGACAAGGCATAACAAACCTTGCCCTTGGAACCACCATAGGAATAGGCGTCCCAGTTATTGTGCTGACTGACAAGGGTCGGCGTCTGGGCGTGCGCCGACACACCCGTGAGGACGAGTGCCAGAAGAGCCGGGAAGAGCGTTCTTGCTTGCATCATCTCCTAAACCGCTACTGCTAACCATCCGGAATGGATCGAATTTGCTGAGCAATCGTCACCTTGTCTTAAGGTTATCGCCCAGCAGGTTACGAAAGGGTTGATATTCTCGAAAAGCCGTCAGACGGCTTCGCAAACCCGCTACGATCGCTGGATGGCGCACGCTGCCGGTACAAATCGGGCAAGAGTGTGACACTTTTGCCAAGCTGTCTTTACCCCTTCCGGGGATTGACGAAACCGCCCGGCCCGGTCTGATGTTGCAGGAGCGCGTCGCAGCGGCACGCGCACGTCGACGGGACGCGCGACATGGGCTATTTGGACAGTTGCCGACGTCGCCTGCCGGGGGCCTCCCCGAACCGCCTCGCAGTTTCGAACGAAGAAGGACACATGGACCAGACCGACCCGACACACCGGATGCGCATCCCTTCGATGCGGACGGGAGCTGCGTGATCGTGGCCGTTGAGGACCGGTTCTCGCTTCTGATCCTGCAGGTGGCCCGAGATCGCGACCGAACTGCCTTCGCGTCGCTGTTCGACCATTTCGCCCCGCGCATCAAGTCCTATCTGATGCGGCTCGGCTCCGATGCCGCGACTGCCGAGGAGCTGACCCAGGAGGTGATGATCACCCTCTGGCGCAAGGCGGGACTTTTTGACGCAAGCCGGGCCACCGCCGCGACCTGGCTGTTTCGCATCGCCCGCAATCGGCGCATCGATTCCCTGCGACGCGACCGCTCCGCCCTCATCGATGCCGAAGACCCGACCCTGCGCCCCCCCGCGCCGGAAGACCAGGACGAGGAACTCGACGCCCGTCAGCGCGAGGATCGGGTCCGCGAGGCCATGCAGGCGCTGCCGCAGGAGCAGGCCGACCTGATCCGCCGCGCCTTCTTCTCCGGCCTGTCGCACAGCCAGATCGCCGAGGAAACCGGTCTGCCGCTCGGCACGGTGAAATCGCGCATCCGCCTTGCCTTCTCCCGTCTGCGGCGCATCCTGGAAGCCGACGAGGCGGTCGACACCGACTGACGCAAGACCTCCACCGGAGGTGGAACAATCTCCATTATGATTTGAAAATCAATGAGTTAAATGCAAGACCCGCTGACGTTCGGGGCGCCGCCAGGCTTCGCTTCGCAGGTCAGCGGGATCGGACCGCAGCCGAATCGATCGTTCAGCCCTGGACGCCGAGCAACCGGCAGATCTCGTCGAGCTGCTCCAGCGAAGCGTATTTGATCTTCAGCTCACCGGCGCCCTTGTCCGGCTTGTGGGCGATGGCGATCTTCAGCCCCAGCGTATCGGTCAGCCGCTTCTCCAGCGCCTTGGTATCCGCGTCCTTGTCCGGCCTTTCCGTCTTCGCAGCGCGCGAGCGGGTCAGTGCCTGCGGGTCCTGCGCCAGCTTTTCCGCCTCGCGAACATTCAGCCCCTTCTCGACGATCAATTCGGCCAGCGCCGCCGGATCTTCCGCGGTGATCAGCGCTCGCGCGTGACCGGCGGTCAGCAGGCCTTCCGCCAGATAGTCCTTGACCGAATTCGGCAGTTTCAGCAGGCGCAGCGTGTTGGCGACATGGCTGCGGCTCTTGCCGATCACCTTGGCCAGCTCGCTCTGGCTATAGGAGAAGTCCTGCACCAGTTGATCGTAGCCGAGCCCTTCCTCGATCGGGTTGAGGTCGGCGCGCTGCACGTTCTCGATGATGGCGAGTTCCAGCGCTTCCTGATCGGTGACCTCGCGCACCACCACCGGCACCATGTGCAGGCCCGCCCGCTGCGCCGCCCGCCAGCGGCGCTCGCCGGCGATGATCTCATAGGCGTTGTCGCGGCCGGCGACCGGACGCACCAGAAGCGGCTGCACGATGCCCTTTTCGCGCACCGAATTGGTCAGATCCTCCAGATCCTTTTCGGTGAAGGTCTTGCGCGGGTTGCGCGGATTGGCGGTCAGGAACTCGATCGGCACCCGCCGCGTGTCGCGGGGTGGCCGCGGATCCGCCGGCGGTTCCGTCCCCACCTCGCCGATCAGCGCGGCGAGCCCCCGGCCCAGCCGCTTTTTCTTTCCACCGTCGTCATCCGCCATCGTCACTGCCTGTTCTTGTTGTCGGCCGCGCGCACCGTTGCGCATCCGAATCGTTACGCCGCGACGCCGCGCAGCGTCCGCTCCCGCTGGATGATCTCCGAGGCCAGCCGCAGGTAGGCCTGGCTGCCCGAACACTTCAGATCGTAGAGCAGCGCCGGCTTGCCGTAGGACGGCGCCTCGGACACCCGCACATTGCGCGGAATGATCGTCTCGTAGACCGCATCGCCCATGGTCTCGCGCACGTCGGCGACCACCTGGGCCGAGAGATTGTTGCGGCTGTCATACATCGTCAGAACGATGCCGTGGATCGACAGTTCCGGGTTCAGCGCCGCCTTCACCTGCTCGACCGTGCTGAGCAACTGGCTGAGGCCCTCCAGCGCGAAGAACTCGCATTGCAGCGGTACCAGAATCGAGTGGCTGGCCGACAGGGCGTTGATCGTCAGCAGGTTCAGCGAGGGCGGGCAGTCGATCAGCACATAGGTGAAGTCCGCCGGCGCCGCCTGGCGCCCCTGCCCCGCCAGTTCATGGATCGCCTTGCGCAGCCGGTGCGCCCGATCCGGGCGACTGGCGATCTCCAGCTCGACGCCGAGCAGATCCATGGTGGACGGCGCCACCCACAGGCGCGGCACCGCCGTGTCCTGGATCGTTTCGGCCAGCGAACAATCGCCGATCAGTACGTCATAGGTCGAGATGTCGCGGCTGCGCCGGTCGATGCCGAGGCCTGTCGAGGCGTTGCCCTGCGGGTCGAGATCGACGACCAGCACCCGCTCACCGATCGCTGCGAGCGCGGTCCCGAGATTGATTGCGGTGGTCGTCTTGCCGACGCCGCCTTTCTGGTTGGCGAGCGCGAGGACGCGCGGAGACTGAGGAAGCATGCTCATCCGGTCTGGCCTTTCCCTGTCGCACCGCGCGGCCGGATCCCCGTGATCTTGAGGAGCCGGCTGTCGGGATCGATGAGGCTCTCCCTTTCTACCAGATCGAACTCCCAAGCGTGAGCGGCACGCGCGACCTCGTCGCGGAAATTTTTTCCTTTGTGGAAAATCGCAGGTGCGCCGTGATTCGAGAAGGGCTCCGTATAGGCCAGCAGCTCGGAAAGATCGGCCAGCGCCCGCGCCGACACCGCCTCGACCTCGCCGGCCAGGTCCCCCGACACGTCCTCGATACGCGCCGCATGAACCGTCGCCGGACAGCCCGTCTCGCGGATCACCGTGCGCAGGAAGGCAACCTTGCGGCTGTTGCTCTCGATCAGATGCACATGCGCACCGGGCAGGCGCTCCATCTGCACCATCGCCGTCACCAGTCCGGGAAAGCCGGCGCCGCTGCCGAGATCCGCCCAACGCGCCGCATCGGGCAGCATCGCCACCACCTGCAGACTGTCGGCCACATGCCGCCGCCAGGCCTCCGGCAGGGTCGACGGCGCCACCAGGTTCTGCGCCTTCTGCCAGTGCAGCAGCAAATTCACATAAGTGGTCAAGCGCTCCACTGTTTCACGTGAAACTTCGAAAATTCCGTGAAGCACCTCCGGGCCGTCCTCGACGGCAAGCCGCGCCGGCCGGCTCATGCCACGGCCTCCCGGCCGCCAGCGCGCGAGGTCGCTTTTTCCGCCTTGCGCACATGCGACAAGAGCAGCGTCAGCGCCGCCGGCGTCACTCCGTCGATGCGTGCCGCCTGGCCCAGCGTCTCGGGGCGCGCCGCCTCCAGCTTCTGCCGCGCCTCGTTGGACAGGCCCTTGACCCGCGCATAGTCGAGGCCAGCCGGCAGCAGCAGATCCTCGTCGCGGCGCAACGCATCGATGTCCGCCTCCTGCCGCTTCAGATAGACCGCGTAGAGCGCGTCGATCGCCACCTGCGCCGCGATCTTCGGGGCGAGCGCTCCGATCTCCTGCGGCCAGACGACGGCCAGCTTGTCGAGGTCGATATCGGGGTAGGACAGCAACTCGAAGGCGGAGCGCCGCACCCCGTCCTGGTTGATCGGCAGGCCGGCGCGTCGCCCCTCCTCCGGGGTCAGCACCAGGCCAGAGAGCACCTCGCGTGCCCGCGCCAGATCCCGGCACTTTGCCTCGAACCGCGAGGCACGCTCCGCCGAGACGCAGCCGATCTCCGTGCCCATCGGCGTCAGCCGCTGGTCGGCATTGTCCGCCCGCAACGACAGCCGGTACTCGGCCCGCGAGGTGAACATCCGATAGGGTTCGTTGACGCCGCAGGTCACCAGATCGTCGATCATCACCCCGAGATAGCCCTTCTCGCGGCCGAAGACGACGGGCGCCCGGCCGCCCGCCTTCAGCGCCGCGTTCAGCCCCGCGACCAGCCCCTGCGCGGCCGCTTCCTCGTAACCTGTCGTGCCGTTGATCTGGCCGGCCAGGAACAGGCCCCCGATCCGGCGCGTCTCGAGCGTACGACCCAACTCCCGCGGATCGATGTGGTCGTATTCGATGGCATAGCCCGGCCGCAGCACGGCGACATCCTCCAGCCCCGGAATGGTCCGCAGGAAGGCAAGCTGCGCATCTTCCGGCAGCGAGGTCGAGACGCCGTTCGGATAGACCGTCGAGTCGTCCAGCCCTTCCGGCTCCAGGAAAACCTGATGGCCGTCGCGATCGCCGAAGCGGACCACCTTATCCTCGATCGAAGGACAGTAGCGCGGCCCGCGGCCGACGATCTCGCCGGAATACATCGCCGAGCGATGCAGGTTGTCGCGAATGATCTCGTGGGTCCGCAGCGTCGTACGGGTGATGTGACAGGACACCTGCGGCGTGATGATGGCGCTCGTCAGCTCCGAAAATGGTTCCGGATCCGAATCGCCCTTCTGTTCCTCCAGCCGGCCCCAATGGATGGTGCGGCCGTCGAGCCGAGCCGGCGTGCCGGTCTTCAGCCGGCCGAGCTCGAACCCATGCGAGAGCAGCGAGGCCGACAGCAGGTTCGACGGCGCCTCGTCGGCCCGTCCGGCGGCGATCTTGCGCTCGCCGATATGAATGACCCCGCGCAGGAAGGTGCCGGTGGTCAGCACCACCGCGCCGGTGACCAGCCGCCGCCCGTCGGCCAGCACCACCCCGCCGACATATCCGGCCTCGACCGTCAGCTCCGCCGCCTCCCCCTCGACGACCTCCAGATTGGCGGTCTCGCGGATCGCCTCCTGCATCGCCTCGCGATAGAGCCTGCGGTCGGCCTGAGCCCTCGGCCCGCGCACCGCCGGGCCTTTGCGCCGGTTGAGCAGACGAAACTGGATGCCGGCCCGGTCGGCCACTCGGCCCATCAATCCGTCCAGCGCATCGACCTCGCGCACCAAATGTCCCTTGCCGAGGCCGCCGATGGCCGGGTTGCAGGACATCACGCCGATGGTGGAGAAGCTATGCGTGACCAGCGCAGTGCGGGCGCCCAGCCGTGCGCTGGCGCTCGCGGCCTCGCAGCCGGCATGGCCGCCGCCGATGACGATCACATCGAAGACAGGCTTGGCGACATTGCCGCCCTTTGTCCTGGTCATGTGCTTTCAGCCTCTGCCCGCGCCGGCGAAGATCGCGCTCGGGGCCTGCAGGCGACACGGGAAAGGTCCGCGATCCGCCTTGCGTGAATACCTCTTGCGGCCGGTGATACCCGAAAACCGGCGCAGCGGTCAAAGATAAGCAGCGTTACCGGCCTCTGTCTGACATCCGTTTCGGATGAGTCTTCATTACGGTTTTGAATCGATCCTCGATTCCCGCTGTTTCACGTGAAACGCTCGTTTACTTCCCGATACAAAATTCTCGGAAAATCACGTCCAGCAGGTCCTCCACGCCGACGCGTCCAGCAATCCGCCCCAGCGACTCCCCAGCCCGCCGCAGGTCCTCGGCGCGGATTTCCAGCGATCGGCACTCCGCCAGCGCCTCACCAAGCGCCGCCAGGCAGTCCTCCAGATGCCGCCGGTGCCGCTCCCGCGCGGCCAGCGGCTCGTCCACCCCGCCGACATGTTGTGCCGCAAACGTCACCAGCGCAGCAAGGAGCGCATCGACCCCCTCGCCGCTGCGCACGGACAGGCGGAAGTCTCGCTCCCCCGCTGCTGCCGCCGGCCACCCCGTTCCCGTATCGGCCTTGGTCTCGATCCGCCAGAGGGCAGTCATTGCATGCGGCGGCGGAGATGGCTCTCCGCTGGAAGGGTCCGTCTCCGGCGCGACAAGCCACAGCACCAGGTCTGCATCCTCGGCCCGCGCAAGCGCCCGGCGGATGCCCTCCCGCTCGACCAGTCCCGCCGCCTCGCGCAGCCCCGCAGTATCGACCAACGTCATCGGATAACCGTCGAGATCCATATGCACCTCGATGACGTCGCGGGTGGTTCCCGCCTCTTCCGTGACGATGGCGACATCCCGCCGCGCCAGCGCGTTCAAAAGGCTCGACTTGCCGGCATTCGGCGCACCGAGCAGCACCACCTGGACGCCGCCGCGCAGCCGCTCGGCCCGCTGCGACCGGGCAAGATGCCCGGCGATCTCTTCGCGCAGGCGAGCAACCTCCTCCCACACCACGACGGAGACATGGTCGGGCACGTCCTCCTCGTCGGCGAAATCGAACTCCGCCTCCACCAAAGCCCGCGCGCGGGTCAGCCGACCGCGCCAGCCGTCATAGACCGCCGCCAGCGCGCCACCGGCCTGGCTCATCGCCAGCCGCCGCTGCGCTTCCGTTTCCGCCGCAATCAGATCGGCGAGGCCCTCGACCTCAAGCAGGTCCATCCGGTCATTGTCGAAAGCCCGGCGGGTAAACTCCCCCGCCTCGGCCGGCCGGCATCCCGGTAGGCTGCCAAGCACCTCCAGCACCGCGGAAACCACCGCGCGTCCACCATGGCAATGGAACTCGGCAACGTCCTCTCCGGTAAAGCTGGCGGGGCCGGGAAACCACAGCACCAGCGCCCGGTCGAGGACAGAGCCATCCGCCGGCCGGCGCAGCTCGCGCACGGAGGCGCGGCGCGGCGCCGGGCAGGTCCCGCACATCGTTTCGAGGGCGAATCGGGTCCCCTCTCCGGACAGGCGGATCACCGCCACACCAGCGGGCACCGCCCCGCTGGACAGGGCAAAGATCGTAGCGCGTCCGGGCAGCGTCTCATTGCCTCCCCCCATCCGCTTTCCCTTGGCTCCAGACATCGACTGACCTAGCCTTTCCTCAACAACCATCATCGGCTCCGCCCGCTTCCCCGGCCGGAGCCTGCCACGCCCTGATATCGGAGAGGCCCATGACCGACAACCGTCTGGCCGGCGCCACCAGCCCCTATCTGCTGCAGCACAAGGACAATCCGGTCGCTTGGCGTCCCTGGGGACCGGAAGCGCTGGCCGAGGCCCGCGCCGCCGACAAGCCCATCCTCCTCTCGGTCGGCTACGCCGCCTGCCACTGGTGCCATGTCATGGCCCATGAGAGCTTCGAAGATCCGGACGTCGCCGCGGTCATGAACCGCCTCTTCGTCAATATCAAGGTCGACCGGGAGGAGCGCCCGGACATCGACCAGATCTACATGACCGCGCTGCATGCCCTTGGCCAGCAGGGTGGCTGGCCGCTGACGATGTTCCTCACCAGCGAGGGAGAGCCCTTCTGGGGCGGCACCTATTTCCCAAGAACCTCTCGTTGGGGGCGGCCTGGTTTCATCGAGGTCCTGGAGGCGATCAATCATGCCTATCGAATGGATCGGAGCCGAATCGAGACCAACCGCAAGGCCCTGATGAGCCATCTGGCGGCGGCCCACCCCCAAGCGGCCGGCGCTCTGCCGCCGGACCTTGCCGTCACCGCCGGCCTGCGCCTCGCCGGCCTTTACGACACGACGCATGGCGGCATCCGCGGCGCACCCAAATTTCCCCAGGCCTGCGTCAGCGAACTCGTCTGGCGCGCGGCCCTGCGCAGCGGCTCTGCCGAGGCTCTTGATGCCTGCGTGCTGACGCTGGAGCGCATGAGCAACGGCGGCATCTACGATCATGTCGGTGGCGGCCTTGCCCGCTATTCCGTCGACGAGCGCTGGCTGGTGCCGCATTTCGAGAAGATGCTCTATGACAACGCCCAATACATCGCTCACCTCGCCCGCGCGCTCGCCCTCGCCGATCTTTCCCCACCGCTCACCGAGTTGTTCCGGATCCGACTCGATGAGACCGTCGGCTGGCTGCAGCGGGAGATGATGAACGGGCCGGCCTTCGCCGCAAGCCTCGATGCCGACAGCGAGGGCGAGGAGGGCCGCTTCTATGTCTGGACGCCGGATCAGGTGGCGAGGGTCCTCGACCGCGATGCCTGCCTTGCCTTCTGCCAGGCCTATGACATCAGCGCCTGTGGCAATTTCGAGGGCGCCAGCATTCCGAACCGCCTGTCGCCACCGCGCGCCGGCCCAGGCGCGGGCGCCGCGCCCTATCCCGCCGCCCGCGCCGCGCTGCTCAACGCCCGTCAAAACCGGGTGCCCCCGGCGCGAGACGACAAGGTCCTCGCCGACTGGAACGGCTTGACCATCGCCGCGCTGGCGGAGGCCGAGTATCTCTTCCGCCTGGAAGGTGTTTCACGTGAATCCTGGCGCCGGCTCGCCATCGATGCCTATGGCTTCGTCATGGATCACATGCGCGACAACGAGGGTCGCCTCGCCCACGCCTGGTGCGGAGGTCGCCTCACCCGGCCGGGATTTGCCAGCGACCTTGCGGCAATGATGAAGGCCGCCGTCACCCTCGCCGAAACCTCGTGGTCCATGTCGGAGGCGAATCGATTTCTCGCCGACGCCCTCGACCTCGGCCGCCGGCTCGATCGGGACTTTGCCCATGAGGGTGGCGGCTACTACCTCGCCTCACGCGAGGCGAACGACATCATCATACGGCCGTTCTCGCCAATGGACGAGGCCGTTCCCAATGCCAACGGGCTGGCGGCTGAGGCCTTCCTGCGCCTGTCGCACCTCCTCGGCGACGATAGGCTGGCGGAGACCTCAGAGGCGATCCTTGCCGGTTTCGCCGCCGACATCGTCGGCAACGTCTTCGGCACGGCGAGCCTGTTGAGCGCCCTAGACACCGCCGAAAACGCAGTGCTCGCGGTGCTGGTGACGCCGCTCGAGGGAGACCGGTCCGAGTGCGCGATGGCGTTGCGCCGGGCCGTTGCCCGCCTGGCCGATCCCGCCATCATCCGCCTGGAAGTTTCGGACGGCCACGATTTCCCGGCCAGCCACCCGCTGCATGGCAAGACCGCCCGCGCCGGGCGCCCCACCCTCTATCTCTGCCGGCGGGGAGCCTGCAGCGCGCCGCTTACCAGCGCCGCCGATGTCGGACCAGCGCTTGCCCACTTCGCGTCCCGACATTAAGGCCCAGCCTCAGTCCGGGCAGTCGCCGGCGCTGCCAGATCCGCCGCCCCGGCGAGAGGCCCAATCCTTCACGCCGAGGCGATAAAGCACATGCGGCGATAGGGGGCTTGCGCCATCGATTGCCGGATGAGCGAAATCCGCGGCCGTGTCCCGCCGCATGCCGATCCGCTCCATCACCCGCCGCGACGGAGCGTTCAGCACGGCTGTAAAGGAGACGATCTCGTCGAGACCCTGTGTTTCGAAACCGAATCGAAGCCATGCCTGCGCGGCCTCGCTGGCATACCCCTGTCCCCATGCCGACCGGGCGAGCCGCCAACCGATCTCGATACAGGGCAGGAAAGGCAGCGGATGCCTCGGCCGGTTGAGGCCGACGAAACCGATGAAGGACCCGCCCGCCTTCTCGATCACCGGCTGGAAACAGATCCCATCCGCCGCCGCCCGGGCCCGTGCCAGATCGACCATCGCATCGCTCTCATCGCGGGTGAGCACCGAGGGAAAATAGCGCATCACGCAAGGGTCGCCGTTCATCGCGGCGAAGGGCGCCTTGTCCTCCTCCCGCCACGGACGCAACAGCAGCCTCGCGGTTTCGATCACCGGGCCCGCCCCGCCCTCGCCTGCCATCGTTGCACCTCCGAATCGACCTGATTCACGTGAAACACCCGTCCTGCAAAAAGCAACACCCGCGGAGATCTCGGACCTCCGCGGGTGTTTCACGTGAATCTCGTATCCGCGTCGCGGCGATGCCGCGCAGCGCCGTCAGGTGTTCATGCTGTCGAAGAAATCGTCGTTCGACTTGGTTTGGCGCAGCTTGTCGAGCAGGAACTCGATGGCGTCGACCGTCCCCATCGGGTTGAGGATGCGGCGCAGCACGAACGTCTTCTTCAAGTTCACCGGCTCGACCAGAAGCTCTTCCTTGCGGGTGCCGGATCGCTGGATATCGATGGCCGGGAAGACGCGCTTGTCGGAGATCTTGCGGTCGAGAATGATCTCGGAGTTGCCCGTACCCTTGAACTCCTCGAAGATGACCTCGTCCATGCGGCTGCCGGTGTCGATCAGGGCCGTGGCGATGATCGTCAGCGACCCGCCCTCTTCGATGTTACGGGCCGCACCGAAGAAGCGCTTCGGCCGCTGCAGCGCGTTGGCATCGACACCGCCGGTCAGCACCTTGCCCGAGGACGGAACCACGGTGTTGTAGGCGCGCCCCAGCCGGGTGATCGAATCCAGCAGGATCACCACGTCGCGGCCATGCTCGACCAGGCGCTTGGCCTTCTCGATGACCATCTCGGCCACCTGCACGTGGCGAACCGCCGGCTCGTCGAAGGTGGAGGACACCACCTCGCCGTTCACCGTGCGCTGCATGTCGGTGACTTCCTCGGGCCGCTCGTCGATGAGCAGCACGATCAGATAGCATTCGGGGTGGTTGGTGGTGATCGACTTGGCGATGTTCTGCAGGAACACCGTCTTACCGGTGCGCGGCGGAGCGGTGATCAGACCGCGCTGGCCCTTGCCGAGCGGGGCAACCAGGTCGATGACCCGCGACGACAGGTCCTTGCTCCCGGTTGGCGTCTCGACTTCCATCTTCAGCCGCTCGTCGGGATAGAGCGGCGTGAGATTGTCGAAATGAACCTTGTGCCGCGCCTTTTCCGGGTCCTCGAAATTGATCTTGTTGACCTTGAGCAGCGCGAAATAGCGCTCGCCCTCCTTCGGGCTACGAATCTCGCCTTCGACCGTGTCGCCGGTTCTCAGCGAGAAGCGGCGGATCTGCGACGGTGAGATGTAGATGTCATCCGGGCCGGGAAGGTAGTTGGCGTCCGGCGAGCGCAGAAAACCGAAACCGTCCTGCAGCACTTCGACGACGCCCTCGCCGATAATGTCGACGTCCTGGGCGGCGAGCTGCTTGAGAATGGCGAACATCAGCTCCTGCTTGCGCATGGTGCTGGCGTTCTCGACCTCATGCTCCTCCGCAAAGGCGAGGAGTTCGGTCGGCGTCTTGATCTTGAGATCTGAGAGTTTCATTTCCCGCATGGGCAATGGATGGTCTTCTGCTAGGGGTGGATGCGTATGATCCCGCGTCGCCGTCTTGGCAACCTGGATCAGGAAGGAAGGGAGTGGCTGCGGATCGACAATCGGACCTTCCGATCCGACCTGGTGCTTTTGCGGTTCCCGGATGCGCGGCCAAACTCGTCGCCCCGGAACGTCGCCAACACCATGCCCGCAGGATGTGAGGTTGCCGGAATCTACATTTTTAAATTCACCAGAGCAAGCGCCATTCGGCGAGTGCTCGCAATATTGTCATGCGCCCGGAAAGGTTAGCCACGCCATTCGGACGCAGGGTTAGCCGAGATCAACCAGTCAGAATGGCTTGATCACCACCAGAATCACGATCAGCACCATAAGTAGGGTCGGCACCTCGTTGACGATACGGTAGTGACGCGAGCTCCTGACGTTGGTGTCCGCGGCAAATTGGCGCACACAGCGCGCCAGATACCCGTGCAGAGCGCTCATCGCCAGAACCAGCGTCAGCTTGGCGTGGAACCAGCCGGACGAAAAGAACCCGCCCTCATAGGCGACCCAGAGCCCGAAGATCCATGACGAGATCATCGCCGGGGTCATGATCGCCTTGAGCAGCCGCCGCTCCATAACCTTGAAGGTCTCGCTCTGCGGCGTGCCCGGTCCCGCCTCGACGTGATAGACGAACAGCCGCGGCAGGTAGAACAGCGCAGCCATCCAGGCGATCACCGAGATGATGTGCAGGACCTTCAGCCAGAGATAGAGCATGGGTCACCGGGTCTCCAGAGAGCCTTCGCGGGGATCGGGCGCCTGTCGCACGCGGGCGATCATCCGCGCCACATTCTCCGGATCGGCGTCCGGCGTCACACCATGGCCGAGGTTGAAGACCAGCGGACCCTGTCCAAGTGTCGCAAGCACCTGGTCGACGCCCTCCTCCAGCGCCCGGCCGCCGGCGACCAGCCGCATCGGATCGAGATTGCCCTGCACCGGAACCAGCTTTTGCACCTCGCGGGCGAGCGCCCCCGGCACGGTCCAGTCGAGCCCGACCGCATCGACGCCCGTTCCGGCAATATAGTCCGCGAGCCGGGCGGCGGAGGCTTTCGGAAAGCCGATGATCCGCGCTCCCGGCACGGCCGCCCGCACGCCCTCGACGATGGCGCGGGTCGGCGCGATCGACCAGCGCCGGAAGCCCTCGTCGTCGAGCACGCCGGCCCAGGTGTCGAAGATCTGCACCGCGTCGGCCCCGGCCTCAAGCTGGCGCACCAGATAGCCGATGGACGCGGTGACCAACTGGTCGATGAAGGCCTGCATCAGCTCCGGATCGCGATAGGCGCCGATCCTGGCCGCCGTCTGCTCCTGGGTGGTGTGACCGGCCACGGAGTAGCAGGCGACCGTCCAGGGCGCCCCGCAGAAGCCCAGCAGCGTCACCTCCTCGGGCAGTTCGCGCCGCAGCCGGCCGACGATCTCGATCACCGGGTCGAGATGCCGGGTGGCCCGTGCCTGGTCGAGGGAGCCGACCAGCGCGTCGCGCAGCGGCTCCAGCACAGGACCGCGCCCTTCCTCGAAGCGCACGGGATATCCGAGCGCGTCGGGAACGACGAAAATATCGGAGAAGAGAATCGCCGCGTCGAAGCCGTAGCGCCGGATCGGCTGCAATGTCACTTCCGTGGCAAGCTCCACGTCGTAGCAAAATTCAAGAAAGTTAACCCTTTTTGAACGGGTCTCGCGATATTCGGGGAGATAGCGGCCTGCCTGCCTCATCATCCAGATCGGTGGTGGCCACAGCCTTTCGCCAGCCAGAACTTGCATGATCCGTCGCGACGCGATCTGAGACACGAGACCCCCTTTAAAAAAGAAAAGAATCCTTGAAAGAGGATTCTGTTGTTTTTGTTTGTCACTGGACAGCCGGGATTATCGGTTGTCGACACGGCTCCACATGACCTGTTCGCCCCCGTCCTGTCGAGGGGTTTCGGGCATAAGTGTCTTCCCCGCCTTCGGTGATAACCCGGATCCGTCAATTAAAACAGGCATATGGACGTTTGTTAACCATCTGTTAACCTTTAAGGCGGGGTTGAACAGGCTGGGGACCGTTCAGGAACAAACCGGTTTTCCCCGTTATCGGCGATCCTTCCGCTGCCGGTTCCCCCGCGCCTGTGCAGTGTTGATTGTTTTCGCGCTTCGGGCATGGTTTCGAGGGCGAGGCGCCAAAATGGCCGACTTGACCACACTCACCAGCAGATGCGCCGCCGGCAGGGGATAACAGCTTGGGTAAGACTCGCAACTTCTTCCATTTGCATATGGTTTCGGACTCGACCGGCGAGACGCTGATGACCGTTGCCCGCGCTGCCGGCGCCCAGTACGAGGATGTCCAGGCGATCGAGCACGTCTATCCGCTGGTGCGCTCGACGCGGCAGCTCGACCATGTGCTGGACGAGATCGAGCATGCGCCGGGCATCATCCTCTATACGCTGGTCGATCCGGAGCTTGCCGAACGGCTGGAGCAGGCGGCGCGCGCCCATGGCGTTCCCTGCGTCAACATCCTCTCGCCCGTCTTTGCGGTGTTCCAGTCCTATCTCAATGTCCGCCTGACCGGCCGGATCGGTGGCCAGCACGCGCTCGACGCCGACTATTTCCACCGGATCGAGGCGCTCAATTTCACCATGCTGCATGACGACGGCCAGATCCCGGAAAACCTCGACGAGGCGGATGTGGTGCTGCTCGGCGTCAGCCGCACCTCGAAGACGCCGACCTGCATCTATCTGGCCAATCGCGGCATCAAGGCGGCGAACATCCCGATCGTGCCGGACATTCCCCTGCCCCGTCAGCTCACCGAACTGCGCCGGGCCATGGTCGTTGCCGTGATCGCCTCGGTCGAGCGCATCCAGCAGGTGCGGCAGAACCGCATCCTCGCCTTGAGCGCCGGTTCCTTCGGCAATGAGACCTATGTCGACCGCCGGGTGATCGCCCGCGAGATCGCGGTGACGCGCAAGCTCTGCGCCGAGCATGGCTGGCCGCTGATCGATGTCACCCGCCGCTCCATCGAGGAGACGGCGGCGGAGATCCTGACACTCTACCGCGCGCACAAGAGTGCTCTGGCAAACGAGGGCGCGGCCTGATATCGCCTGAAGCGGCCTTCAACAGCTTGCGGATGGGTTTATGACCGACATCATTCTCGCCAGCGGCAGCCGGATCCGCGCCGAGCTGCTTGCCAATGCCGGCCTGTCGTTCCGGGTCGATCCGGCGCAGGTGGACGAGCGCGCCGTCGAGGCGCCGCTGCTGGAAAGCGGCTTTCCCCCGGCCGACATCGCCCGCATCCTTGCGGAAGCCAAGGCGCAGGAAACCAGCACCCGCAATCCCGGCGCGCTGGTCATCGGCGCCGATCAGGTGCTGGAATTCGGCGGTGAGCGGCTGACCAAGCCGGAAGACATGGAGGCGGCCCGCCGCCAGCTCCTCGCCATGTCGGGAAAGAGCCACGAATTGCATTCGGCGGCGGCGATTGCCCGCGATGGCGAGACCCTGTGGTGCGGCGCGGCCACCGTGCACATGAAGATGCGCCGCTTCGGCCCCGAATTTGTCGGCCGCTACCTTGCCGCCACCGGCGACGTGGTGCTGTCCAGCGTTGGCGCCTATCAGCTCGAGGGGCGCGGCGTTCAGCTTTTCGAGGCGATCGAGGGCGACTATTTTACGGTCCTCGGCCTGCCGCTGTTGCCGCTTCTCCAGCAATTGCGCGAGATGGGAGCGATCGAGGCATGACGCGGCGCGCGGCGATCACCGGCTATCCGGTCACCCATTCGCGGTCTCCGCTCATCCACACCCATTGGCTGGCGAGCCATGGCATCGACGGCGTCTACGAGCGCATCGCCGTGCCGCCGGAGGAGGCGGATCGCTTCTACCGGACGCTCGGTGACCAGGGGCTGGTCGGCTGCAACGTCACCGTGCCGAACAAGGAAGCGGCCGCCGCCGCCTGCGCCACGCTGGACGAGGCGGCACGGGCCATGGGCGCGGCGAACCTCCTGTGGGTGGCGGAGGATGGCCGGGTACACGGCGCCAACACCGATGGGCTCGGCTTTCTCGGCAATCTCGACCAGATGGCGCCGGGATGGGACAGCGGCCTGCGCGAGGCGGTGGTCCTGGGCGCCGGCGGCGCGGCCCGCGCCATCGTCTGGGCGCTGTTGTCGCGCGGTGTGAAAACCGTGACCATTGTCAACCGAACGCGGTCAAAGACGGAGGAACTCTGCGCCCGTTTCGGACCCGACTCGAAAGCTGCCGACTGGGGAGAAATCCCGGATCTGCTGAGGACAGCGGGCCTTCTCGTCAACACCACCTCCCTCGGCATGCAGGGCCAGCCGCCGCTGGAGATCGATCTTGCGCCGCTGCCTGTCACCGCGCTGGTGACCGACGCGGTCTATGCGCCGCTGGAAACGCCGCTGCTGGCCGCCGCAAGGGCACGCGGCAATGTCACGGTCGACGGGCTCGGCATGCTGTTGCATCAGGCCGTGCCCGCCTTCGAGCGCTGGTTCGGCGTGCGCCCGCAGGTCACCGACGAATTGCGGGCCCTGCTGCTGGCCGATCTCGGAGTGGCGGCGTGATCGTTCTCGGCCTCACCGGCTCCATCGGCATGGGCAAGAGCACCACGGCGCGTATGTTCGCCGAAGCCGGAGCGGCGGTCTATGATGCGGATGCAGCCGTGCACCGGCTCTATTCGGGCAAGGCCGCGCCGCTGATCGAGGCGGCGTTTCCCGGCACTGTCACGGGTGGTGCCGTCGACCGCGCCCGGCTCGGCGAGCGGGTGATCGGCAAGCCGGATGAGATGCGGCGGCTGGAGGCGATCGTGCATCCCTTGGTGCGCGAGGCGGAAACCGCCTTTCTTGACGACGCCAGGCGCCAGGGCTGCCGCGTCGCCGTGCTCGACATTCCGCTGCTGTTCGAAACCGGCGGCGAGCGCCGGGTCCGCGCCGCCGTCGTCGTCACTGCACCGGCTGAGGTTCAGCGCCAGCGGGTGCTGGCCCGGCCCGGCATGAGCGAGGCGCGGCTCGAGGGCATTCTGGCGAAGCAGATGCCGGATGCGGACAAGCGCCGCCGCGCCCATTTTCTGGTCGACACCGGCAGGGGACTGGAGGCGGCGCGCCGCACCGTCGGTGCGGTGCTGCGGGCGGCGGCGTTTCTCGGCTGAGGAAAACCGCGGGCACAAGTTGGGACCTACCAGGTGGGCTGCCTGGGGATCACACGGGGATGGTCTGGGGAAAACCGGCCGCGAAGGCGGTGTTGCCGCCGCCCCTGCTGTCGTTGCGGGTGACGATCTGAGACACTGACGACCGGCCGGCCGAAAGGCTGCCGGGCACCAAAGACGGGGACCTGCCCTTGCGCGAAATCGCCTTCGACACGGAAACGACCGGTCTTGATCCCAGGAACGGCGACCGGCTGGTGGAAATCGGCGGCGTCGAGCTGATCAACCATGTGCCGACCGGCCGCACCTATCACGTCTATCTCAATCCGGAGCGCGACGTGCCGCTGGAGGCGTTCAACGTGCACGGCCTGTCGACCGAGTTCCTCGCCGACAAGCCGAAATTCGCCGAGGTGGCGCAGGAGTTCCTGGAGTTCGTCGGCGATGCGGTTCTGGTGATCCACAACGCCTCCTTCGACATGGGCTTTATCAACATGGAGCTGTCGCGGGTTGGGATGGGTCCGATCCCCCCGGCCCAGGTGCTCGACACGCTGGCGATCGCCCGGCGCAAGCACCCCGGCTCGCCCGCCTCACTGGATGCGCTCTGCTCGCGCTACGGCATCGACAATTCGCGCCGCACCAAGCACGGCGCCCTCCTCGATTCCGAGATCCTGGCCGAGGTCTATATCGAGCTGATCGGCGGCAAGCAGGCGGGTCTGGCCTTCGCCGTGGAGGAAGACGCCGGCCCGGCCGTCGGCACGGTTCCGCGCGAGCGCTCGCGCGCGCAGCCGCGACCGGTGCCGCTCCCCCCGCGCCTGACAGCGGCCGAACGGGAAGCCCATGCCGCCTTCATTTCCGGCATCGGCGACAAGGCTTTGTGGAAACGCTACGAGCCGGGCGAGGCCTGAGCCCCGGGAGAGCTGAGCCTGAGCCGGGCTGCCCCGGTCACAGCATTGACGGCAGCACGCGATCCGGCGGCCGGTGACCGTCCATGAAGGTCTTGATGTTGATGATGACCTTCTCGCCCATGTCGATACGGCCCTCGACGGTGGCCGATCCCATATGCGGCAGCAGCACCACCTTGGTGGAGGCGATGAGCTTCGGGTTGACCGCCGGCTCGTGCTCGAACACGTCGAGGCCGGCACCGGCGAGCTGGCCGGCGTCGAGCTGGCGGATCAGTGCCGCCTCGTCGATCACCTCGCCGCGCGCGGTGTTGACGATATAGGCCTCCGGCTTCATCAGCTTCAGCCTGCGCGCCGACAACAGGTGATAGGTCGCCGGCGTGTGCGGGCAGTGGATGGACACGACATCCATGCGGGCCAGCATCTGGTCGAGGCTGTCCCAGTAGGTCGCCTCCAGCGCCTCCTCCACCGCTTCCGACACCCTTCGGCGATTGTGATAATGGATCGACATGCCGAAGGCCTTGGCGCGGCGGGCCACCGCCTGGCCGATGCGGCCCATGCCGATGATGCCGAGCCGCTTGCCCCAGATGCGGCGGCCAAGCATCCAGGTCGGCGACCAGCCGGCCCATTCGCCATGCTCCAGCACCTTGATGCCTTCGGCGATGCGCCGCGGCACGCCGAGGATCAGCGCCATCGTCATGTCGGCCGTGTCCTCGGTCAGCACGCCCGGCGTGTTGGTGACGGTGATGCCGCGATTGTTGGCGGTGATCACGTCGATATTGTCGAC
The DNA here is from genome assembly GCF_900185745.1 of Stappia sp. TSB10GB4. NCBI lineage: Bacteria > Pseudomonadati > Pseudomonadota > Alphaproteobacteria > Hyphomicrobiales > Stappiaceae > Stappia > Stappia sp. TSB10GB4. The sequence continues at coordinate 200,454 of NZ_FYAV01000049.1, read as the reverse complement.
GCCATTGCCGAAATTGGCGATCAAGCGGAGATTGGGGCCGGCCTGTGACAGTACGGCGGAATCGATCCGGTCGGTGACGGTGGGCACCACCACGTCGGCGGTCTTGACCGCCTCGACCAGCTCGGCCTGGCTCAGCGGCCTGTCGGCCTCGTTGAGGCGCGTCTCGAACAGTTCGCGCATCCGCGTCTCGACGACGTCCGGCAGTTTGCGTGTCACGACGACCAGCGGCTTCTTCCTGGGCATGCTCCTCGCCTTTTCGCGCTCTGTTGAGGGCTCCTTAACCCTACCTGTCAGAAATTGCGTCGTCGCGGCAGCGGTCGATCCGACGCGTCAGTTCTCATTACCAGATGGTCCGGTCAAAACAAGGGATCGGAATGCCGTTCGGCGCCGGAGGACGGGCTCAGGGCGGGCCTGCCTTGAAAATGTGCGATTCTCGGTCTTTCGCTGGACCCGCCTGCCAGGCTGGCGGAGGGGCTGGCGAAGGCGGGCATAACGGGGCGTGGCGGAAAGGACGGGGCTTCGATGCGTGGACTGGCAAGGCGGTGCGGAGATCCCGGCGGACGGCCGGTGGCTGGCGGCGCCCACCGCGACCACCGCAGTGACCCGAGCTGCGACACGCGCGCGCACCCGCCGCGTGTGCGGCGCCCGCTCCGCCTCCTTGGCGTGCTCGCGGCCGGGCTGCTTGTGCTGCTGCAGGGCCTGGCGGGGCCGGGCACGGCCCTTGCCCAGAACACCGCGCGCGGCCCCAGCGGCTTTCCGGTCCCGCGCTTCGTCAGCCTGAAGTCGGAACGCGTCAATGTTCGCGTCGGCCCGACGCTGGAGCATCGCATCGGCTGGACCTATGTCCGCGCCGGCCTGCCGGTGGAGATCGTCCAGGAATTCGAGAACTGGCGCCGCATTCGCGACTGGCAGGGCGAGGAAGGCTGGGTGTTCCATTCGCTGCTGAGCGGGCGCAGGACCGCGCTGGTGACGCCGTGGGAACAGTCGGGCACGACGCCGCTGCGCGCCGAGCCGCGCTCCGATGCCCGCCTCGCCGCCGAGCTCGGACCGAATGTGCTGGTCAATGTCGGGAGTTGCCGGCAGGGGTGGTGCCGCGTCAGCGGCGACCGCTTCTCCGGCTGGATTGACCAGACCCGGCTGTTCGGCGTCTATCCGGACGAAACGATCGAATAGCGGTCGGGGCCGCGATCCTCCGAAGAAAGCACAAGAAACGGCGGCCGCGCTGTCGCGTGACCGCCGTGATTGCGCATCGTGCAGGGAGTATGACCTGCCGGTCAGACGTCCTCGTGCGCGTGCCGCGCGGCTTGGGCCTCCGCTTCCTGCGTCTTCAGCGCGTCGAGGCGCGGCATCGACACGGTGTTGTAGCCGCTGTCGACGAAATGCACCTCGCCGGTGACGCCGGACGACAGGTCCGACAGCAGGTAGAGCGCCGAGCCGCCGACCTCGTCGATGGTCACCGTGCGGCCGAGCGGCGAATGCTGCTTCTGATAGTTGAACATCACCCGCGCGTCGGAGACGCCGGATCCGGCCAGCGTGCGCACCGGCCCGGCGGAGATCGCGTTGACCCGCACGTTCTGCAGGCCGTAATCCATGGCGAGGTAACGCACGGAGGATTCCAGCGCCGCCTTGGCGACGCCCATGACGTTGTAGTTCGGCATCACCTTGGTCGAGCCGCCATAGGTCAGCGTCACCATGGAGCCGCCGTTCGGCATCAGCGCGGCGGCGCGCTTGGCGATCTCGGTGAAGGAGAAGCAGGAGATCAGCATGGTGCGGGTGAAGTTCTCCCGCGTCGTGTCGGCATAGCGGCCGCGCAGTTCCGACTTGTCGGAAAAGGCGATGGCATGGACGAGAAAGTCGATGCTGCCCCATTCGGCCTTCAGCGTCTCGAAGACCTTGTCGACCGTCGCGATGTCCTCGACGTCGCAGGGGATCAGCAGGTCTGCGCCCAGGCTCTCGGCCAGCGGCTTGACACGGCGGCCGAACGCCTCGCCCTGATAGGTGAAGGCAAGTTCAGCCCCTTGCGCCGCGAGCGCCTTGGCGATCCCCCAGGCGATGGAGTGATCGTTCGCGACGCCCATGACGAGACCGCGCTTGCCCTTCATAAGCCCGCTCATTCACAACTCCTGTGCGAGACACGGAGGGGGCGTTCCGCCCCGCTCCGTCCGGTTCTGCCGCAAGCGGCCGGATCTGGTTTGCGTGAAATCAGTTGCCGTAACGGCGGAAGACGAGCGTGGCGTTGGTGCCGCCGAAGCCGAAGCCGTTGGACATGATGACGTTGAGGCCGGCATTGTCGACGCGCTCGCGCATGATCGGCACGTCGGCGAAGATCGGGTCGAGCTCCTCGATATGGGCCGAGGGCGCGATGAAGTCGTTCTGCATCATGATCAGCGAATAGATCGCCTCATGCACGCCGGCTGCGCCCAGCGAGTGGCCGGAGATCGACTTGGTCGCCGAGATCCGCGGCAGGTTCTTGCCGAACACGCTGCGCATCGCCTCCACCTCGCGCTCGTCGCCGACCGGCGTCGAGGTCGCGTGCGGGTTGATGTAGTCGATCGGCTCGCGGACATTGGCCATGGCGAGCTTCATGCAACGGGCTGCGCCCTCGCCCGAGGGGGCGACCATGTCGTAGCCGTCCGAGGTCGCGCCATAGCCGACGATCTCGGCATAGATCTTCGCGCCGCGCGCCTTGGCGTGCTCCAGCTCCTCGAGCACCAGCACGCCGCCGCCGCCGGCGATGACGAAGCCGTCGCGATTCTTGTCGAACGGGCGCGAGGCATTGTAGGCGGTATCGTTGTATTTGCTCGACATGGCGCCCATGGCATCGAACAGGTTCGACATGGTCCAGTCGAGATCCTCGCCGCCGCCGGCGAAGACGATGTCCTGCTTGCCCCACTGGATCAGCTCGGCGGCGTTGCCGATGCAGATATTGGTGGTCGCGCAGGCGGCGGAGATCGAATAGTTGACGCCGTGGATCTTGAACGGGGTCGCCAGTGTCGCCGAGGTGGTGGAGCTCATCGCCTTCGGCACCGCGGTCGGTCCGATGCGGCGCGGACCCTTGTCGCGGGTGATGTCGGCCGCCTCGACGATGGTTCGGGTCGACGGGCCGCCGGAGCCCATGATGATGCCGGTACGCTCGTTGCTGATGTCGCTCTCCTCGAGACCGGCATCGGCGATCGCCTGCTGCATCGACATGTAGGTCCAGGCCGCGCCCGGTCCCATGAAGCGGGTCGTGCGGCGGTCGAGCACCTCGAAGGGATCGACGGTCGGGGCACCGTGGACCTGGCAGCGGAAGCCGAGCCGCGCATAGTCCTCGGCCGGAACGATGCCGGACTTGCCCTCGCGCAGGCTCGCCGTCACTTCCTGGGTGGTGCCGCCCAGCGACGACACGATGCCCATTCCGGTTATCACCACCCGCCTCATCGCGGTCTCCCATGCTGTCTTCGGAGCCGGCTGCCACCGGCCCGGTATGTGCGTACTATTCGCGGACGGCGACCAGCCGTCTGGCGGTCCCGCGTCGCCTGCACGGTGGGACCTGCCCCCACCAAATAGGCGCAACCGCGGCGGCGATCAATCGCCCGCGTTGGCCGGATGCCGCGTCGGCGCCGTCGGCCTCACTCGGCCTTGAACAGTCCGACCTTGAGGTCCTTCGCCTGGTAGATCGTCTCGCCGTCGGCCTTGAGCCAGCCGTCGGCGATCCCGAGCACCAGGCGGCCGCGCCGCACGCGCTTCAGATCGACGCCGTATTCGACCAGCTTCGTCTCCGGGGTGACCATCTTGGAGAATTTGATCTCGCCGGTGGAGATCGCCCGGCCGCGGCCCGGCTCGCCGAGCCAGCCGAGGAAGAAGCCGGTCATTTGCCACAGCGCGTCGAGGCCGAGGCAGCCCGGCATGACCGGATCGCCCTGGAAATGGCAGGGGAAGAACCAGAGGTCGTCGCGGATGTCGAGCTCCGCCCGCACCTGGCCCTGGCCATGCTCGCCGCCGTCCTCGGAGATCGAGGTGATGCGGTCGAACATCAGCATGGGCGGAAGCGGCAGTTGCGCGTTTCCGGGGCCAAAAAGCTCGCCGCGTCCGCAGGCCAGCAATTCATCGTAGGAGTAGCTCGATTGCCGCACGTTCTTCCCATTCCCGCAGTTGTCGGTGTGTCCCGTATGCGCGAAGCAGCCGACATGGCCGTCCTGCCGGACCGGGATCTGGTTCTGCCGCGCTTACTAACATAGCATCTTGGCCTGCGGAAACCCGTGAAGTGGCTCTCTGAATGAGCTTTTTCGCAAGCTTTCAGGTCGCGCGCCGACATTTTGCGCCTTCTGCAGCTTCGGCAGACGTTTTTTGACCGTTTTTCCGGCAAGGCTGACGGATAGGGAAAGGCCCGAGCTTGCCAATCGGACGCGATCCATGGCAGAAAACAGCCAAGGACCTTGCGTCCCGGCGGGTCGAGCCCCCACATGAGGATCCGCGGCGGTGCCGCGGAGGCACAGAAACGGAAAGCGAGCGCACGCAAGTGGGTGAATTGCACCGGCATATCGAAGTCCAGGAAATGCTGCGGTCCGCCGGCCTGAGGCCGACGCGTCAGCGTGTCGCACTGGCTGAGCTGCTCTATTCAAGGGGCAACCGGCACGTCTCGGCGGAACTCCTGCACGAAGAGGCCGAGGCTGCCAATGTTCCGGTGTCGCTGGCCACGGTCTACAACACGCTGCATCAGTTCACCGAGGCCGGTCTGCTGCGCGAGGTCGCCGTCGAGGGCACCAAGACCTATTTCGACACCAACACCGACGACCACCATCACTTCTTTATCGAAGGCGACAACAAGGTGATCGACATTCCCGGCTCCGGTGTCGCCATGGCGCGGCTTCCCGAGGCGCCGGCAGGCATGGAGATCGTCCGCGTCGACGTGGTGATCCGCCTGCGCCGCAAGGACTGAACCGCGCGGCGGGCCCTTGGCCTGCCCCTGCTGGTCCGGGTTTTCAGATCACGGCATCTGGATAGTAACGGGCGCGGATATCGCGCCCGCATGGCTATGCCGCCTGCCGCCGGGTGTTGTCCGAGCTCTTGCACAGATCGGCGATCAGGCATTTCTCACAGGCCGGCTTGCGCGCCTTGCAGATGTAGCGGCCATGCAGGATCAGCCAGTGATGGGCGTGCAGCAGGAACTCGGGCGGCACCGCCTTTTCCAGCGCCCTCTCCACCTCCAGCGGCGTCTTGCCCGGCGCGACGCCGATGCGGTTGCCGAGGCGGAAGAGATGCGTGTCGACGGCGATGGTCGGCTGGCCGAAGGCGATGTTCAGCACCACATTGGCGGTCTTGCGGCCGACGCCGGGCAGCGTCTCCAGCGCCTCGCGGTCCTGCGGCACCTCGCCGCCGAAGCGGTCGATCAGCAGTTGCGACAGGGCGATGACGTTCTTCGCCTTGTTGCGGTAGAGGCCGATCGTCTTGATCGCCTCGCGCAGCCGCTCCTCGCCGAGGTCGACCATCTTCTGCGGCGTGTCGACGATCTCGAACAGCGGCCGCGTCGCCTTGTTGACGCCGACATCAGTCGCCTGCGCCGACAATGCCACCGCGACCAGCAGGGTGTAGGGATTGACATAGTAGAGTTCGCCCGTCGGCTCCGGGTTGGCGGCGTGGAATCGGGCGAAGATCGCGTAAAGCTCGTCCTTGCTGTAGCGCGGGCGCACCGGCGCGCGCGGCTTTGCCGGCTTCGGTTTGGCGGCAGCCTTGCCGCCTTTGGCGATGGGCTTTGCGGCAGGTTTGCGCGTCTTGCGGGGATCAGGCTGGTTCGCGGTCATTCCTCCTCTATAATCACCGCTCATGACGAGCGGCAATCCGAAAACCGAGTCCCCCGATCTCCCGGATCCGGACGCCCCCTTCTTCGCGGCCCTGCTGACCCCCTACCGGTCGCTGGGGCCGGCGGGATTCCGCATTCTCATGCTGGTGGTCTGCGCCATCTGCCTGGTGGCGGGCCTGGTTTTCCTGTCGCTCGGCGCCTGGCCGGTCTTCGGCTTTCTCGGCCTTGATATCCTGCTGATTTTCCTCGCCTTCCGCTGGAACTACCGGGCGGCTCGGGCCTTCGAGGAGGTGCAGGTCTCGCGCACCGAGATCCGCGTGCGCAAGGTGCTCGCCTCCGGGCGCGAGCAGCTTTATTCCTGCAATCCGTTCTGGGCGCGGCTGCATGTGCGCGAGGAGGAGGACGAGGGCGTCCTGCGCATCACCCTGACGGCTCGCGACATGTCGGTCGACATCGGCGGCTTCCTCAATCCGGACGACCGCACCAGCTTCGCCGACGCGCTGCGGCGCGCCCTCGCGCTGGCAAAGGCCGGCGGTCCGCATCCGGATCTGCCGGAACCCGCCTGACCCCTCTTCGCATGGCGCGAAGGCGCCGGCTGCCGGATCAGAAGATCCGGCAGAACTGCGGCGCCGCGCCCGGCCGCTGCCAGGTGACGGTGTTGCCGGTGCCGCTCAGCGCGTAACCGCGCCCGACATAGTTCAGTTCGCCGCCGCCGCCCGAGCGGTCGGCCAGCGTCACCGGCGACAGGCCGCGTTCGCGCACCGTTGCGGTGCCGCGCGCATTGTCGATGGTCACGTCGAGATAGGTGCCGCTGTCGCAATCATAGGACAGCGACAGCAGGTCGCCGGAGGGTGGCAGCGGCGCGGAAGGCAGGGGCTGCGGCAGGATCTGCGGCGGCGGTGCCGGCGGGAAGACCGGGTCGGGGGCCGCCAGTCCGCCGCCCCGGCCGATCGTCACCGTGCGGGTGCCGCCGCCGGCCACGTAGATGCCGAGGCAGCGTCCGTCCTGGGTGGCGACGAGCCAGGGATGGCCGGCGAGCGTGTCCTGGATCATCCGCCCGCCCGGCGGCACGCCGGCCTGGGTCTGGCGCAGGCCGGCGAAATCGAGCCAGTGCACCACCACCGGCCGGTTGCGCTCGTTGACGAAGATCATGCGGGCCGGCTGGCTGCTTGGCAGCGAGGTGATCTCGCCCTCCTCGCGGCAGCTCAGGCCGCCGCTTGCGGCCGGCGGTCCGGGCAGGGGCTCGGCGGGCGGCAGCGTTGCCACGGGCGCCGGGGTGGCGCAGGCCTGCTGGAAGGCGCGCACCGGCTGGGCGCTTCCCGACAGCGATATGCGGTAGCGCCAGTTGCCGGAAACTCCGACGCTCAGCGTGTCGCCGCGGATCATGCCGGTCCAGATCGGATCGTCGGCGGCGAGCGTCAGCACCGGCTCGGACTGGCCGGACTCGGTATTGGTGCTGGAGCCGCGCGCGGTGTAGCTGCGGCGGACGTCGCGCGCCGCCAGATCGACCACCACCGGCTGGTTTTCGGCCAGCCGGTCGCCGGTCGCGGCGAGCTGCAACTCGATCCGGTCGGAGCCGCGCCGGCAACTCGCCCTCAGCGCCCGGTCGTCGGTCTCGCGCAGGCCGTAGACCAGATGCAGCCGGTCTCCGCCGCGCTCCTCCACATACCACCTGCGGCCCTCGAACAGCGGCAGGTCGTGCAAGGGGCGGGCTTCCGCCCGTGCCATCGCCTCGGGCGCGACCTCAGGCCGCGTCTCTCGCTGAATCTCTGGTCGCGTCTCCGGCCGGGTCTCTGGCCGGGTCTCTGGCCGCGCCGCCACTTCCGCATCGCCGGTCTCCCGGCGGGTGTCGTCGCGGCTGCCGCGCAATCCGCCGTCCTGCTGCCCGCCGTCCTGCTGCCCATTGACCGTCGGACGGCGGATGCCGCCCGCGCGCGGCGGGGCGCCCGGCCCCTCGCCGGACGGCACCGCCTGCCGCACCCCGCGGCTCGCCTCGGCCTGCCGCGCGGCGGGCCCGCTGGTCGCCATCGTCACCTTCCAGTCGCCGCAGATGTCGACCGTGTCGCGCAGGATCCGCCCGTCGGCCAGCACCAGCCGCAGCGACCGCCGGCAGTCGATCTGGCCGTCGTTCTTCGCATTGCCCTCGACCTCGACGAAGACCCGGGCCTGCGCCCGGCGGCGCACCTGCATCGGCTTGCCGTCCATCTCGACCTCGCGGATCGCGGTGTCGTCGTCGGTCTGGATCATCACCAGCCGGCGCTGCAGGCGCGGGCCGGATTGGCCGCCGGCCTCTTGCCCGCTGCCTTGCGCCCCGGCGGGCGGGGGCGGCAGCAGGGCGGCGAACAGCATCGCCAGCCCGGCGGCAACGGTCACCCGGGGCAGATGGCGGGTCGCGGGTCGGTAGGCAACTGGGCGGAACTGGTGCATCGGCATGTCCCTGTGGGTCTCGTCGCGGGCGGCGCTATGGCGTCGCTGGCGGCGGCACAGTGGCCCGTGTTTTTGGCCGAAGCAAGACGGGACGCGGCCGTCGCAAATCGGGTGGCGGCGCCCTCCCCGCGTGGCTAGGCTCGCCGCTTCATGACGACGGTGCCATGATGGGTTGCAGGCGTGACGGGAGATCCGGCGATGACGGTGATGCGCAACATGGGAGAGGTCCTGCCGGCCGTGCCGGCGGCCGGTCTTCCCGAGGCGGCGAAGGATTACGACATCGTCCGCCGCACCCTCAAGGTGATCACACAGACCTGGCGCGAGCAGCCGGGGCTGGAGATGCTGGCCGCCGAGGCGGGGCTGGACCCGATCCAGTTGCAGCGGGTGTTCTCGCGCTGGGCCGGCATCACGCCGAAACAGTTCGTCCAGGCGATCACCCTCGACCATGCCCGCGCCCTGCTGCGCCAGTCGGCGACCGTGCTCGATGCCAGCTACGAGGTCGGCCTGTCCGGTCCTGCGCGTCTGCACGATCTCTTCGTCACCCACGAGGCGATGACCCCTGGCGTCTACCGGGCGCGCGGCGAAGGCGTCGAAATCCGCTACGGCTTCCACCCCTCGCCTTTCGGTCTGGCGCTGGTGATGGCGACGGAGCACGGCCTTGCCGGCCTTGCCTTCGCCGACCCGGGCGAGGAGCGCGCCGCGCTGGAGGACATGACCGGCCGCTGGCCGCGCGCCAGTTATGTCGAGGATACCGCCTTCACCGCGCCGCTGGCGCAGCGCATCTTCGCGCCCTCGCAATGGTTGGCGGAGCAGCCCCTGCGGGTGGTGCTGATCGGCACGGATTTCGAGATCCGCGTCTGGGAAACCCTGCTGCGCATCCCGCTCGGTCGCGCCACCACCTATGGCGACATCGCCGAGCGGCTGGGCAAGCCGACCGCCTCGCGCGCCGTCGGCCGGGCCGTCGGGCGCAACCCGATCTCTTTCGTGGTGCCCTGTCACCGGGTGCTCGGCAGCAACGGCAAGCTCTGCGGCTATCACTGGGGCCTGACGCGCAAGCGCGCCATCCTCGGCTGGGAGGCCGGGCTCGCCGGCCCCGTGCTGGAGAGCGTGTGACGGCTTCTCAGCCCTTGCGGCGCGCCTGTTTCAGCTTGTAGAGTGCCTCCAGCGCCGCGCGCGGCGTCAGGTCGTCCGGGTCGATGGCATCGAGCGCCTCCAGCACCGGATCGGCAGCGGCTTGTGCCTGGGGCGCGCTCGCCCTCGGGGCTGCGGCGGCGGCGAACAGCGGCAGGTCGTCGATCAACTGCTCGCCCGGCGCGCGCCGGTCCTGCTCTTCCAGTTGCGCCAGCACGGCGCGGGCCCGCTCGATCACCACCCCCGGCAGGCCGGCGAGCTTCGCCACCTGGATGCCGTAGGAGCGGTCGGCGGCGCCGGCGACGATCTCGTGCAGGAACACCACGTCGCCCTGCCATTCGCGCACCCGCACGGTGGCATTGGCGAGCCGTGGCAGCCGGCCGGCAAGCGCGGTCAGTTCGTGGTAGTGGGTGGCGAACAGCGCCCGCGAGCGATTGACCTCGTGCAGGTGCTCGATCGCCGCCCAGGCAATCGACAGCCCGTCGAAAGTCGAGGTGCCGCGGCCGATCTCGTCGAGGATCACCAGCGCCCGCGCCCCCGCCTGGTTCAGGATCGCCGCCGTCTCGACCATCTCCACCATGAAGGTCGAGCGTCCGCGCGCCAGGTCGTCCGCCGCGCCGACGCGCGAGAACAGCCGGTCGACCACGCCGATATGGGCCGAGGCCGCCGGCACGAAGGCGCCCATCTGCGCCAGGATGGCGATCAGCGCGTTCTGCCGCAGGAAGGTCGACTTGCCGGCCATGTTGGGGCCGGTGATCAGCCAGATGCGGCCGCCCGCCTCGCCCTCGCTCGGCCCCAGATCCGCGTCATTGGCGACGAAGCTGCCACCGCTCTCGCGCTTCAATGCCTGCTCGACGACCGGATGCCGGCCGCCGCGAATGTCGAAGGCGAGGCTGTCGTCGACCACCGGCCGGCACTGGCTCTCCGCCTCGGCGAGATGCGCAAGCCCCGCCGCCACGTCCAGCACGGCCAGCCCGTCGGCGGCGCCCTTGATGGCCTCGCCCGCCTCGGTCACCGCCTCGCACAGCCGGCGGAACACCTCGCTTTCCAGCGCCAGCGCCCGTCCGGCCGCATTGGCGATGCGGCTTTCCAGATCGGCGAGCTCGGTGGTGGTGAAACGCATCGCCCCGGCCATCGTCTGCCGGTGGATGAAGCGCGCCGGATCGGCCGTCAGCTTCTCCGCATGGGTCGCCGGCACTTCGATGAACCAGCCGAGCACGTTGTTGTGCTTGATCTTCAGCGCCCGGATCGCCAGCTCGTCGGTCAGAGCGCCCTGCAACTGCGCGATCACCTTGCGGCTGTCCTCGCGCAGCCGGCGGATCTCGTCGAGATCGGCGAGATAGCCTTCGGCAACGAAGCCGCCGTCGCGAGCGAGCAGCGGCGGCTCGTCGACCAGCGCCCGCTCCAGCTCGCCGGCAAGCTCCGCCGGTGCCGCCGCAATCCGCGCCAGCGCCGCGCCGATCTCCTCACCCTCGCCGCCTGCGTCCGGAAACAGGCCGGCGATGTCGCGCGCCGCGCCGAGACCGCTGGCGAGGGCGAGAAGATCGCGCGGGCCGCCGCGCTGCATGGCGATGCGCGACAGCGCCCGCGCCATGTCGGGCACGGCCTTGAGCCTCTCGCGCAGCCTCTCGCGCAGATAGGTGTCGCCGACCAGCCGCGCCACCGCGTCCTGCCGCTTGCGGATCTCCTCCACCTCGGTCAATGGCCCGGAGAGCCGGGCGGCCAGCAGCCGCGATCCGGGACCGGAGACGGTGCGGTCGATCGCCGACAGCAGCGAGCCGGCGCGCTCGCCCGAAAGCGTGCGCATCAGTTCCAGGTTCGCCCGCGTCGCCGGGTCGATCAGCATCCGCCGCGAAGTCGCCTCGTGCGAGGGCGGGTCGAGCGGCGGGCGCTCGCCATATTGCGTGCGCTCCACATAGGCGATGGCGGCCGCCGCCGCCGTCAGCTCCAGCCGCGAGAAGCTGCCGAAGGCCTCCGGCGTCGCAACACCGTAATAGCGCGCCAGCCGGTCGCCGGCGGTGGCCCCATCGAACAGGCTGCGCGGCACCGGCGACAGCGCCGCCCCCGTCTCGGCAAGCTGCCGGCGCAGCTCCGGCTCGTCGAGCAGCGCGTCGGCAACGACGATCTCGCGCGGATCGATGCGGGCAAGGTCGCCGGCCAATTGCCGCGCGTCGCTGGTGGCGACGCGAAAGGCGCCGGTGGAAATGTCGGCCCAGGCCAGGCCATAGCTCGCCTCGTCCTCCAGCGATCCGCTGCGCGCCCGCGCCAGCGTCAGCAGGAAGTTGTTGCGCGCCGCCTCCAGCAGCCGGTCCTCGGTCAGCGTACCGGGCGTCACCAGCCGCACCACCTCCCGCCGCACCACCGACTTGGAGCCGCGCTTCTTCGCCTCCGCCGGATCCTCGGTCTGCTCGCAGACCGCGACGCGGAAGCCCAGCGAGATCAGCTTCTGCAGGTAGTCGTCGGCCGCGTGCACCGGCACGCCGCACATCGGGATGTCCTCGCCCAGATGCTTGCCGCGCTTGGTCAGCGTGATGCCCAGCGCCCGCGAGGCCTCTTCCGCGTCCTGGAAGAACAGCTCGTAGAAGTCGCCCATGCGGTAGAACAGCAGGCAGTCGGGATTGGCCGTCTTGATCTCGATATACTGCGCCATCATCGGCGTCATCGCGGACAGGTCGGGTGCCGGCGTGACCGCGCCGGCGCTGTCCGGCGCCAAGACGTCCTCGCGCGGCGGCGTTGTATCGTGGGGGATCTGCATGTCGTCGGCCATGCGGCCGACCCTAATGCGGCGAAGCGCGCGACGGAAGAGGCCGCACGCGCGCGGGTGCCGGTCCTCCCCGCTTTCGTCGCATGTGCCGTCAACCCCGCTTGAGCCTTGAATTCTCCGGGGATAAGGTCTGCCTCCGCCGTCGCGACGGTGCAACGAACTGGAGGAAACCGCATGCCGACGACGGACAAATCGGGCAAGAGCAACGTCAGTTTTACCGATCAGGAAGCATTGCAGTTTCACCAGCAGGGCCGGCCCGGCAAGCTGGAGGTCAACCCGACCAAGCCGATGGCGACCCAGCGCGACCTGTCGCTGGCCTATTCGCCCGGCGTTGCCGTGCCGGTGCGCGCCATCGCCGAGGATCCGTCCCGCGCCTTCGACTACACCACGCGCGGCAATCTGGTGGCGGTGATCTCCAACGGAACCGCGATCCTCGGCCTCGGCAATCTCGGCGCGCTCGCCTCCAAGCCGGTGATGGAAGGCAAGGCGGTGCTGTTCAAGCGCTTCGCCGATGTCGATTCCATCGACCTGGAGATCGATACGGAAGAGGTCGACGCCTTCGTCAACGCCGTGCGCTATCTCGGCCCCTCCTTCGGCGGCATCAACCTGGAGGACATCAAGGCGCCGGATTGCTTCATCATCGAGCAGCGCCTACGCGAGCTGATGGACATTCCGGTCTTCCACGACGACCAGCACGGCACCGCAATCATCGCCGCCGCCGGGCTGATCAACGCGCTGCATCTGACCGGCCGCGATCTCGCCTCCGCCCGCGTCGTCTGCAACGGCGCCGGCGCGGCCGGCATCGCCTGCATCGAGCTGATCAAGGCGCTGGGCGTCCCGCATGACAACGTCATCCTCTGCGACACCAAGGGCGTGATCTACAAGGGCCGCACGGAAGGCATGAACCAGTGGAAGTCAGCCCATGCGGTGGAGACGGAGGCGCGCAGCCTCTACGACGCGATGAAGGGCGCCGACGTCTTCCTCGGCGTGTCGGTCAAGGGCGCCTTGACCGAGGACATGCTGCGGGTGATGGCGCCGAACCCGATCATCTTCGCCATGGCCAATCCGGACCCGGAGGTGACCCCGGAGGAGGCCCATGCGGTGCGCGAGGACGCCATCGTCGCGACGGGGCGCTCCGACTATCCCAACCAGGTCAACAACGTCCTCGGCTTCCCCTATATTTTCCGCGGTGCCCTCGACGTCCAGGCGACGACGATCAACGACGAGATGAAGGTCGCCTGCGCCCGCGCGCTGGCCGATCTGGCGCGCGAGGAGGTGCCGGACGAGGTCGCCGCCGCCTATCGCGGCAACCGTCCCAAGTTCGGCCCCGAATACATCATCCCGGTGCCCTTCGACCCGCGGCTGATCTCCACCATTCCGCCGGCGGTTGCCCAGGCGGCGATGGACAGCGGCGTCGCCCGCCGGCCGATCGTCGACATGGAGGCCTATCGCCACCAGCTTTCGGCCCGGCGCGATCCGGTCGCCGGCACCCTGCAGCGGATCTTCTCCAAGGTGCGCCAGCAGCCCAAGCGTGTCGTCTTCGCGGAAGGCGAGGAGGAGCCGATGATCCGTGCGGCGGCGAGCTTCGTGGCGCAAGGGCTCGGCGAGGCGATCCTGATCGGCCGCGAGGACGAGGTGCGCGAGGTCGCGGCCAGCGCCGGCGTCGACCTGGAGCGTGGCGGCATCCGCATCCTCAATGCCCGCCTGTCGACGCGCAATTCCGACTATGCCGAGTATCTCTACTCGCGCCTGCAGCGCCGCGGCTACCTGCTGCGCGATTGCCAGCGGCTGGTCAACAACGACCGCAACTACTGGGGCGCGATCATGGTGGCGCGCGGCGATGCCGACGCCATGGTCACCGGCCTCACCCGCAACTATTCGGTCGCGCTCGACACCGTGCGCAATGTGGTCGACACCAAGCCGGGCCACCGGGTGATCGGCGTGTCGCTGGCCCTGTGCCGGGGCCGCACCGTGCTGGTCGCCGACACGGCGGTGATCGACATGCCGACCTCCGAGGAACTGGCCGACATCGCCGAGGAGGCGGCCCATGTCGCCCGCCGGCTCGGCTACGAGCCGCGCATCGCCCTGCTCGCCTATTCCACGTTCGGCCATCCGCGCAGCGAGCGTTCGGAAAAGGTCATCGAGGCGGTGAAGATCCTCGACCGGCGCCGGGTTGATTTCGAGTATGATGGCGAGATGGGCGCCGATGTCGCGCTCAACATGGACAAGATGGCGGCCTATCCGTTCTGCCGCCTCAGCGGCCCGGCCAATGTCCTGGTCATGCCGGCGTTCCACTCGGCCTCGATCTCGACCAAGATGCTGCAGGAGCTCGGCGGCTCGACGGTGATCGGCCCGCTGCTGGTCGGCCTCGACAAGCCGGTGCAGATCCTGCCGATCGGCGCCAAGGACAGCGACATCGTCAACATGGCGGCGATTGCCGCCTACAACGTGACGTGAGGAATAGGGAGACGATGAGCGAACGCGGCCTCGTCAAGATCTGCGGTCTGTCGACCGAGGAGACACTCGAGGCCGCGCTTGCGGCCGGGGCCGACATGATCGGCCTCGTCTTCTTCGACAAGAGCCCGCGCAACGTGCCGATGGAGGTTGCCGCGCGGCTGGCGGCGCGCGCGCGGGGCCGGGCCGAAATCGTCGTGCTGACGGTCGATGCGGACGATGCGCTGCTGGACGCCATCGTGGCGTCCGTGCGGCCCGACTGGCTGCAACTGCACGGCCACGAGAGCCCGGCGCGCTGCGCCGAGCTGAAGGCGCGGCACGGCATCAGGATCATGAAGGCGCTGGGCGTCTCGGCGGCTGAGGATCTTGCCACTGCGGCGCCCTATGTCGCCCATGTCGACCGGCTGCTCTTCGATGCCAAGCCGCCACAGGGGGCGGTGCTGCCGGGCGGCAATGGCGTCAGCTTCGACTGGCGCCTGCTCAAGGGCCTTGACCTCGGCGTTCCGCTCATGCTTTCCGGTGGGCTGGATGCCGCGACGGTCGGCGAGGCGGTGCGCATCGGCGGCATCCGCGACGTCGACGTCTCTTCCGGAGTGGAGCGCGGGCGCGGCGTCAAGGATACGGAACTCATCAGGGCGTTCGTCGCGGCTGCGCGCCGGGCGGTGCCGGGCGCGGCGGAGACCGCCGCCGAACAGGGACGGAGCGCATGACGATCCAGCAGAACACTTTTCGCTCCGGTCCGGACGAGCGCGGGCATTTCGGCATCTTTGGCGGCCGCTACGTCGCCGAGACCTTGATGCCGCTGATCCTCGATCTCGAGCAGGCCTACAAGGATGCCAAGGCCGATCCGGCCTTCCACGCCGAGATCGAACATCTCAACACCTATTACACCGGCCGGCCCTCGCCGCTCTATTTCGCCGAGCGGCTGACGGCCGAGCTCGGCGGCGCCAAGGTCTATTTCAAGCGCGACGAGCTCAACCACACCGGCAGCCACAAGATCAACAACTGCCTGGGTCAGATCCTGCTGGCCCGGCGCATGGGCAAGACCCGCATCATCGCCGAGACCGGCGCCGGCCAGCACGGCGTCGCCACCGCCACCGTCTGCGCCCGCTTCGGCCTTCCCTGCGTCGTCTACATGGGCGCCACCGATGTCGAGCGGCAGAAGCCCAACGTCTTCCGCATGAAGCTGCTCGGCGCGGAAGTGGTGCCGGTCACCGCCGGTGCCGGCACGCTGAAGGACGCGATGAACGAGGCGCTGCGCGACTGGGTGACCAATGTCGCCGACACCTATTACCTGATCGGCACCGCCGCCGGACCCCATCCCTATCCGGAGATGGTGCGCGACTTCCAGTCGGTGATCGGCACGGAGACGCGCGAGCAGATCCTGCAGGCGGAAGGCCGGCTGCCGGATGCTCTCGTCGCCGCCGTCGGCGGCGGCTCCAACGCCATCGGCCTGTTCCATCCCTTCCTCGACGAGTCCGCCGTCGCCATTTACGGCGTCGAGGCGGGCGGCAAGGGGCTGGATGGCGACGAGCACTGCGCCTCGCTCAATGCCGGCAAGCCCGGCGTGCTGCATGGCAACCGCACCTATCTGCTGCAGGACGACGACGGCCAGATCCTCGAGGGACACTCGATCTCCGCCGGCCTCGACTATCCTGGCATCGGGCCGGAGCATTCCTGGCTGCGCGACACCGGCCGCGTCACCTATGTGCCGGCGACCGACGACGAGGCGATGGCGGCCTTCCAGTTGCTGACCCGCGTCGAGGGCATCATCCCGGCGCTGGAGCCGGCCCATGCGCTGGCCCAGGTGATGAAGCTGGCGCCGACCATGGACAAGGACCAGATCATCGTCATGAACCTGTGCGGGCGCGGCGACAAGGACGTGTTCACGGTCGGCAAGCTGCTCGGCTTCGACCTGTAATCCCCTTGATCGTTCCTTGAAAAAAAAGGCCCCGGCGAGACCGTCGCCGGGGCCTTCGTATGTCCGCTGCCGAAGCGCCTGCTCAGGGGCCGCTGACGGCGATCAGCACGCAGGTGTTGTCCTCCAGCCGCCGCACCTGGTGGCGCAGCGGGCCGGGAAACTGCACCGAGTCTCCCGTGCCCAGCACGATGTTCTCCTCCGGGAAGGAGATCTCCACCCGCCCGGAGACGACGAACAGCAGTTCCTCGCCCCGGTGCTCGGCCTCGGGCTCCTCGCGCGGCGCGTCCGGCGGATACATCAGGAACACTTCCAGCCCCGAGTTGCCGTGGCTCTGGGTCAGCAGCCGCATGTGATAGCTGTCGTCGCGGGCGGTCAGCTCGTCGCGCGCGTCGGCGCGTGTGACGAAGACCAGCCTGTGCTCCTCCGCCGCGCCGAAAAGCTGGGCGACGGAGACGTCCAGCGCCGCCGCGATGCGCAGGATGATGGCGATCGACGGCACCTTGATGCCGCGCTCGACCCGCGACAGGTAACCCTTGTCGAGCGTTGCATCGAGCGCCAACTGCGACAGCGACAGGTTCTTCTCCTGCCGCAGCGTCCTGATCGCCCTGCCGAGACCGATCCCGGTCGGCAGGGTCAGCTTTTCTGCCGCATCGCGTGCCATGGAAAACGTCATCCTCTCCTGCCGGATCGGTCGCCTCCTTGCGGGGCAGCCCGTGGCCCTGGCCAATATACTGGCACCCGGCCGGAAAAACAGACGCGGCGGTGTTCGCGCCGAACCGGGCGAATCACCAGCCTTGTCCGATAGGCAACGATGTCTGCAATGCCCAGAGGGGTGGACCGCGGCAGGTCCCTCACGTCCCTTGCTCATCCTGCCTATCGGCCTTGAGGACGCCCGGCGGTCGATTCTATGATTGTCTATTAGACAACGTTGTCTAAAATCGGACGCGCAGGGGACCGGCCCACATGAAGATCACCGGACCTCTGCATGAAGCCGCGATCGCGCGTCTGGCGACGACCGTGTTCGTGACCGTGGCAAAGGCTGAGGCTGCCACGGTCAGATGCAAGATGGCAGGCACCTTCTCCGGTTCGCCGCCGCAGCTCGGAATGAGGTCCGTCATGGCAAGCGAAGCACCCGAAATGAAGCCCGACATGGTCGAAGCCTTCAGTCATCCGGCCGCCATCGAGGCGCGGGGCCGGCAGGGCGGCGTCACCGGCTGGACCGGTGAGCTGCTGCACATCCACATCGCGCCGCAAGCCAGCTTCGAGATGGAGGAGCTGGACGAGGCGGTCTGCGTTGCCGGGCGCGGCATCGAGGGCGACCGCTACTTCCTCGGCACCGGTACCTATTCCGCCCGTCCCGATGTGCGCGAGGTGACATTGATCGAGCAGGAGGCGCTGGATGCGCTCGCCCGCAACGATCCCCCGCTCCAGTCCGGCCCGCTCGTGCTGGAGCCGGTCGACCACCGCCGCAATCTCACGGTGCGCGGCGTGCCGCTCAACCATCTGGTCGGCCGGCGCTTTCGCGTCGGCGAGGTGATCCTGCGCGGCGGCCGGCTCAACTTTCCGTGCAAATATCTGGAGACGCTGCTGGGCATGGAGGTCTTCCTGCCGCTCTACAACCGCTCCGGCCTCAATTGCGGCATCGAGCAGGGCGGCACCATCCGCCCCGGCGACACCATCGAGATGCTGGACTGAGCCATGGTCGCGAGGCTTGTCATGAAGCTCCGGGTCGCGGAGCTGCGCCGGGAGGCGGGCGATGTCCTTGCGATCCGCCTGGAACATCCGCGCCGGCCGCAATTGCCGGCGTGGACCGCCGGGGCGCATGTGGATGTGCATGTGCCCGGGCTCGGCGTGCGGCACTATTCGCTCTGGGGCGATCCGGACGACCGCAGCCACTATCATATCGCCGTGCGGCGGGAGGAGGCCGGACGCGGCGGCTCCGCCTGGCTGCATGAGGCGCTGGAACTGGGTGCGCTGCTGACGGTCGCTGCCCCGCGCAACCATTTCGAGCTGCCGGAGGTGCCCCGCCGCACGCTTCTCGTTGCCGGCGGCATCGGCGTCACGCCGCTGCTGGCGATGGCGCGCCGGCTCGCCCACCACAACGCCCGCCAAAACACCCATCAGAACGCCGACTTCGCCTTCCACTATTGCGCAAGGTCGCGCGCCGCCGCCCCGCTGCTGAGTGAGGTCGCGGCCGTCTGCGGCTCCCGTCTCGTCACCTGGCTCCCGGATGAGGGGCGCCGGTTCGATGCGTCCGCCCTCCTCGCTGGCGAACCTGCCGAGGCCGATGTTCTCGTCTGCGGGCCGCAGCGCCTGGCCGAGGCCGTCGAGGCGGCGGTGGCGGCGCGCGGCTGGCCGGCGGAGTGTTTCCATACCGAGCGGTTCGCGGCGCTTCCCGCTGGCGATCTCGTGCCCGAGCCCTTCGAGGCGGTGATTGCCTCCACCGGCGCGGTCCTTGCCGTTCCGGCGGAGCGCAGCCTCGTTGCCGTGCTGGCGGAAGGCGGCATCGCGCTGCCGACCTCGTGCGAATCCGGCGTCTGCGGCTCGTGCGAATGCGGCTATCTGCAAGGCGAGATCGTCCACCGCGACGTGGTGCTGGATACGAGGCGCCGGAAGACCCGGCTGATGCCCTGCGTCTCCCGCGGCCGCGGCCGCATCGTCCTTGATCTGTAGGGGGGGGGTCCCTGCGGGCCTTGGCCGGTCGTTCTGCCCGGCCACGGCAGTCCGCCTGCCGGCCTTGCCGCAGCCCGCGCGGCATGGCGGCGTGCCGCCGGTTATCCCGTGCGGCGGGAGGGGCCAATTCGCTGGTTGAAGCGGCTGGCGCGATCCTGTAAGAACGCTTCGCATCCCCGGTGCCGAACAGGCACCGCGTCCGCGGGCCCACCCCCGCCGGAAGCACCCGTAGCTCAGCTGGATAGAGCGCTGCCCTCCGAAGGCAGAGGTCACAGGTTCGAATCCTGTCGGGTGCGCCATTTCAGTACAGAACTCTGAACGCCGAACGCCGCCGTTTGCCCGCTTGAAGCGGCGACGAGCGTACGGAGCAGTTCCGACTTCGATCCCATGATGCGAACCTCGTCGTCCGCGACCTCGACACGCTGCGCCAAGGCGCGCAGGTGATCGCGGCGATAGCCGTCATTTCCCAGCCGAAGTCGTTCGCGGGCGGAGCGGGCGAAGGCCGCTCGCCATGCTGGTGAGAAGACACAAGTGCGATGGGGCTTCCAGCGTGTTGCGCATTCGCATGTATGGCTGACAGAGGTGGCTAACCGGCCCGGCCCGAACTTCCGGCTCGTTACGATGTGAGGCCATGGCTGTCGCTGCTGATGCACCACGCCTTGAAATTGCTCAGGCGCCGCACGGGCTTGACCAATTCTCGATGAGCCAAGCTCATCGAGAATTGCTATAGGGCCCCTGCCCATCCGCGAAGGGATGTACCGGAAGATCGGAAACATCGGAATTGGAGAGGCAGCATCCGTTTCGGGACGAGGGTGCAAGCTGAGGTCAGCGAAGGTTGTTCGCCTGCATTGCGCGCATGCCGTCAGCCGTCGAGGTGACCGGAGCATAGCCGAGTTGATTTCGCGCACGGCTCACGTCGATGGTGAAATCCTTGCCGATGAACCGCAGCATCTGCCGGGTGACCGGCGGCTCGCCCTTGCGGCGGAAGACCCGCCAGACCGCACCCATCACACCCGCCATCGTCCAGGCAATGCCAAACGGCACGGCGCGGTCCTTGGGCGTCACGCCGCGGCTGCCAAGCAGGCGCGTCAGGAACGACTTCAGCGTCGTGTCCTCGCCATCGCTCACAAAGAAGGCCTCTCCGCCTGACCCGCGATCGGCGGCGAGGATCAGCGCGTGGCACAGGTTGTCGACATGGCAGGTGGAAAGCGCCTGTTCGCCGCCGGCAACCCATTGGAACTGCCCTGCGCGAACGGTCTCGACCATGCGGTCAAGCGCCGGCATGTCCGGACCCCAGATGAAAGGCGGCCGGACGGCCACCGTGGAGAAGCCGGCACGGCGGCCATTCGCCGCCAGCAGCACTTCCTCCGCTTCGGCCTTGGATGCGGCGTAAGGGGCAAACGGCATCTTGTGCAGGGGCATGTCCTCGGTCACGCCACGCATCGGTTCGGGGCGGCCCATGACGACGGCGGCGGCGCTGACATA
This sequence comes from Stappia sp. TSB10GB4, assembly GCF_900185745.1. Lineage (NCBI taxonomy): Bacteria > Pseudomonadati > Pseudomonadota > Alphaproteobacteria > Hyphomicrobiales > Stappiaceae > Stappia > Stappia sp. TSB10GB4. The sequence continues at coordinate 179,817 of NZ_FYAV01000049.1, read as the reverse complement.
GACGATGCGGCGCACGCCGGCCCGCTCCGCCGCCTCGACGACATTGCGCGTGCCCTCCACGTTGATCCGGCGGAACAGGGACATCGGCCCCCAGAGCTTGAAATGTGCCGCGACGTGGAACACCACCTCGACCCCGTCCATCGCGCGGGCCAGCGCCGCGCAGTCCAGGAGGTCGCCTTCAACCGGTTCGGCGCCGAGCGCCTCAACCTCCGCCCGCGCCTCGGCGCTGCGGCCAGGCGCGCGGACGCGCCAGCCATCGGACAGCAGGCGGCGGATGAGATGCCCGCCGACGAAACCGGAGCCTCCGGTGACGAGAGCGAGGCGGGGCGTATGCGGGGAAGGGAACTGGCTCATGACTGTCTCCTGAACGTCGGTTGTCCCAACGTGTCACATCCAAAGGTGTTACACAATACAAAATATGAAATCTGTTACATGTTGTGCGCCTGCGATGTGTCGGCTAAAAGCTGCGCATGACGAACGACGCCCACGATCATCGCGATCGCATTCTGGACACCGCCGCCGAACAGGTCCGCCGGTTCGGCGAGGCCAAGACAAACGTCGTCGACATCGCCAAGGCCATGGGCCTGTCGCATTCGGCGCTCTATCGGCACTTCCGGTCGAAAGCGGAGATCTTCGACGCCCTTGCGGCGCGGACGATGGCCGAGGAGGCCGATCTGGCGGCCCGCTTTGCAATGGCCGATGGTCCGGCGGCAGAGCGGCTTCGCGGCCTTGTCCTGGCGCTCCACCGCAGCAAGCGGGCCAAGCTGGGTGACGATCCGGAGATCCACGGTCTCTACCGCCGGATCATGGCAGAGCGCCCGGACCTCGTCGGCGACTATGCGCGACGGATGACCGGGCTCGTGCGGCAGATATTGCAAGACGGGATAGCGCGGGGCGAGTTCCGTATCCCCGACCTCGACATGGCTGCCGGTGTGGTGCGCGACGCGGTTACGGTCTTCGTCCATCCTGCTCATGTGGAGCAGGCCGTCGCGGCTGGTCTGGATCTGGAGCCGCGACTTCAGGCGGTGATCGATACAGTGGTCACGGCTTTCGCGGCAACCAGCCAGCCGGATATGTAGGCAATGAAGATCGTTCAACTGCACGCAATCCCTCAGTGGGAGCTGCCGATTTGGCAGGTGCTTGCAGGGGGCGGGGCATTCCTCCGTGGCCTCACTCATGGCGGCCATGCAGGCATCTGCGCGCGGGGCGGGAATTCGAGCGGCAGCTTTCGTGCCGTCTCGTCCTGAAGCGGGCACTCCGCAGCCGGCGCCATTCAATACCAAGGCTTTCGATGCGGACGCATCACGCCTTGAAATTGCTCATGCGCCGCACGGGCTTGACCAGCACTCAATCAGTCAAGCTCATCGAGTGCTGGTCTAAGACCTTCAAACTTTGCCCGTCTGCGTGGAGCCCCCTTCGCCGGCCGCTTTATGCAGCGGGACACTTCGCGGGTTTGCTGAAATCCTGGGTGCGAAGCTGGCGGAAGGAGGGCTATGGCGTAGACACAGTTCTCCTCAGCACCCTGGGCGACGCGCCGCAGCGAATGGAAGGACTGAGCGCCTTCTGGAGCATCAATACGCTATGGGAGATCGCGAAGCGGCCACAAACGCCCCACTCATAACTGATTTTGGCGTTTGTTCTTGAAGCTTCTTGGTAGATTCGGGAGGAATGGCCTGCTGCCGGTTTCGTGAACATCGAGATAAAGTGTTTGACGGAACTGGAGAGGGGGAATGCGAAGAAGCTAGTTCAGCCGCGAGTTCAAGCTTCAGGCGGTGAAGTTGGTCAAGGAGCGAGGTGTTGCGGTGGTCCAGGCCGCCTGTGACTTCGACGTTCGGGAGACTGTGCTGCGCAAATGGGGTAACCTGCCACGGAACTCTCATCAAGCGACACCGGTGCAGCCGTTCGCCGGTGTCCGGCAAGAGGATGCCGCCTAGCGGAAATTGCCGAGTTGCATGCCGCCGTCTATGACCACGTGAGATCCCGTCATGTAGCTTGAGGCGTCCGAGGCCAGCAAGAGGGCGAGCGGTTTTATCTGTTCGGTCACGGCTATGGAGCCGAGCGGGATCTGGCGGTCCCAGAAGGCCCTTGCGGCGGGATCGGTCTTGACCTTGCCGCCGCCGATGTTTGTGACGAAGGGACCGGGGGCGATCGCATTGACGCGAATGCGGAATTCGGCGAGTTCCAGCGCCGCATGACGCACCAGATGGGCGAGGCCGGCCTTGGCCGGCATATAGGCCAGCCCGACGACCGGCACGTTGATCTGCGCCGCGTTCGACGAGGTGACGACAATCGAGCCGCCCTTGCCGGCATCCTTCATGACCCGCGCCGCCTCGCGAAGGGTGTTGAACACTCCGGTCAGGTTGACCGCAAGGGTGCGGTCCCACCAGGCCGGGTCGAGCGTGTCGATCTGGGCGTCCGGATTGCGATGTCCATCCGGGTTCCAGAAGCCGTCGCCGGAATCGATGCCCGCGTTGGCAAAGGCGATGTCGAGGCCGCCATAGGCGGCCACATGCGCCGCGACTGCCGCTTGCGTGGCCCGGCGGTCGGCGACGTCAAGCGTCGCTGCTCGCACCTCGCGGCCCTCGCTGCGGAGCCGCTCGGCTTCCTCAAAGGCCCTCGCCCCGTCGATGTCGCTCAGAGTGACAGCCGCGCCGGCCTCGGCAAGGACCTCGGCATAGGCCAGTCCCAAGCCGGACGCCGCGCCGGTGACAAGCGCCGAGCGGCCGGCGATATCGAACTGCCCGAGCGTGCTCATTGCGGGCGCCCTGTCCCCACCGGGCCGCGCCCAGGGGGTGGCGCGCGCCCGTCACCGGAACAGGGACTCGACATGGCTCGCCCCCAGTCCGTTCGCCTCGTAATGCGCGCGGGCGTCGCTGACAAAGTCGTGGACGTCATAGTGACCGATGGTCCGGCCGTCCTCGTTGAGCCAGATCAGCGGTCCGGTCAGGATGAACAGTGTGCGCATGGGTTCCTCGGCCTCGTAGCAGACGAGCGTATGGCTGCTGCCGGGAGGCTCGTAGACGAAATCCCCTTTCTGGGCCGTCCACTCATGTTCGAGATAGCCCCACTTTCCGGAAATCGTATAGGCGAAGACCGGGTGCGGATGATAATGCCGGTTCACGAGGCCGGCGGATCGGGCAATCAGGATGTTGGACCACATGTTCCGGTCGAGCGAGATCCACAAGGGGATGGCTGAGACGGTTTCGCTGATCGGAAAGGCATAGCGTTCGTCATAGCCGGCCGGGTCGCGCAGGAACAGCGCGGGCAAGGCATCCGGCTTGAAATTGACCTCGATCGGCTTGATGTCGCTCCAGAATTCCCCTGAGGCTGCTTCGGGCATCTCAACCTCCACGTGGTTTCATCCAGGCCTGGCGATGCATCGGGAACCCCGCGCCTACCCAAACGTGAACCATCCGCAATGACGCGGCAAGATTGTTCTCGAGCAATTTTTCGCCTCCAGGTGTTCGGCCGCCGCCCCTGCGGGCACGCGAGTATCGCCTGCGACCTGCAATCGGGAGTTTTCTCTGGCTCGCCGAAATCAAATACTCTAAGTTGCCGGAGTATAGTTTTGCTGCTTTGAGGAGGAGTTCTGTAATGCCGCAGACAGCCGCCATCGTTGACGCAAACGTCGGAACCGAAGCAGGCCGTATTCTGTCTCATCCTTTCTGGTCCTTGATGCGGATCGCCCCGAAGGGAAACACCCATTTCAAGACGGTTCTGGAGGGGCCGGAAGACCGGCAGCAACGCTTCATCGAGGCTATCGTGAACGGCTTCCATCCGATTTCGCGGTCCTCTCCGATGGCGTTCGGCAGGGTCGCGACCTTCGCCGGCGATCACGGTTACATGGACGCGAAAAAACTTGCGGGCCAGATCGAGGAAATCGAAAACGGCGACCACGCGTTCGTGGAACTGTTTTCCGGAGTCAATCACGCGGAGTCCTATCTGCGCACCGTGGCGGCCGTCACCGGCCGGGCGGTGGCCGCGGATCAACTTGTCGAGCGCAGGTATCTGGACGATCTCGGCATTGATCAGAACGGCGTCGGGCAGGTGCTGGGCTATTGCGAGATGATCGAGTCGATCGCTCCGCTCACAACTGCCTGGATCGGCGAATTCGTCGCCCAATGGGCGGTGCTCACCGGAAAGAGCTTCACCGAATTGTGGTGGCCCTATCTGTGCGAACACCTGATGACGGAGGGGGGCGAGTCCGAAGACCAGCACATCCAGATCGTGGACGCGCTGATCGAGTCCATGAGCGACCATTGCACCCATGCCGACCGGGTCGCGGGCTGCGAGCGTTTCGCGGATGCCACCATCGCCCATCTCGACCGGGTGATGGCCGCTGCCGCGCCGCTGTCCTGAGGCACCGCGCAGCGCATGATGAGGCACGGCCGTCGCGCCTTGGGATAGGCCGGCGGGTGCCTCGCGCCGCCCGGCCGTTGCTGGCGGCCGCTGTTGCCTCGCGTCACAGGGGCTTACCGACGGGCAAGGCGAGCGCGTCCTCCAGATCGGCCTGCGGCAGGCCGAGGTCTTTCCTGTCCTGCCACAGCAGAAACAGGCCCTGCTGCAGGCGGGCCCGCATCAGCGCTCCGGCCTGCGCGCCGAGCGTGCCTTGCGCCGCCCCACGCAGGAGCCGCTGCACGCTATCGCGGGCATGGGCATGGGCCGTGCCGCCCGTGGCGCCTGCGGCCGTCGGTCCGGCCGATGCCGCCGCAAGCACCGCGATGAGATGTTTGGCGTCGAGCGCATGCGAGACGAGGCCGTAGCCCAGTGCTCTTGCGTGGTCGCCGCCGCAGGCCGCGACAAGGTCGTTATACTCCGCCATCACTTCCAGGCACTGGCCGTTCATGCGCGGCAGCGTCACGCTGGGGTTGTCCGCCCCCGTCATCAGTCTTGCGGCGATCCGGGGCGTGCAAAGCCGCTCCAGCGCCGACAGCACGGCGGCGGTCGAAGCCGACCGCAAAGCCCTCCCGAAACCCGCCTCGGCCTCGCCGTCTTCGATCCCTGCCCCCGCCCCCTCCTCTTCGCCCCAGGAGCAGGCCACGACGCAACGGGCCAGGGCGCGTGCCGCGTCCAGCCGCTCCGCCTCGACCATGTAGGGCGCGTGCTGGAGCCGGTCGCCGACGGCCATGTCCTCAAGGCGATCGAACGGGAGCAGCGCCGGGCGGCTGCGCCAATTGGGGCAGGCGGACAGAAGATAGGACGGGCGATTGCGCGCAAGGCCACCGATCAGTGCCCTGCTCAGGGTCATGCCTGGGGCAAGGACAGGCTCGGAACCGTCCGCGCGCCGCCGCAGCAGCGCCCGAACCGCGCCCGAGCGGGCGAATGTCGCCGCCGTCTGGGTGTCCTGCCAGACAAGGCGCTGAAATGAGGTCGGTCCGTGCCAGCCCGGATCGGCGAACTCGGCGCCATACCGTGTCCGCAGACCGTCCTCGAGATCCTCGATCCGGGCCGCCTCGGCGCGGTCGGGCCGGCACGCGCCGGGCGGTCCGATGCTGCCCGATCCGAGGGCGCGAAGGAGGTGCCTCGCGGCGGCAGGGGCGCCGGCGAGATCTGCGTCGAGTCTGTCAAGGGCTTCGCCAAGGTCGAAGCCGGTCACGACCGTGATCCCAGGGGGGCGACGGACCCGTGCGACCATGCCGCCTGCCACCTGTCCGCATGGGGCCAGCGGGGCAGGCTCTCGGTCAGGAATCGCGGGCCGGACAGCGCGGCGACCCGCCGCAGCGCTGCGTGCGGATCCAGCGTCTCGAGATCGCGCGTCCGGGCGCGCCGGGCAAGGGTGCGGTAGAGCACCAGCGCGGCTGTCGCGGAGACCGGGTCCGTCAGCCGCGCAGCCGCGACCCAGCCCCCGTCGCGCTCCCACAGGCGCGGCCGGGTATAGGGTTTGGGCCAGTTTTCCAGCACATCGCAGCACGCTTCGCCGAGCGGCCCGAGGGGGGCGTGACCCGTCTTTTTGTCGGGCGCGTCAAGGTGGTTCAAGTAGCCGGCGATACGCGGATTTTTCGAAGCCAGGAACACGACGGATGGATCAGGTAAGGCCGCCGATCCAAGGATCGGCTGGATCAGCGTTCCGTAGAGACCGGTGTCGATGAGGAGCGGCCGGTGCCGGGTGGCGAAGGCGGCGGCCAGAAACTGCTCGACATCGGTGCCGCGCAGGTCGCCGGGAAACGCCTCGTCGAGAGGCGAGCGCGGCATCATGGTCCGGTTCAGCGCCAGCAGGGACAGCCGGCCGCAGACAACGCCACGGGCCTGTAACTGGCAGGCGACCACGTAGAAGGGAATGGCGTCGCGGGCCAGAAACATCAGATCCGATGCCCGTTGCCTTTCGCTCGTCTCCATTGCCCATTTCACGAAGGCAATCGCCAGATCGGACAGATCGTCGGCGGCTGCGGCATAAAGCTGTTCGGTCTTGTGCACCAGATCCGCCACGGTCGCCGGCACCGGCGGGGCCCGCAGGGCGTCGAACACGGCTGCGGCATGTCGGCTCGCCTGGCAGGGGTCCATGTCGCCGCCGGCCTCGCGCGTGTAGCCCGCCGAGATCCGGCGCCAGTCCCGATAGTCGAGCGTGTCGTCCGGTGCCACGCCGAAGAGCTCCGCCACCGCTTGCGGCAGGCCGCGATCCTCCTGGCTGGCCGACATCAGGCGCTCGTGGAACACCGCCGTATCCGCCAGTCCTCGGCCGGCCACTCCGTTGTCGGTCAAGGGCTCCCGCAACATCATCCCGGTCCCTTGGTCCGAACCAGTTCGCGCAGCAGATCGAGATAGTCGGCCGCGATCGCCTCGTGCACCGCCAGCCCGCCGCCCTTCAGCGTCAAATGTCCTTCAACCCTGTCGTCGAGCCGGGACAGATACAGCACCAGGTCATAGGCGTGGTCGGCACTGGAAAAGAAATCGGGGCTCATGCGCAGCGCGGGCGTGTCGTCCGCGGACGACGAGGAGGCCATCGAGGAGACCGGCGTGTCCTCCTCATGCAGCAGGAAGAACACCTGCGCCAACTCGCTGCGGGCGATCCCGTGCTGCCGGGCCAGCCGGGTCGCCATCTCCTCGAACGGGATGGCCAGGATCGTATAGACGTCGAGCAGGCTATCGCGCACCAGACGCAGGGCCTCGGGCGCCTCGGAACCCTCCAGCATACCGCGAACGATCAGGGAATCGGTGAGCGGCCCGATCGTGCCCTCGAAGTCATGCTGATGCCGGCGCGAGATGTTTGTGCACACGCGGATATCCGCCTCGCCGGTGCGCCTGCGCAGGAGCAGCATCAGCATGGCGAGCGTCAGAACGAACAGCGAGCAGCGCTCGCGGGCGGCGAGATCCTTGAGGTCTTGCCAGAGCTCGGCCGGCACCGCGAACCGGTAGGTTCCGCCCAGGGCCGGATCGGCCTCTTGCGTCCAGTCCAGGGGAAGGCGCGCGAGCGGCCGCTTGAGATAGGCGGCCCAGGCGGCCATTTCGTCCTCGAAGCGGCCTTCGGCGCGGCTCCGGCTCTCCCAGAGCGCATGGTCGGCGAACCTCACCGAGGATTTCGCCGGCGGCGCCGGGCGGCCCTCGCGGCCGGCGAGATAATGATCGCGGATCTCGCCGGCAAGGCGGGCCAGCGACCATTCATCGACGATGATGTGATGAACGATGATCAGAACGAGCTGACGGTCCGGCGACAGCTCGACGATCCCCATACGCAGGCACGGCCCCGCCTCGAGGTCGAACGGCGCCCCGAGCCGATAGCAGAAATCGTCGAACCGCTTGCGGCGGGTCTCCTCATCGGCAATCCCGCACAGGTCGAGTTCGCTCGGCGTCGGAACCGTGCCTTGGTAGGACTGGCGCACGTAGGTCTCGACGACGGGAAACCGGGCGCTCAATATCGGATGCCGTTCGACGACCGTTGCCAGCGCCTTCCGGAACGCCTCGCGGTCCAGCGGTCCCGACAGCGGCATCGTCTGCCAGAGGTTCAGGAAGGCAGGATTGACGGCGGCCCGGTGAACGAGCCAGAGATGACGTTGCAGCAAGGTCATCGGCACGTTCGCGGCCTCGAAGGACCCGTCGGGACGCAGCGAGTTGCGGCGCGGTGCATGCTCCACCAGCCGTGCCAGGGCCTCCACGCTCGGCTGCTCGAACAGCGCGCGCAGGGGCAATTGCGTTTCGAAGCGGGCATTGATCCGGCCGATCAGCAACATGGCCGACATCGACGTGCCGCCACTCTCGAAGAAGTGGTCGTGCCGGCCGACCTCGCGGCCCAGCAGCTCTGTCATGATCTCGGCGATCGCCTGTTCGGTCGCGGTTTGCGGTGCGGCGGCAATCGGTTCAGGACGGCGCGTGTCCGGCGACAGGCGCGCCAGGTCGACCTTGCCGTTGGGCGTCAGCGGAAACCGATCCACCCGCGTGAAAAAGCTCGGAACCATGAAATCGGGCAGCACCCCGGCAAGCTCGCTGCGAAGCCGTCGCGCGGTCACGGCCTCGGGCGCTCCGATCACATAGGCGGCCAGGAAAAGGTTGCCGCCGTCGTCGCGGGAACCGGTCACGACGGCGTCTTCGACACCGTCGACGGCGAGCAACGCCATCCGCACCTCGCCGGGTTCGATGCGATAGCCCCGGATCTTGAGCTGGTCGTCGCACCGGCCGACATAGACCAGTTCGCCCTCGCCTGTGTAATGGACGAGATCGCCGGTCCGGTACAGGCGCGCCTCCGGAATGCAGTCCGCGGCCGGGGCGGCGAACCGCTCCGCGGTAAGGTCCAGCCGGCCGAGATAGCCGCGTGCCAGGGTCTCGCCGGCAAGGAAGAGTTCGCCCGTCGCCCCCGGCGGCAGCGGCATGCCGGACGGGTCCAGCACATAGGCGCGGGTTCCGGCAATCGGCGTGCCGATCGACGGGGGGCCGGTTCCTGTCCGCAATTTGCGCGTTGCATAGGTGGTCGCCTCGGTCGGCCCGTACAGATCATAGACCCTGGCCGCGCCGGTCCGGGCCTGGACCGCGTTCACCAGCTCGGTGCTCAGCGGTTCACCGGCGAGATTGACGGTCTGCAGGCCGGCGGGAAACCTCGCCCCCTGGACCGCCAGCAGCGTGCGCATGACCGAGGGCACGGTGTTGATCAGCGTCACTCGGTCGCGGCCGGGCAGGTCGAACAGGTCGAGAGGACTGTTGGCGAGAATGACCGTGTGGCCGCCGCACAGGGGAACGAAGAGCTCGAAGACGGACAGATCGAAACACACCGAGGTTCCGGCGAGAACGCCGGCCAGTTCGCGCTCCGAATAGGCTTGACGCGCCCAGTGGACCAGCGCGGCCGCACCGCCATGGCGAATCTCGACGCCTTTCGGCCTGCCGGTGGACCCCGACGTATAGAGGACCCAGGCGACATCGTTCGGCCCCGTGTCGGCGGACAGCTCCGGCCACTCCGCCGGCGCCCCGCTGCGCAGGGCCGAGGGATCGAGCAGCGCGACATCGGACGGGACATCGCCTGGAAGCCGATCCGGCAGGCAGATCATGACCCGGGCGCCGCTGTCTTCCAGCACAATGCGCCTGCGGTCCTGCGGATAGGCCGGATCGACCGGCACATAGGCCGCGCCGACGGCCATGACCGCAAGCAGGGCGGCCACCAGTGTCGGTTCGCGCGGCAGGCATACCAGCACCGTGTCTCCCGGAGAGACCCCCAGCGCCAGCAGCCGCTCCGCCAGCGCCCTGGCGCGCAGGTCGAGCTCGCCATAGGTCACGGCGGCCGAGCCGTGCAAGATCGCGGTCGCTGCGGGGGCGCGCGCCGCCGCGCGCCGGACCATCTCCGGAATCAGGGTGTCGTCGGCAGCCTGGAAAAGCGGGTTCCAGTCCCGCAGGAGCTGGTCCAGTTCCTGCCGGGAGAGCACCTGGGTCGCGCCGATTGCCTCGTCCGGACGGCTGGCCATGGCCTCCAGGACCAGGTGAAAACGGCGGGCCAACCCCTCGATGATGCGCCGCTCGTAGCGTCTGGGCGCAAAGTCGAAATGCCCGCTCAGGCCGCCGGATGGCGCATGCTTGATCCACACTCCGAGGTCGGATTTCGCACCGGTGGGAGCGTCTTCGAGATAGGCGATCTCGAGCGGCCCGACCGAGACGGAGGCGGGCGCCTTCTCGCCGAACAGGAACATGACCTGGAACAGCGGCGCGCCGGCGTCGGACCGGTCGGGAGCCAGCGCTTCGACCAGCATGTCGAACGGCAGTTCCTGATGCTGATAGGCGGCAAGCGCGGTCTCCCGTTCGAGGGCGAGCACCTCGCGGTAGCTGTGCGACAAGGCAATCGGCGTGCGCAGCAAGAGCGTGTTGCCAAAATAGCCGATCAGGTTCTCGACATCTGGATGAACCCGCCGCATCGCCGGCGTGCCGATAATGAAATCCCCGTCACCGCCGTAGCGGGCCAGGACGACCCGCAGCGCAGCGGTCAACAGCATGAACATGGTCGCGCCGGTCTCGCGGCACAGCGCCTCGAGCCGGCTCAGCGTGTCCTGGGAGACCGCGATCGGGATGGCCTCCACCTCGGCCAATCCGTCGGCGGCGCCGTCCCGCCGCACCGGCAGGCGGATCGTGGTTACCGCGCCGCGCAGGTGCCGGGTCCAGTATCCGAGCAATTCGTCGCGCCGGCTGCCGGTCAGCCGCTCGTGCTGCCAGGCCGCGAAATCGGCATATTGGATGGCAAGCTGCGGAAGATCCGGCTCCGTCCCCTGCGAAAGGGCGCTGTAGGCCGTCCACAGCTCGGTCAGAAACAGGTGATTGGACCAGCCGTCATAGACGATGTGGTGCAGCCGGATGAGCACGTCGTGCCGCTCGGTGCCGACCTTGAACACATGCACCTCGAACGGCGGCCTTGCGCGCAGGTCCATGGGCCGCAGCATGAGCGCGTCCCGCCGCTCCCTGGAGATCTCGCCTGCGACCGCCTGCGGCCGGTCGGAGAGGTCGGTAATGTCCAGCGACAGCGGGCCGTCGTCGATGATCTGGACGGGCCGGCCGTCGCGCTCGCCGAACCGCGTGCGCAAGCTCTCGTGCCGGCCGCGCACCCGCTCGAGCGCCGCGGCGAAGACGGCGGTGTCGAAGGGACCGGAGATCGTGAAGCCCACCGGGGCGCAATAGGCCGCGCTGTCGGGATCGAGCAGCCACAGGAACCACATCCGCATCTGGCCGCGCGACAGACGCAGCGGCGCGCTCCGGTCGACCGCCGGTATCGGCTCGAGCCGGGTGGAGCGCGCCCGGTTGCACCACTCGATCAGTTCGGCCTTGTTGGCCCGCAGCCGTTCCGTCAGCTCCGGCGTCAAGGCGTTGCGGGGAGCTTCGTACCGGAGCCGTCCGCCATCGGCCCAGATCCGGATCTTCCGCTGTCTGAGGTCCCTGACAAGGTCTCCGATCATCAGATGACCCCCTGTTCCGTATCCTGCTCGCGGTCGCCGGGCAGGTCCGAGATCGCGCGCAATACGTCGACCTCTTCCGCGATCTTGCGCACGGTCTGCAACCGGAAGAACCGCTCCAGCGGCAACTCGACGCCCAAGGCGTCGCGGATCTTGATGAGGCAGTTCGCCGCCCGGTTCGAATAGCCGCCGAGATCGAAGAAATTGTCCGTCACGCCGATCGGGCTGACGAGAAGGATCTGCTCCCAGATCGCGCGAATGGCGTCCTCGGTCGGCGTGGCGGGCGCGACGCAGGGCGTCGCAAGCGACCGGGCGGTCACCGGATCGGGCAGCGCGCGCCGGTCCAGCTTGCCGTTGGCGGTCGTCGGCAGCGTGTCGAGGAAGCTGATCGTCGAGGGGATGAACTCGGCCGGCAGCAGCGTGCCGACATGCTGCCGCAACTCCGCCGCGCTCGCCTCGCCGCCGTTCGCGACGACATAGGCGGACAGCACCGTTTCGCCGCCGATGTCGCGCGGGGCGACGGCGCAGGTCCGGACGCCTGGATGGGTCAGCAGCACCGCCTCGACCTCTTCCGGTTCGATCCGGTGGCCCCGGATCTGCACCTGATTGTCGATCCGGCCGAGCAAGTGGATCGAGCCGTCGGCAAGGCGCCTGGCAAGGTCGCCGGTCCGGTAGACCAGGGCCTCGCCGAGCTGGGGCATGGCGCAAAACTGCCTCGCGGTCTGGTCCGGGCGCTCGATATAGCCCGTCGAGACGCCGTCGCCGGCGATCGCGATCTCGCCCGTCTCGCCATCGGCGACGGGCTCGCCCACCGCGTCGAGCAGGTAGACCCGGCGATTGGACAGCGGCGTTCCGACCGGAACGATCGGCAGGTCGGGCAGCGGCAGCCGGGCTTCGTGGCACAGCGCGGAATGGGTCTCCGAGCAGCCGTACAGGTTCAGCAGGCGGATGCCCGGATAGCGGTCGAGCAGGCGCTGCGCCAGACTGGTGTGCAACGGCTCGCCGACGGTGATGATCATCGTCAGCGCGGCGGGAAGCCCGCCGGCGCCGGGCGCGGCATCCAGCAGCGCCCGCAGCAGGGTCGGCACGAGCAGCAGCCGCGTCACCCGTTGCCGCGCAAGGAACGCGATCAGCGCATGGGGATCGCGGCTGGCGTCCTCAGGCGCGAGCGCGACCGGCACGCCGCGCAGAAGGGCGCCGAACACCTCCCAGACCGAGACGATGAAATTGAGCGTGGTGCGGTGACAGAACCGCTCGTCCGGTCCGAACGGATAGCTCGCCCAGAGCCACGACAGCATGACCACCGTCGACCGGTGCGGCGAGGCGACACCCTTCGGTTTGCCGGTGGAACCAGACGTGTAGACGACGAAACATCCATCGTCGGGCGAATTGTCGACGGCAGGGGACGTGCCGCTGCATTCCGCGATCGCGCCGGCGTCGCGGTCGAGGCAAACGCGATCGACGCCGGCGGGCAGGAGATGGGCGAAGCGGGTCGCCGTCACCGCGCACTCGATGGTGGTGTCGCTCGCGATGAAGGCAAGGCGCGCGGGCGGGTAGGTCGGGTCGAGCGGCACATAGGCGGCGCCCGCCTTCATCACGGCGAGGGCGGCGATGATCGAGTCCGGCGAGCGGGCAAGGCAGATCCCGACCCGTGAGCCCCGCCCGACCCCGCGTGCGGCAAGATGGTTGGCCAGCCGGTTGGCACGCCGGTCGAGGTCGCGAAAGCTCGTCTGCCCGTCGTCATGCAGCAGCGCAGGGGCATCGGGCGTCGCGACGGCCTGCTGCTCGAACAGCCGGTGGAGCGCCTGGTGCGGATAGGCGGCCCTGTCGGCGTGTCCGACATCCTGTGTCATGCGGTCCCCTCCGCGGCATCGCTCAAGGCGCCGTAAAAGGCTGCGACCGCATCGACGCCTTGCGTGAAGCGGTCCAGCAGGGCCGTGCCGACGGCGACGGCATCCAGCGTGTCGATGGCGGCCAGCGCGCGAACCTGGTCCGGCTCGCGGATCCCGAACCCGGCCATGACGAAGAGATCCTCCCGGCAGGCCTTGAGCCGTTCGCTCGCCGCGCGCACAACGCCGGTGCCGACGGCGGTTCCCGCGGTCGTGTCGGCGCATTTCAGGTAGACGATGGCGCCGGGAGGCGCCGTCCGGCCGATGTCGCCCGCCTTTGCCGCGGACAGGCCGTCGGCCTCGGCGATGGTCACCAGGCCGATCCCGTGGCGCGCGGCCTCGTCCGCCCAGCAGGTCTGCGTTTCGGGCTCCCATTCCAGCATGATGTGATCGACCGCCCCCGCCAGCCGCGCCAGCATCGCCGCACGCCCCTGGGTCCCGGCGCTGCCCTCGTAGACGACGGCAACGTTCGGCCGGTATCGGGCGGCCACCTGCAGGACGGCGCCGAGATCGGCATCGGAGCCGGCGAGAGCCCGTGCGATCGCCTCGTTTGTGCGAAAGGACCACCTGTCGGAGGGAAGGGCGAATTCGAAGGAGGCCGGCCGCCGGTCGGCAATTCGTTCGAGGGCCTCGCGATAGCCCGCATTGCTCGGCCAGCCCGGTACGGTAAACGGCACCAACCCGAGGCGCGCGCCCGGCATCCGCAAGGGGGGCGAGCGGGGGACCATCATCCCCGCCCGAGGTCGCCGAGAAGCGCCGGAAGGTCGCGCAGGGTCGCGATCGTCCTGTCGGCCAGCACCCGGGTGCCCGGCGCAAGATGGGCGCCGCCGACCGCGATGCAGAACGTGCCGGCGGCATGGGCCGACGTGACGCCGGGTTCCGAATCCTCCACCACCAGGATGTTGCGCGGATCGGTGCCGAACGCGCGCGCGGCGCTGAGATAGATGTCCGGGGCAGGCTTTGGCCGCGCGACGTCGTCCCGGCTCAGCGTCAGGTCGAAAAACCCCGCCAGTTTGAACCGCGCCAGGAAGGCGTCCAACTCGGCGCGGGTTGCGCTGGTCGCGATGCCCAGACGCGAGACACGGCTCCGTACATCTGCCAGCACCTCATGGACACCGTCGAAAAGGCTGCCGTCCTCTTCCCACATGCGGGCGTAGAGGGCCTCCTTTTCGGCATACATGGTCTCCTGACGGGCCGTGCTCAGTCCGAACTGCCGGGCGATGGCCGGAAAATAGTCTTTCGGGTGCCGGCCGACGACCTGCCGATCGATCTCGGAGCCGAACCGGTATCCATGACTGGCGAACACTTGGCGCAAAGACTTCAGATTGATGGGTTCTGAATCCGCAAGAACGCCATCTTTGTCGAACACAACGGCGACGATGTCTTCGAGGCTTGAACGCTGCGTCATCAGATCACTCAATCAAATCGGCGCGTTGAGAGAAATGGCTTGCGGGCTCTTTTTGGCCTAATGTCGGCCGGCCTAGTGTGGGGAATTTGAAATACGCCCTGTTCTCGGCAGCAACCGTAGAAGCGTAATTCAAATTCGAAAACCACACTAGAAACAAAAACTTGCTAGTCCCCCTCTCGAATCTGAAGTTCGTTGAGAGCGTGCTGCGACCTGTGACGAACTTCAGGTTCGCAAGAGAAGTGTATCACCGAAAAAACCGAAAAGTACAGGATTATGGTGCATAATCCGATTTGCTAAACCTTGACGTGTCGCGCGGCGCGCTGCGGCACGGCGCCTCGTGCTGGCGCCGGGGCCGACCGCGCAGAATGGAGAACCCCGATGTCGAACCCACCCGCACCGCGCCGGGGTCCTGTCCTGAATATCGACGAGGCCGAGGAGTGCGAGTCCGCCAGCGGCGACCACTGGGGCGGCACCTACAAGGTCCTGACGCCCTATATGGAAGACAATGGCGGCGAGCTCTGCGCCAATCTCAGCCGGATGCCGCCGGGGCGGGTGGGCTGCCCGCACCACTATCACATGCTGGACGACGAACTGTTCTTCGTCGTCTCGGGGGCCGGCCTGCTGCGCTATGGCGACGACTGCTATCCGATCCGTCCCGGCGACATGATTTCCTGCCCGGCCGGCACCCGCACCGCCCACCAGATCGCGAACACGGGCAAGGAAGACCTCGTCTATATCGGCATCGGACGCAACAGCGCCAACGAGGTCTGCGTCTTTCCCGACAGCGGCAAGATCCATATCCGCGGCCTGAAACTGAAAGGCCGGCTCGCGGAAACGGAGTTCATGGACGGCGAGCCGGAACCGCCCCTGATCCTGACGATGACGGGCGGCGAGTCCACTGGGACGGACTGACGCCAGCGTAGGTGGCTTTAGACCCTTCCGCCCGCGCGCAGTGGAGCGATTCGATGGACAGCGATGGCAAGCTTGCAGGCGAGATCTTCCGCTACCCCTTTCTGGAGACCGCGCTGCCGGGCTTTTGCGAGTATCTGATCGACGAGGACGGCCGGCCGCTGGCCGAAGCCAATGCGTCCGCCGGCCTCCTGCACGGCGTCGAGTTGCGGTTCGAAACGTGCCCCTATCCGGGCTCGCGCCTCGGCGCGCCGATGAACGTCTCGGCGCTCCGGCAGGTGACGTCGTGCTGGGCGGAGTGCCTGGAGGATTTCGACGCCTTGCGCGCGATCTACATGCAGTCCTTTCCGATGGAGATGAACTATCTGCTGCTGTCGCGGCTCGGGAATTTCCTGACCACCGTGCCGGGGTTTCTCGCGCGCAGGAAGGCCTTTGCGTGGAACGCGGTGCCGCGCCGGCTGAGCGCGCTGTTCAAGGTGGCGCAGGGCCTGTACCTGACCGCCAACGCGGTCATGCTCGCCGGTCCGCCGGAGGTCGCTTTCGAGCCGGCGCGGGTGGACGATGTCCTGAAGGCGACGGAGGAGCGCGGCATCTATCTGAACGAGGGCAGGGTCTGCGCCGGCTCGCCGGCGATGATCCGGGCATTCGTCGACCGCGCCATCTGCGGCCGCAAGACCGGCGACGGGGCGCCGCCGGAGGCGAGCCGGCTGGCGGGGGCGGCGCCCCAGGCGGTCCTGCACTACTGCGAACTGACGACCCAGGCGCAGATGGCGAAATGGGTGTTCGATGCGCATCTCGACGATGTCCTCGGATTGACCGATCCGGGATCGGACAACCTGTCCCACCAGTCCCTGCAATCGCTCAACCGGCAATCGGGCCTGCGGCTCGCGCCGCCGGGCGCGGGAGCCGGCCGGATCCCGCTCGACCGGCTCCTTGCGCTGATGAAGAGCGATGCGCCCGAGGCACGGGCGGCGGCAAGCCGGGCCGCGGATCTCGCCGTCCAGTATGCCGGCTATCTGACAGCGCGGCAGACGCGGGTGAACGCCGCGCTCGGCACCGGCGAACCCGGCCGGTTTTCCTGGCGGGCGCATATGGCGGCTGTTGGGCGCCATGCGGCGAGCGAGCGGTTCGACAGGCTCGAACGGCTTGTCGATACGCGCAAATTCGCGGAGCTCGTCGACGCGGCCGTCTGAGGACCGCCGCCGCCCGGTCAATAGACCCGTTCGTACAGCTTGTCCTTTTCCTCGGTTCGCCAGTGCTCGGCCTTGTCCTGCTGTCCCAGCGCATCGAAAAACCGCGCCAGCAGCCCGAACGTGGTGCGGTGCCGCAGATCCCAACTGCCGAACAGGGAGAGGATGTCCCGCTCCGCTGCGGCCACGTCCCCCTCCGCCACAGTCTTGCGGAAGCGGGCCTCGACGGCCGCCAGCGACATGTCGTCGAGCACCGGAAACACCGTCACCAGCGACGGGTCGAGCCGCCGCCGGCCGACGCGGGCGTGAAACCCCTCGGCATCGTCGCAGTCGATGATCAGATGCACCCGGTCCGGGCCGTTGTTGCTGGCGCCATGGGGAATGTCGGTCGCCAGATGCCAGACGAAGCCCGGAGCCAGGTGCACGGCGCCTTCGGCGAAATGCAGCGTGGCCCGCTTGTTGGTGATCAGCGGCACGTGCAGCCGGACCTTGTCCTGCTGTCGCAGTTCCAGGAAGTCCCGGTGCTCCCACACCCGCGCGCCCGCCTCCATGAGGGCGAGCCGGGCCCAGCAGACGTTGAGACCGAACCGCGCCGTCAGGTCATCGATGATCCGCATGGCGGCCGGCAGATGCGCGGCGAGTTCGGTCGGCCGGCCGGTGCCGTCCGAGATGAGGTGGTCGTCGTGCCGCCCGGACGGATTGACCAGCACCGCCGAGTGCCAGTGGCCGTCGTTGAAGCCGACATATTGGCGCCGGTAGCCCGCATCGGTTGCAGCCAGCTCGCGGGCGGCGCGGGTGACCTCGCCCAGGTCGACCTCGCCGATCTGGGCGATCTGGCGCACAAGCCTGTCCATAGATGTGTCGGTCGTCGTCTCTTGCATGTCATCCCACCCGCGCCGCATGGCGTCATTCGTCCCGATCCGGTGCCTCCACCGGGCGGCCGTCGCTGCCGATCCAATGGAATTCGGATCGCAGGCCCTCGTTCAACGTGTCGTCGACGAACACGCCCGGCAGGAAGATCCGGTCCGGATGGCGGCCGACCGCCGCCGGTCCGATCCAGCGCGGATCGACGACGGCGTCCGATCGCTGCCAGCGGGAATCCACCGAGACACGCAGGAAATCCGTGGTGTTGTCCAGCGCGCCATGCAGCATGAACAGGCCGAAGATGACGACGTCGCCCATCCGGTACGACGTCGTCCGCCAGGGTCCGCAAGCGTCCTGCCGGATCCCGTCGAGACGGTCGGCATACCAGCCGAAATTCGCGTCGGCATCGGCGTCGAGGACGCCGTATTCGGTCCTGTAGAGCGCGCAGTCCTGCGAGCCGTCGAGCAGAACCAGCCCGCCCTGGCGCGGGTCGATGTCGCCGAGCGGGGTCCAGACGGACATGACCGCCTCCGGGGCCGGTCCGCGCAGGAAGGGGGCGTCCTGATGCAGTCCGCTGCCGCTTCCCTTGCCCATCACCCGGGGCCAAATGAAGTCCCAGGGCCGGACGGGTCCGTCCAGCAGGGCGCCGATCACCTGGCCGATCCGCTCGGACCGGACGACCTGCTGAAGGGCATCGCTGCGCAGGATCGCGCGCCGCGCCGCGCGAACGTTGATGTCGGCCCTGTTGGAGCGGTGCGAGGCCCGGCCCTCCGCAAGTGGATAGCGGTCGTCGACCTCGCCCATGATGGCGTGAACGCTCAGGATGTCCTCCCTGGCGCGGCGCACCAGATCCGGGGGCAGCAGCCCGCGCACAAACACATAGCCATGGGTGCCGAAGACGGCGCGCAGCTCGTCCGTGCCGGCGTCCGCCGGCGTTTCCAGAAGCGGCTCGAAGTGCCGCGACATCCCGCCGATCGGACGGCCGCAAAACTGTGCGGCGCTCACGGATTGCATGTCGAGGCTCTCCTTGTCGTGAACCTGCGGTCGGCAGGCGGGCTCAGGCGCCGTCCATGGCCCGGCGCAGGCTTGCCGGGCGCATGTCCGTCCACAGCGTCTCGATCCTCGCGAGGCAGTCGGACTTGGTCCCCGGCTCTCCGACCGTTTCCCATCCAGCCGGGACCGGGCGTCCGACAACCCAGATGGAATACTGCTCCTCGTGGTTGCGCACGATGTAGTACTGCTCGTCGCTTTCGGCGTCATCGTCTGTCGCGGTCATTGCTCCCTCCCTGGAAATTGGCCCATCGAAGGCATCGGTTGCTGCATGCCGGCCGACCGGGGCGCCGAGGACAGGTCCATACCGGCGATCTTCTCGATCAGGTCGCGGTCGCGGGCGCGGGCGTGGCGCAGCATTTCGGACACCGCGCGCTGTCGGTCGGCCGCGTCCCTGTCCTGGGACAGCTTGAAGCGGCCGATCATGTGGTCGATCTCGATTTCGAAGCCGACGATGAAATCGATGAGCTGGTCTATCCGCGGGTCGTCGGCGGCCAGCCGGTAGCTTGCATCCCCCGGATCGGCCCGCTCGCAAATGCTCTGCAGGCCCTGGACCAGCGTGTCTCTGTCTTCGATCGGCCGGACCCGTCCCCGCACCTGAACCGAAATCGAGTTCCAGGTCGGAAGTTGATGCGACCCGTAGACGTGAGGCGAGATGTAGCAGTCCGGGCCGTGAAAGACGGCCAGCACCTTCCGGCCTTCCAGCAGCGCGGCCTGGGGGTTGGAGCGGTCCATGTGGCCGAAGAGAATGCCTCTGGTCCCGCGCCGCCGGTCGAGGATCAGCGGCAACTGGGTCACCAGCGCATCGTCCCTGTCCCGTGCCGATATCAGGGTCGCGAAGGGATTGCGCTCGATAAGGGCGAATTGCCGGTCTTCGTCATGGTCGACATGACGGCGCGGCGGATAGGCCGGCTCGGCCACCGCCGGACGCGGCAACGGCTCCGCCGGCCGGTGGGCGAGGATGTCCTCGACGATCTCGGCGGAGCGGAACGGCAGCAGCGACAGCAGCGTATCGCCGGGCCCGTGGCTGGCTTCGTTGAATCCCTGCAGATAGACGCCGCAGGACAGCGCCTCGCGGGCGAGGGCGCGATAGTGCCGCGACACCGCGACGCCGCCGTCTTCGCGCTGCTTGAGCAGACGCAGCACCGGGCCGAAAACCTCCGGATCGAGACGGCGTGTGAAGCCGGTCGCCAGCACGAGGACATCGCAGGTCATGTCGGCGGCCTGACCGGACACCCTGTCGACAAGGGTCAGCCGCACCTGCTCGCCGTCCTCGCGCGCGGCCGTCAGCCGCGTGAACGGGCGGATCTGCAACCGGGTCCGGCCGCGCATCTCCGACGCATAGGCGATCCGATAGATCTCCTCCAGCAGGTCGGGATCGACGACGCCGTAATTCGCGTTGCGGACGTCCTGCAGGATGGCGTGCCGGCGCGCTTCGTCGGACGCGTGGAACGCGTCGACTTCGGACGACCCGTAGACCTCGTTCAGGAAGACCGAACTGTCGGCCGGGCGCAGCGAGTATCCCGAGACGCATACCTGCACGTCCGCCCTGCGATAGGTCTGCAGCAGCGCGAGCACGACTTCGCCGCTGCTTTGTCCGTCGCCGACGACGACGAAGCGCAGCGGCGCCTCCGGATCCGGGGCCGTGTCGCCGAGACGGGACAGCACCTCGCCGGCATGCAGGATCCGCCCGCCGATCTCGCATCCGGCCGGGATCCGCGGCGCGCCGCCGGTCGCGATGACGATGTTGCGCGCCAGGAACCGGCTGGGCGCCCCGCTGCCGGCCGCCTGCGCGCGGATTTCGAAATGGTCCGGCGCCGAGCCGGGCCCCGGCCTTACCGACACGACCCTCGTCCCGTAGCGCACATCCGCCCCGCACCGCTCGGCCGCCCAGCACAGGTAGTCCTGATACTCCTCCCGGGTCGGGTGAAAGCTGCGCAGATTGACGAACCGCTCCAGACGGCCGCAATCGCGGACGTAGTTCAGGAAACTGAAGGGGCTCGAGGGATTCCTCAAGGTCACCAGATCCTTGAGAAAGGAAATCTGCACGTTGGAGCGGTCGAACATCATGTTCGCGTGCCAGCAAAACTCTGGGTTGCGCTCCAGAAAAACTCCGTCGAGATGAGGCGCGAGTTCGCGGGCCGCGACGGCAAAGGAAAGGTTGGAAGGCCCGAAACCCAGGCCCACAAAGTCAAAAAACTCTTCGGCAACCTTCGCAGACGTCAAGAAAACCCCTCCTGCGAAACACTGGCGTGCAAGGAAACGCTATCACCTTGCAAGACAAAGTCCCAGGCAAAAATCAGTTCCCTCGCCGCGAAGGCGCCGGCGACGGTTTTGGCGTTCGGTAAGACGGGTTTCATATGAAAAGCGCTGGTTTTCCCCGACATCCCGGTGCGAAACCGGTCGCCGGGATCAGGTTTGTGCTTTTGCGGAGCGGAGAAGAGGAGGCCTTTCTGGCAAAACGTGCCGCAAGGGAAAACGGCAACCTTTCATGTTGTCCGCGTCCGGTTCCGGATTCGGGTTCACAACTTGAGAGTGTCGATCTAACATGATTGTCCTGCAGGCTCTGAGACACGCGTGGCGCGCAAGCCGCGAATTGGAGCGACGTCCGTGCTCGATTGGGACCCCGTGCTCGATTTGGAAGATGAGGCTCGTTCCGACCCCCGTCTCGCAGGCCCCGCAGGTGCGAAGGGGGGCTCGTTTGCGGGCTGGTTCGAATGGAGGGCGGCAGCCACGCCGGACGCGACCGCGCTCGTGACCGACGAGGCCAGTCTGACGTTCGACGAGATGAACCGCGCGGCCAACCGGCTGGCTCATTGTTTGCGGTCCATGGGCGCCGGGCCGGACGTGGTGGTCGCTGTCAGCGCCGGCCGGTCGGCCTGGACGCTCCTTGCCGTCCTCGGCATCTGGAAAGCGGGCGGCGCCTTCGTTCCGATCGAGCCGGGGCACCCGGCCGGCCGGACCCGTCACGTTCTTGCCGAAACCGGCGCCCTGCTGCTGCTCGCGGATGCCGCCGGAGGAGCCGCTTTCGCGGACATGCTCTCGGACATGGACGTGCCGCTGATGCTGGTTGGCGACGAGACCCTTGCGGACTGGCCGGACGCCGATCCGGAGCCGTTGGCCGGGCCCGACGCCCTCGCCTATTGCATCTACACCTCCGGGACGACGGGGGTGCCGAAAGGTGTCGCGGTCAGTCACCGCTCGCTGCTGAGCCATGCCCGTTTCATGTGCGGCCATCTTCACCTGCGGCCGGCCGACCGGTTTCTTCACATGACGCCGCTGTCGATCGACGCGGCGCTGGAGGAACTGCTGCCGGCCTGGATCGCCGGTGCGACCGTCGTGCTGCCGGGCAAGGTGCCGATGCCCGGCCCCGCGCTTCGCGAGGCGCTCGACGCCTATCGGATCAGCGTCGCCAGCATGGCCTCCTCGCTCTGGCATCGCTGGGTCGACAGCGAAACCGCCGGACTGGAGAACGGGTGCGGGCCGCGCGACAAGCCGCGCGACCTGCGCCTCGTCTTCACTGGCGGGGAGACGGCCTTCGGCGAAAAGCTGCGCCAGTGGCGGGCGCTGGGCTGGACCCACGATGTCGACTGGGTGATCGACTACGGTCCGACCGAAGCGACGATCACCTGCGCCACCTATCGCCCGCCTGCGATGGTCGACGACGACATCGTGCCGATCGGCCATCCGATCGACGGCGCGGCGATCCATCTGCTGGACGAGCGCATGGACCCCGTCGGCGACGACACGGTGGGGGAGATCTGGATCGGCGGAGTGCCGCCCGCGCGCGGCTATGTCAAGCGGCCGGCGCTGACGGCCGAGGCCTTCCGCCCCGATCCGTGGGGACCGCCGGGCAGCCGCATGTACCGGACGGGCGACCATGGGCTGCGATCCGCCGACGGCGTCCTGCATTTCCGCGGCCGCCGGGACGAGCAGGTCAAGATCCTCGGGCACCGGGTGGAGCTGGGTGCCATCGAAAGCTGCCTTGTCAGGTGCGACGGGGTTCGCGAAGCGGCCGCGGCGCTGCACGACCCCACCTCCGCCGATCCGCTGCTGGTCGGATATCTGGTCGGCGAGGCGCCGGACCCGGACAGGGTGCGGGCGCAACTGCGCGACTGGCTGCCGCAGATCATGATCCCGGCCGAACTGATCGTGCTCGATGCCCTGCCCCGGGGGGCGGTCAGCGGCAAGCTCGACCGCAAGCGCCTGCCGCATCCGGACAGCCTCCAGGATCGGCCTGAAGCTGACGAACCGCCGCATGCGGTGATCGCCCGCCAATGGGCAAACGTCCTCGGCCTGCCTCCGGGGAGCGATGACGAC
This sequence comes from Stappia sp. TSB10GB4, assembly GCF_900185745.1. Classification (NCBI taxonomy): domain Bacteria; kingdom Pseudomonadati; phylum Pseudomonadota; class Alphaproteobacteria; order Hyphomicrobiales; family Stappiaceae; genus Stappia; species Stappia sp. TSB10GB4. The sequence continues at coordinate 156,836 of NZ_FYAV01000049.1, read as the reverse complement.
GACTTTTTCCTCAGTGGCGGCGATTCGCTCAAGGCCGTGCAGCTCATCGGGCGCTTGCGCGCCGACCTTGCGGTCGACCTCTCCCTTTCCGACCTGTTCGCCCGGCCGACGCCGCGCGGCCTTGCGGCGGCGGTCGACGCGCGGCGGGCGGCGACGGACACCCGACCCGCCGAGGTGCCCGACGCGGTGGCGCTCCGAACCAACCTCGCCCCGGCGTCGAACGGTCAGCGGCGCCTGTGGTTCCTGTCAGACTACGCGAAGGGCTCGCCGGCCTATTCCGTGCCGCTCGGCTTCCGGGTGCGCGGCGCGTTCGCGATCGCCGATCTCGACCGCGCCCTCACCGCGCTGACGGCGCGCCACGAGGCCTTGCGAACGGCGCTGGTCATGCGGGACGGCCACCTGATGCAGGAGATCGCGCCGCCGCTGGAGATTGCGAGCAAGGTGCTTGAGGCGGCCGGCTGGGACGCGGCGATGGCGATGGCCGAGGCGGAGGTCCGCCTGCCCTTCGATCTGGGAACGCCGCCACTCATGCGATCGCTGTGCATCCGCTACGCGCCGGAGGCGTGGCTGTGGGTGCTCAACATCCACCATGCGGTGTGCGATGCCTGGTCGCACGGCCTGCTGCTGCGCGACCTGCAGGCGGCGTGGACGGGGGAGACCGCCGGACCCGCCGCCCCGCAATTCTCGGACCATGTGGCACGGTTCGAGGCCTTGCGCGCCTCGCCCGCCTTCGAAGACCACCGGAACTACTGGAGGCGGCAGCTTGCCGGCGATCTCCCGGTGCTTGCGCTGAACCACGGCGCCAGCCCCCGCCGCGACCTCTCCGATGCCGGCGGCGTCGCGGACCTGTCGATGGACGAGGCCCTGACGGCGCAGGTGGCGGCGGCGGCCGCCGCCCACGGAACCACGGTTTCCGTCGTCCTGCTGTCGGCCTTCGCCGCCACCTTGCACCGGTGGACCTTGCAGGACCGGATCGTGATCGGCGTCCCCGCCGCCTGCCGCATGTCGCCCGCCGACCAGGCCACGGTCGGCTATTTCGCCAACACGCTTCCGATCGTCGTCGATGCGGGCCGGCAGCGCTCGTTCGGCGATCTGGTGGCGCATGTCGCCGGGCGCATGGCCGAAGCGCTGGCGCATCAGGACCTGCCGTTCGACGAGATCGTCGACCTTCTCGACTTGCCCGGCCGCTCGAGCCGCAATCCGCTGTTCCAGGCGATGTTCGTCATGCAGTCGACGCCGGCGGATTTCGGCTTCGCTCCGCCCGGCGCCCGGCTGGAGGAGGTGCTCGTCCATACCGGAACGGCGAAGGTCGACATCTCCTGCATGCTGCGCCTCGCCGACGGTACCGTTCAGGGAGAGCTCGAATATGCGGCCGGCACGCTGGACGCGGCGGAGGCCGGCCTCCTGCGGGCGCATTTCCTCGGCCTGTTGCGGGCGGCGACGCGCGCGCCCGACCGCCCGCTGGACGCGCTGGCGCTGAGCACCGGTGCGGAGCGGGACGCGCGCCTTCGCGCCATCAATGCGGACCACGCGGTCTATCCGGACCTGCGCCCGATCCACCGCTACATCGAAGAGCAGGCCGGCCGCACGCCCGATGCCATCGCGGTGGAAACCCTGTCGGAGCGGATCACCTATGGCGAGTTGGACGCGCGCGCCAACCGTGTGGCGAATGCCCTGGCGGCTGCCGGTATCGGCCCGGAAAACCTGGTCGGCGTCTGCCAGGACCGTTCGCTCGCGCTGATCGTCGCTCTTCTCGGCGTGCTGAAGGCCGGGGCCGGGTTCGTGCCGCTGTCGCCCGGCTATCCGCTCGCCCGCACGCGGAAAATACTCCTCGACGCGGGCGTCGAGCATCTGATCGTCGATGCCGCGAACCGGGGCCGGCTGGCCCTGCCGGGCCTGCGCCTATGGAGCGAAGACCGGCTCGATCCCGCGGTCGGCGAGGCGCGCGGCAGCGTTCCCGCCCGTCCCGATCACCTTGCCTGCGCCTATTACACCTCCGGCTCCACCGGCGAGCCGAAAGGCGTCCTGCTCGACCATCGATGCGTCATGGGCCGCATCGCATGGCTTCGGGACCGCTATCCGCTTCAGGAGGGCGACCGGGTCCTGCACAAGACGCCGCTGGTGTTCGACGTGGCGATCTGGGAGATCTTCGGTCCCCTGATGTCCGGAGCGACCGTCCTTGCCGCCGATCCGGGCGGCGAAGCCGATGTCGATCACATCCGCGCGCTGCTGGCCCGGCCCGGCGCGGTGTTCGCCCATTTCGTGCCGTCCATGCTGGATGCGGTGCTGAGCGCCGGCGGCTGGGACGAGGCTCCCGACCTGAAATGGGTGCAGGTGTCCGGCGAGGGCCTGTCGGCGGACCTGCTCGCGCGCTACCGGGCGCGGGTCCCGATCCCGCTGCACAACTGCTATGGCCAGACCGAAACGTCCGAAGTGGCCTACTGGCAGGACGACGCGCGCAGCTACCGGCTGTGGGCGCCGATCGGCCGTCAGATTGGGCTCTACCGGGTCTTCCTGCTGGACCGGTCGCTGCAGCCGGTGGAACCGGGCATGCCCGGCGAGATCTGCGTCGCGGGTGTCGGCGGACTGGCGCGCGGCTATCGGGGACGCGCGGGCCTGACCGCCGAGAAATTCGTTCCCCACCCCTGGCCGATCGAACCGGGGGAGCGGCTTTATCGCACCGGCGATCTGGGACGCGTCACATCGACGGGAGCGCTGGAGTATCTCGGCCGGCTTGACGAGCAGGTCAAGATCCGCGGCTGCCGGGTCGAGATCGCGGAGGTGGAACAGGTGCTGCGCGGCTTGCGCGGGGTCGCTGCCTGCGCTGTTATCGCCCGGCAGGACGCGTCCGGATCCGATCAGTTGATCGCCTATGTCCAGGGCGACGGCCTGACCCCTGCGGGGCTCGGGGCGCAGGCTGAGTTCCTGTTGCCCAGCTACATGCTGCCGGCGGCCTATGTCGTGCTCGACCGGCTGCCGCTGACGGCGAGCGGCAAGCTCGACCGCCTGTCGCTGCCGCCGCCCGGCCCGGATCATTTCGCCTCCCGCGGCGGCTCGGCGCCGCCCGCATCGCCGCTGGAATGCGAGATCGCAGCCGTCTGGCGCGAGGTTCTGAACCTGCCCGGCGTCGGCCGGCGGGATACCTTCTTTTCCATCGGCGGCAATTCGCTCACCGCCATCCAGGTGATCGCCCGACTGAAAACCCGGTTCGCGGTGCGCATCTCGGTACGCGATTTCTTCGCCGAGCCGACCGTCGAAGGGCTGGCGGGGCTGGTGGAGGCCGGGCTGATCGACCGGGTCGCCGCCCTGTCCGAGGACGAGGCGCGGCAGATGCTCGAAGGCTTGCGATCATGAGCGAAGCGGGAGCCGGACGTACCGACCTGGGTCCCGCGCAGCGGCAATTGCTCGAGCGTTTGATGACGCATCGGGACATTGGCGCCCCCCCGGCGGCGGCGGAGATCCCGCGCACCGACACCGTTCGCGACATTCCGCTGTTGCCCAATCAGTCCGGCGTCTGGTTCCAGAGCCGCATTTTTCCGGACAGTCCGGAATACAACCAGATCGGCATCCTCCGGCTGCCCTCCTGTCCGTCGGACGAGGCCGTGCGGGAGGCGCTGCGCACCCTGATGCAGCGTCACGATGCCCTGCGCCTGCGGATCTACGAAAAGGACGGGGAACCGCTGCAGGAACTGTGCGAGGACGTCCCCTGCCCGTTGCGCTGGCACGACGCCGGCATGCTGTCTCCCGGCGAGGCCGAAGCCAGGATCGAGGTCATCGGCAACAGATGCTACCGGGAACCGTTCGACCTGGCGACGGCGCCGCTCTACCGCATGGACGTGGTGCGCATGCCGGGCGGGGCGGCCGTCGCCTTCCTGGTGTTTCACCATATCGCCGTCGACGGCCATTCGCTGGAAACGCTGTATGGCGACCTGCTGACGCTTCTGGCCGGCGACGCGCCCGGCCCCGCACCGGCCGTCCGCTTCATCGACTATGCCGCCCATGCGGGCCGGCGGGCCGACGGGGCGGATCCCAAGGAGCAACTGTCCTACTGGCGGACCAAGCTTAGCGGCGAGCTTCCGGTCCTCGATCTTCCCTCCGACCGTCCGCGCCCCCCCGTGCCCAGCCGACGCGGCCATGTGGTTCCCTGCCGGATCGCCCCCGAGGGCCTGCGGCCGCTGAAGGCGCTGGCCGAGGCGGAAAACACCACCCTCTTCGTTGTCCTGGCGGCGGTCTACAAGACGTTCCTGCGGCGCGTGTCGGGCGCCACCGACGTGCTGGTCGGAACCGCGCTGTCCGGGCGCGATCATCCCGCTGTCGAGACGATGGTCGGCATGTTCGTCAATACGGTGGTGCTGCGCAGCGATCTTGCCGGCAATCCGCGCTTCCGCAGCCTCCTGCGCCAGGTGCGCAAGACGGTTGCGGAAGCGCACGACAACGGCACGGTTCCCTTCGGGTCCGTTGTCGCGGCGCTGAACCTGCCGAGGGATGCACGCATCAGCCCGCTGTTCCAGACCATGTTCAGCGTCGGCGGCCTGCCGTCGACCCCGGACGGCAGGCTGGACACCGCCGCAGCCTTCGCCGATTCCGAGGCGGCGAAATGGGACCTGTCGCTGTTCCTGGACGAGCGCGACGGGGGGATGGTCGGCTCCCTGGAATATTCGGCCGATCTCTTCGACAGGTCGACGGCCGAACGCTTCGTGTCGATGTTCGCGCGGCTCGCGGCCGCCTTCGCGCGCGATCCCGATCTGCCGATCCTGGACGCGCCGCTGCTGTCCGCCCGTGACGAGGCGCATCTCCTTCACGCATTCGAGCCCTATATGCGGCCCGGCAGTCCCTATCGCACCCTGGCGCAACCGTTCGAAGAGCAGGTCCGGCGCTCGCCGGATGCGGTCGCGCTGGTCGGCGAGCGCGGCCGGCGGACCTATGGCGAGCTGAATGCCGCCGCCAACAGACTCGCCTGGTGTCTTCTTGCCGGGGGCGCGGGTCCCGGCTGCTACATTGCCGTGTGCATGACTGTCGGCTTCGATCTGGTCATGGCGCTCCTGGCGGTCGCAAAGACCGGAGCCGCCTATGTCCCGCTCGATCCCGCTCTGCCCGGCGAGCGGGTCCGCGTCCTGCTGGAGGACACCGCGCCGCTGCTGGTGCTGGCCGACCGTGCGACCGAACCGCTCGTCGCCTCGGCCTCCTGCGCGGTTCACGTCGTCGGCGGCACCGAGGCCCCTAGCGACTGGGCCCCCGGCGACTGGTCCCCCGGCGACCCGCCCCCCGGCGATCCTCCATGCATGGCGCCGGCGGGACGGCCGGTCCATATCCTGTTCACCTCCGGCTCCACCGGACGGCCGAAGGGCGTGGTCTATTCGGTCGAAGCGGCGCTGGCCGAAATCCTGTGGCTGCACGGGCGCTATCCGCTGACCTCGGGCGGGGCGAACCTGTTCAAGACCTCCTACGGGTTTGACGTCTCGATCTGGGAGATCTTCTGGACGCTCTATTTCGGCGCCCGGCTGGTGGTTCCAAGGCCCGGCGAAAACTGCGATCCGAAGCGGCTGGTGGCGCTGATCGACGAACATGCCGTCACGCAGATCTTCCTGGTGCCGGGCATGCTGGAGCTGATGCTGGACGTCCTGCCGGAGGGAGCCTGCCGCAGCCTCGCCTGCGTCCTGTGCGGCGGCGCCCCGGTCAGCCCCCGTCTGCGCGACCGGTTCTACGAAAAACTGCCGAACGCCCTGCTCGTCAACTGCTTCGGGCCGACCGAATGCGGAACGGTGACGGACTGTCCCCTGCCCAACGCGCCCGGAACCGACCATGTGCCGCTCGGTCATCCGGCGGCGAATTTCACCTGCTACGTGCTCGATCCGGCGGGGCGCCTGTGCCCGCTCGGCGTGCCCGGCGAACTCTATATCGGCGGCGAGGTCGGCCTTGCGCTCGGGTATCACGGCCGGCCGGGCCTGACCGCCGAGCGCTTCCTGCCCGATCCGTTCGGGCCGCCGGGCCAGCGCATGTACCGCACCGGGGACCTGTGCCGGCGGCGCGGCGACGGCACCCTCGAGCATCTCGGGCGCATCGACCGGCAGGTCAAGCTGCGCGGCATGCGGGTCGAACTGGCGGAGATCGAGGCGGTGTTGGGCGAGCACCCGGCCGTGGCGCAGTGCCATGTCCTGGTGCGCAACGATCCGCGCACCGGGCCGCAGCTTCCGGCTTTCGTGACGCTGAGGGAGGGGGCGCGGGCGAGCCCGGAGGAGCTGCTTGCCCATGCGGGCCGCCTGTTGCCCCGGCATATGGTCCCGCCGGCCGTCGTCATCCTCGGCGAACTCCCGACCACTGTGAACGGAAAGGTCGACGCCCAGGCCCTCGCGGCGCTCGAGTGGACCGCGCCCCGGTGCGACAGCCGGGAGCGGGCGGCACCGGAAACGCCCCTGGAAGAGCGTCTCCTGCGGATCTACCAGGACCTCCTCGGGCAGAGCGACATCGGGGCGACCGACAGCTTCTTCGATCTCGGCGGCCATTCGCTGCTGATCTTCAAGCTGATCGACGCCTGCGACACCGAGCTGAACCTGCGGCCCTCGGTGGCCGACGTTTTTGCCTGCCCGAGCGTTCGAGACCTGGCCGCGCGGCTGGAAACCGGCGCGCGCGGCGTCTCGTGCCTCGTGCCGCTCGCCGTTCGGCCGGGCCGGCCGCTGCTCGTGTTCGTGCATGGCGCCGGCGGTTCGGTGATGCCGTTCGTCGAGGTTGCGAAACGGATGGGCACCGATCTGTCCTGCTGGGGCCTGCAGGCACCCGGCATCGGCACCGACCCCGCGGCCTGCACGATCGAGGCCCTCGCCACGCGCTATGTCGCCGAAGTCGATGCCGTGCGGGGGGTGAGCCCGGTGATCCTTGCGGGCTGGTCGATGGGCGGGTGCATCGCCCTGGAAATGGCGCGGGAGTGGATCGCGCGGACCGTGGACATTGCCGCCCTGCTGCTGCTCGACACCTGGACGCCGCCGAAGCTGCTGGACGCGCCGCAGGCCCTGCAGATGCGGTCGCTTCTCGACGGACTGGACATTCCCCGCCGCAACGCGGAGCCGCATCAGGCCCCGGATGCGGCCCTTCTGGCGGAGCTCGACCAGCTCATTCAGCGCGACTTTCGGGCGTTCGATCGCTATGAGCCCCGGCCGCTTGCCATTGATGCGGATTATCTCGGCGCGGCCGAGCCGTTCGACCGCGCCGATGCGGACCCCGTCTCCGTCCAGCACCAGTTCAGGTCCGAGGGCTGGCGACAGGTCTTCCGCTCGCTGGCCCCGCACACGGTCGACGGCACGCATTTCACCATGGTCGAGGCGGACAAGGCTCCCGCGCTCGCCGCGGCCATACAGCGGATCGTCGACACGCGCCTTGTCGGCCTGGAGATCTGAAAGGAGGCCGAATGCGCGATCTGCAAGACGTTCTGGCCGAGATCCGGGCCGCCGGCATCCAGCTTTGGGTGCGCGACGGCCGGTTGCGGTACCGCCCGCCCGATGGACTGGACGGCGACACGCTTGCGGAACTCCGGCGGCGCAAGTCCGAAATCATCGCGCATCTGGACCGGGCCGACAGTCCGCCGGCCGCCGCGCGCCGCCCGTCCGTCCTGCCGCTGAGTTCGGCACAGGAAGGTCTGTGGCTTATCGAGCACATCCATCCCGGCACCGCCGCCTATAACCTGCCGCTCGTTCTGCGCCTGCGCGGCGCGCTCGACGTTCCGGCGCTCATGGGCGCGTTTGCCGACCTGGAAGCCCGGCACGAGATCCTGCGGACGCGCTATCCCGCCGCCGAAGGCCTGCCACGGCAGGACATTCTCGATCCGGGCGCGCTCGATATCGCGCTTGCGGATTTCTCCAGGGCCGATCCCGCCGACGCAAGGTGGTTTGTTCAGGACGGTGCGGAACAGCCCTTCCCATTGGAGGCGAAAAGCCCGTTCCGGGTGCGGCTGGTCCGGCGGGGCGCCGACGAGCATGTCCTGGTCATCGTCCTGCACCATATCGCCGGCGACGAGGCGTCTTTCGCGGTGCTGGCGGACGACCTTGGCGACTTCTACGCCGCGCGGCGTGATGGCCGGGCGCCCCGGCGTCCGCCCTTGGCGCTGCAATATGCCGACATCGCTCTCGCCCAGCGCCGGCAGCTTGAGACAGGGGAACTGGACGTCCAGCTCGCCTATTGGCGGCGGCGCCTGGAGGATGCCCCCGAGGGCCTGCGCCTGCCGGTGGACCGGCCGCGACGCGGGCTGCCGAGCCTTGCCGGCGGGCTCGTCGAGTTCGCCTGGTCCGAGCGGCTCACCGGCCGGATGCTGGAAACCGCCCGCCGCGCCAACCTGACGCCGTTCATGCTGGTGCTGGCGACCTATCAGATCTTCCTCGCCCGCTGGAGCGGACAGTCCGACCTGTGCGTCGGCACGCCCGTCGCCGCCTATCGCGGGCGGGGCACGGAGCATCTGATCGGCAATTTCCTGAACACCCTGGTTATGCGGGCGCGGCCGCGCGCCGATGTCACCGTCGCCGATTTCCTTGAGAAGACCGGGCGCCGTGTGCTGGAGGCCTATCAGAACCGCGAGCTGCCGTTCGACCGGCTCGTTGCCGAGCTTGGGCCGACCGTCCGACGCACGGCCTCTCCCCTGTTCCAGACCCTGTTCGCGTTCGAGAGCGGGGCTGGCGGGCACCTGTCGTTGCCTGGCCTCGAAACCGAACGCGAGATGACGGAGCTGACCACCGCCCTGTTCGATCTCGGCCTGACCATGACCCTGGAGGGAGGCCGGCTGCATGGCGGTTTCCACTACGACACGGCGCTTTTCGACCGCCCGACGATCACGCGCGCGGCGGCCGATTTCGAGCGCATCGCGGCGGCGATCGCGGACGAGCCGGGCGTTCGGATCGGCGACCTGCCGCTGCCGGGGGGACGCGCGCGCCGCGACGCCCCGGCGGCCGGGGCGGACACCGCCGCCACTGCGGCCGCGGCCGCCGACGGGACGCTGACCGCGATGATCGCCCCGCCGCCTTGCGGCGAGGCCGCGGCCGTCCTCTATCGCGACACCGTCTTGAGCCATGCCGCGCTGGAGCGCCTGTCGAACCGGGTGGCCCGCTGTCTGCGGTCGATGGGGATCGGCCGCGAGGATGTGGTCGGGATCTCCATGCCCCGGTCGGCGGACATGGTCGCCGCCCTCCTCGGCATCCTGAAGGCCGGAGCGGCCTATCTGCCGCTCGATCCGGACCATCCCACCGACCGGTTGCGCCACATGATCGCCGAGTGCTCCGCGCGGGTCGTCCTGGGGCGCGGGGAGCGCCTGCCGTCGCTCGGCGGGGCCGGGGTCCGCACCGTCTGCCTCGACCGGGATCGCGAGCGGATCGCGCGGTTCGCCCCCGATCCGCCGGGCGATCCGCCGCGCCCCTGCGATCTCGCCTATGTCCTGTACACGTCGGGCTCGACCGGCCTGCCGAAGGGCGTCATGGTCGAGCATCGCAGCGCCGCCGCCCTGCTGGCCTGGGCCGGCACGGTTTTCGGCCGCGAGGACACCCGCCACACCCTGGCGGCGACCTCGCTGTCTTTCGACCTCTCCGTGTTCGAGCTGTTCCTGCCGCTGACCGCCGGCGGCACCATCGTGTTGGTCGAAGACTCCCTGTCCCTCGCCGACACGCCGCCGGCGGTGGAGCCGACGCTGCTCAACACGGTTCCCTCGGCGGCGCGGGCGCTGCTCGAGCGGAACGCCATCCCGGCGGGGGTGCGGACGATCAACCTTGCCGGCGAGCCGCTGCCGCGCGGTCTGGTCGAGGCGCTGTATGCCGCCGCGCCCCGGGCGCGGGTGCTCAATCTCTACGGTCCGACGGAAGACACCACCTACAGCACCTGGTGTCCTGTCCGCTCCGATCCTTTGGCCGATGTCGGCATCGGCCGGCCGATCGCCGGCACGCGGGTCCATGTTCTGGGCGATACCGGCGAACCGGTCCCTCCGGGCGCGCCGGGACAGATCCACCTCGCCGGCCGGGGCCTTGCCCGCGGCTACCGGGGTCGCCCTGGCCTGACCGCGGAACGGTTCGTTCCCAACCCCTTCGGCCCGCCGGGCAGTCGCATGTATGCCACCGGCGACAAGGGCCGGTTCCGGGCGGACGGCAGCCTGGATTTTCTCGGCCGGATCGACCAGCAGCTCAAGATCCGCGGTTACCGGATCGAACCCGGCGAGATCGAAGCCCGCCTGCATCGCATCGGCGGGGTCGCCCAGGCGGCCGTCCTGCCCCGGACGAGCCCCTCCGGAGCGCGGAAACTGATCGCCCATGTCGCCCCAGCCGGCGGACAATCCGTCGATGCGGCTTTCCTGCGCGCCGAGCTGGCCGCAAGCCTGCCGGGCTACATGATCCCCGATACCTTCGAGATCCGCGACCGGCTGCCGTTGACGGCAAACGGCAAGATCGACCGGGCGCGACTGGCGGCCCTGGCGCCGCTGGCACCCGCCGACCAAGGGGAGGGCGGCGAACCGCGAACGGCGGCGGAGCAGCACATCGCGGACGTCTGGGCCGAGGTGCTGGAGGTCGAACGGGTCGGCATCGACGACGATTTCTTCGCGCTTGGCGGATACTCCCTTCTGGCGTCGCGGATCATCGCCCGGCTGCGGACGGAGCCGGAGCGCGGCCTGATCCTGCGCGACATCTTCGAAGCGCCGACGATCCGGCAGCTCGCCGCGCGTCTCGAGGGCCGGGACGACGCGCCCGTCGCCCCCGTGAGGCCGGCGCCGGCCGCCGATACGGTTCCGGCATCCTTCGCCCAGGAACGCCTGTGGTTCATCGACCAGTTCACACCGGGGCTGTCGCTCTACAACATCGCTGTCGCCTGGCGCTTGAAGGGAGGCCTGGATCGGTACGCCCTGCGGCTGGCGCTCAAGGAGATCCTGCGCCGGCACGAGAGCCTGCGGACCCGCTTCGTCGCGGCCGACGATGGCGGCCCGCCGATCCAGATCGTTTCCACGGAGTGCGGGTTGAAGCTTCCCGTGACGGCGCCGCCGACCTCCGGCGACGCCCGCTCGGCCGCCCTCGACCTGCTGGCGGAGGACGCGCGAACGCCGTTCGATTTCGCGGAAGGCCCGCTCTTGCGGGCGCTGCTGATCGAGGTCGCGCGGACGGAGCATGTCCTGCAAGTCACGATCCCGCATATCGTGTTCGACGGCTGGTCCGTCGAGATCCTCATGCGGGAACTCGCCGCGTTGTACATGGCTTTTCGCGCCGGCAAGCCTTCGCCCCTGCCGCCCTTGCCCATCCAGTACCGCGATTACGCCCGGTGGCAGCGCGCGCAGCTCACCGGCGATGTGCTCGACGGCCACAGACGCTTCTGGAGGGAGCGCCTGCGGAACATCCCCAAGGAGCTTCGGCTCGACAGCGACCGGCCGCGCCCGCCGACGGCGAGCTTTCGCGGCGACAGCGTGTCGTTCACGTTCGACGCGGCGCTGGCCGCGGACCTGAGAAGCCTTGCGCACAGCCAGGCCGCGACGATGTTCATGCTGATGTCCGCCGTCTTCGCCGTCCTGTTGTTCCGATACAGCCGGCAAGGCGACTTCTGCATCGGCTATCCCTCCGGCAACCGGACGCGGCGGGAGACGGAGGACCTGATCGGCCTGTTCGTCAACTCGCTGACGATGCGGATCGCCACCCGCGCCGATATGCCGTTCGCGGACCTGCTGACGGCCGTGCGCGACGATGTCCTGGCGGCCGACCGGCACCGGGACTACCCCTTCGAGAAACTGGTGGAGGATCTTCAGCCTGTCCGGGACCCGTCCCATCATCCGATCTTCCAGGTCTGGTGCAGCCATGCCAGGACCCGGGCCGCGGCAACGGGGCGGGTGGGAGGCTTCGGTGCCGAATGTGACCGGGACGTCGAGTTGCCGGGGCTCGAGGCGGAGGTGATCGAGGTGCCGGACCGGACGGCCAAGTTCGACCTGTCGATGTTCGTCACCGAGACCGGCGATGCGCTCAAGGCGGATCTCGAATACGCGGCGGACCTTTTCGACCGCGCCACGGTCGAACGGATGGCCGGCCAGGTCCGCCACCTCTGCCGTGAGCTGGTCCGCGATCCGGGCCGGCCGGTCGGCGACATGGCGCTGCTGAGCGAACCGGAGCGGCACCGGATCCTGGTGGACTGGAACCGGACGGCACGGCCGGACGGCGGGCCGGCGAGCCTGCATGAGGCGTTCGAACGCCAGGTTGCCAGGACGCCGAATGACGTTGCGGTCGAGGTCGGGTCAGAGACCCTCAGCTACCGCGACCTCAACGAACGGGCGAACCGCCTCGCGCGTCATTTGCAGAGCCTGGGCGTCGGGCCGGAAAGCCTGGTCGGCATTCTCCTCGGACGCGGTGCGGATCTGGTGATCGGCCTGCTGGCCGTCCTGAAAGCCGGAGGCGCTTATGTTCCGCTGGATGCCGGCTATCCGGCCAGACGCCTGTCCTACATGCTGGAGGATTCGCACGCCGGCATCGTGCTGACGCGCAAGGCGGACGCCGCCAGCCTGCCGCCGTTTTCCGGGCGTACCGTCCCGATCGACGCGGATCCGGGCCTCCTCGCGCGCCAGCCGTCCGGCAACCTCGGCACCAGCATCGCCCCGCAGACCCTGGCCTATTGCCTTTACACGTCGGGGTCGACCGGCCATCCGAAAGCGGTGGCGATCAGCCATGGCAGCGCCATCGGCCTGCTGGCCTGGGCGGCGCGCGTCTATTCCGCGCGGGAGACAGCGCGCATGCTCGCGGCGACGTCGGCTTGCTTCGACCTGTCGGTCTTCGAGATCTTCCTCCCCCTGATGCGGGGCGGGACAGTGGTGCTCGTCGACGACATCTCGCTGGCGGGAAACGCCGGGGCGCCGACCCTGATCAACACGGTGCCCTCGGCGATGACCGCCTTGTGCGCCGCCGGCGCGGTGCCGGCTTCGGCCACAACCGTCAATCTGGCCGGCGAGCCGCTCGACCCAAGCCTGGTGGCGGCCTTGCGGAGGGCGGTGCCCGGCGCGCGCATCTTCAACCTCTACGGCCCGACCGAGGCGACGACCTACGCCACCTTCACCGAGATCGGCGCCGACAACCGGGTAACGATCGGCCGGCCGGTCGACGGCGCGGCGGTCTATATCCTCGACGACCGGCTGGAGCCGGTGCCGATCGGCGTCAGCGGCCATCTGCATATCGGCGGACCCTGTCTTGCGCGGGGCTATCTCGGCCGCCCCGGCCTCACCGCGCAGCGGTTCTTGCCCGACCCGTTCGGGCGGCCGGGAAGCCGGATCTATGCGACCGGAGACCGCGCGCGGTTTCTTGCCGACGGTCACATCGAGTTCCGCGGACGCACGGACCATCAGGTCAAGTTTCACGGCAACCGGATCGAACTCACCGAGATCGAGCATGCGCTGCTGACGTGTCCCGGCGTGCGCGAGGCCGCGGTGGCTGTCTTGACGGAGGCGGACGGCACGGACCGTCTCGCCGGCTTCGTCACGGTCGCCCCGGACGAGGGCCTGTCCGCAAGGTCGCTTGCCGCCGAGCTTGCGAAACTGCTGCCGAGGAGCCTGGTTCCGCAGCCGCTGACGATCGTCGACAGCCTGCCGCATCTGCCGAACGGCAAGATCGACCGCAGCGCCCTGCGCCTCGCGCCGGCCGCGACGGAGCACGGCGGCGACGCGCCGGGCACACCGCCGACAACGCCGACCGAACTGTTGCTGGCCGCTGTCTGGCGGCAGGTGCTCGACCTGTCCTTTGTCGGCATTCACAGCTCGTTCTTCAGTCTCGGCGGCCATTCCATGACGGCGATCCAGATGTCGGCGCGCCTGGCGCAGTCGACCGGCTTCGCCGTGCCGCTGCGGGCGATCTTCGAGCATCCCACGATTGCGGAACTGGCCGCCTATCTGGACGGCGGCGCGCAGCACGTGGACACGGACGCCCGCCTTCAGCCGATCCCGCGTCTCGACCGTTCGCGGCGCGTCCGGTCGACCGGCATCGGCGCCGCGACCTCTTGAGAAAGAGACGAAACAGGGTCCGATCATGACCGACGCCGGCCTATCGAGCACCGACTCCCCGCAGGACACCGGCACGGCCTTTTCGGCACCGGTGTCCTTCGCGCAGGAACGGCTCTGGTTCCTCGACCGCCTCCAGCCGCACTCGCCGCTCTACAACATTCCCGCGGCTTGGCGGATCACCGGGCCGCTCGACATACCGGCGCTCCAGCAGGCCCTGGACCAGACCGCCGCGCGGCACGAAAGCCTGCGCACGACCTTCGATGTCGAGGACGGCAAGCCGGTGCAGATCGTCGCCGACCGGGCCGGGTTTCCGCTCGATCTCGTTGCCCTGCTGCCTGCGGAGGAGCCGGACAATAACATCCGGGACTTCGTCCGCACCGAGGCGGAGCGGGTTTTCGACCTGCGCGCCGGGCCGCTTGCCCGCGCCAGGCTCGGCGCTCTCGGGAGCGACGACCATGTGCTCGTGATCACCGTTCATCACGCGGTCGCGGATCTCCAGTCCCTGGACATCCTGACAAGGGACGTTTCGGCCTTCTACAACGCGGCTCTCGGCGGCCGGCCGGTCGATCTTCCGGAGCTGCCGATCCAGTATGCCGATTACGCGGCATGGCAGGCCGAGCGGCTGCGCGCCGCCGACATGCGGCCGCTCGTCGACTACTGGCGCGGCTATCTGGACGGGGCGCCCCACAGCATTGCGCTTCCCGCCGAGGGGCAGCCCGGAGGGGCAGGGAGCGGCGGGGGTGGGTGGATCGATCTCGACCTCGACCCGGCGCTTGGGGCCGCGCTGACGGCGCTGAGCGCGAGCCTCGGCGCCACCCTCTTCATGACCGTGTCGGCCGCCTTCGCGGTGCTGCTCTACCGCTCCAGCGGACAACCGGACTTTCTCCTCGGCTATCCCATCACCGGCCGCGACCATCCGGACCTGAGCGAGGTGGTCGGCCTGTTTCAAAACACGCTCGTGCTGCGCAGCCGCCTGAGACCGGACATGCCGTTCGCGGATCTCGTCCGCCAGGTCCGGGAAGACGTGTTTGCCGGGCAGGAGCACCGGGACCTTCCCTTCGAACGCTTGGTGGAGGAGCTCCAGCCTGAGCGCGGGAACGAGCGCCATCCCCTGTTCCAGACCGCCGTAACGCTGGCGGGGAGTGCAGGAAACCTGGCCTTGCAGGGCCTGCAGACTGCCGCCGTGACGGTAGAGGGCACGACCTCCAAGTTCGACCTGACCCTGTTCCTGTCGGATCGGCCCGGCGCGGCGCTGTCCGGGGGGTTCGAGTACAGCACCGACCGGTTCGGCGCTGCCGCCCCCCAGCGGCTGGCCGAGCGGTTCCCGGCGCTCCTGCGGGCCATCGTCGAACGGCCGCAAACGGCGATCTCCCGGTTGCCGGTGATCGGAGAGAGGGAAAGCGCCGCGCTCTCGCGGCTCTCCGGAACGGTTTCAAGGCAGGTCGCGCAGGACGGCGCTCACCATCTGGTGCACCGCCAGGCAGAACGTCAGCCGGACGCGCTCGCCGTTCGCGATGCGGCCACGGATCTCGCCTATGGCGACCTCGCATCGAATGCCCTCCATCTCGCCGACCGCTTGCGGCAGCTTGGGGTCCGGCGCGGGGAGATGGTGGGCCTGTGCGTCGAGCGCTCCGCCGCCATGACCATCGGCATGCTGGGCATCCTGGATGCCGGGGCAGCCTTCGTTCCGTTGGATTCCCAGCTTCCGCCCCACCGACTCGCCGGCATGGCCGCGGACCTGGGTCTTGGTCATGTCGTCGTCGCCGGGGATGTCGGCGGGCGCTTTCCCGCAGAGGGCTTGACGATCGTGCCGGTTTCCCCGGTGCTGGCAGCCGGCGACCGGGGGCGCGACGGGCCGGAGGCGGTCGCGCCGGTCTTTCCCGCCTATGGCATCCACACATCCGGAACGAGCGGCCGTCCGAAAGCGGTCATCGTTCCGCATCGCGGCCTCCGCCAACTCGTCGACTGGCACCGGCACCGCTATGGGCTCGGGCCGGGTCATCGGGTGGCGCAGATCGCCAGCCTGTCCTTCGACGCCTGCACCTGGGACGTCTGGGCCTGCCTGACCGCCGGCGCCACCCTGGTCATCGTGGACGACACGACCCGCGGCGATATCGACCGCCTCATCGGGCACCTGTCGGAAAATCGGGTCACCCATGCCTTCGTGCCGACGCCTCTGGCCGAAGCCATGCTGGCCGGCGGGCAACCGCTGCCGCCGCATCTGGAGGTCATGCTGACGGGCGGCGACCGGCTGCGGCGGCGGCCGGATCCCTCCCACGGCATGACGCTGGTCAATCACTACGGACCGGCGGAGTGTTCCGTCGTCGCCACGGCCGGGACGGTCGGTCCCGAAGGCGACGGGGCACCATCGATCGGCCGGCCGGTCTCGGGAACGGCGGTCTATGTGCTCGACGATCATCTCAACCATGTTCCCCTCGGGGCTCCGGGAGAGCTTTGCATCGGCGGCGGCAGCCTCGCCGACGGCTACTGGCGCCAGCCGGCGCTGACGGCGCGCTCTTTCGTGCCGGACCCGTTCAGCCCGATACCGGGCGCGCGCATGTACCGGACCGGCGATCTTGGACGGCTGCGCGACGACGGTCGCATCGACTATGCCGGACGGCGGGACCGGCAGATCAAGCTGCGCGGCCAGCGGCTCGAACCGGGCGAAATCGAAACCGTTCTCGAACGCCTGCCGCAGGTCCGGCGCTGCCTCGTCGACATTCGCGAAACGGAGGCCGGCGAGAGGCTGCTGACGGCCTATGTGGAAAGCTCCGAGACGTCCGGCGAGGCGATCGACCACTGGCGGGATCATCTGGAGCGCTGGCTCCCGGCCTATATGGTTCCCGCGGCGCTGGTGGCCCTGGAACAGCTTCCGCTGCTGCCCAGCGGCAAGCCGGATTACGCCGCGCTGCCGCCGCCGCGGCGCGAAGATCTGCTGTCGGGAATCGCCCATGTCGGCCCCCGCACGCCCGTCGAGGAAACGCTCGCCGCCATCTGGGAAGAGGTGCTGTTCATCGACGGACCCGGCGTCCACGACAATTTCTTCGTCCTCGGCGGACATTCGCTGACCGTGCTTCAGGTGGTCGCCCGGATCGGCATGGCGTTCGCGGTGGAGTTCACGGTGCGGGACTTTTTCGAGAAACCGACGATCGCCGAAATCGCCGAGGCGATCGAGGAACTGCTCTGGCTGGGCGGTTCGATCCCGGCGGCGGAGGGGGACGGCGGCAGCGTCGTCGGGGACCTGTGATGGACGGCCGGAGCGAGGACGCCGGCGCCACTGCCGGCCGGATGCAGGCATCGGCCGGCGACCTCCGCCGGTTCTTTCCACACCGGATCGCGCGTCCTGGCGCGCGCTACCGGCTGTTCTGTTTTCCCCCCGCCGGGGCGGGCGCGACCGTCTTCCGCGCGTGGTCCGGCCTGATGGCGCAGGCCGCCGATGTCTGCGCTTTCGAGCTTCCTGGCCATCAGACCCGGTTCAACGAGCCGCTGGCCCGCAGCGTCGACGAGGTTGCGCAGGAGTTCATCGCCGCATCCGTCCACCTGCGCGACAGGCCTTTCATTCTTCTCGGCCACAGTCTGGGAGCCATGATCGCCGCGCAGGCGGCGCACCTGCTGGCAAGGTCCGGCGCGGGTCCGGCCGCGCTCGTGGTTGTCGGCTGCCCGGCACCGACCATGAACGCGCGCAACCGGGCCATCGCCCATCTCGACCGGCCGGCATTCCTGCGGGCCCTCGCCGATCTCGGCGGCCTGCCCGAGGACGTGCTGGCGAACAGCGAGCTCGTCGACGTCTTGCTGCCGGCGCTGCGGGCCGGCTGCCGGATGGCGGAAGAGTGGCGGGCGGGGGCGGACAGCCGGTTCGCCGCGCCCCTGCCGTGCCCGATCGGGGCGATCAGCGGCCGGGCGGATCCCTATGTCACCGCCGACGAACTCGACGCCTGGCGGCACCACAGCACCGGCGCGGCCGTCATCCGCCAGGCGGCGGGCGACCATTTCTTCCTGCAGTCCGATCCCGAACCGGTGTTGACCCTGGTCGGCGACCTTGCGCGACTGTCGTTGTCGTGAGCCATCGCAGGATCCCGGCGCCGGAGACCGCGTCACGACGGGCCAACCCGGACCGGCAGGCGGTCGATGCCCTGCAGAACGAGCGAGGTCAGACGCTCCGCCGGTCCGTCGGGTTCGATCCCGGCCCAGGCGCGCCGGATCTCGGACATGAGCAATCGCAGTTCCAGGCGGGCCAGCATCATGCCGAGACAGGCATGCATGCCCGTCCCGAACCCGAGATGGCGGTTGGGCGCGCGGTCGAGCCGCAGGCGGTCCGGATCGGCGAACACCGCCTCGTCGGCATTGAGGGAGGGAATCCAGACCGCGACGCGCTGGCCGCGGCGGATCCGGCGTCCGGCCAGCACCGTGTCGGCATGCGCCGTGCGCACCACCGCCGCGGCCGGCGATGTCCAGCGCAGGACCTCCTCGACCGCCGTGCCCGGCATGTCGGGCCGGCGCTGGAGCCACCGCCACTGGTCCGGATGATGCATGAGGGCATGGATCGCCCCGGTGATCGCCAGCCGGGTCGTCGTCAGGCCGGCGGACATCACGTTCAGCACGGTCAAGAGGACCGTTTCGTCGTCCAGCGGGCGGCCGTCGATCTCGGCGCCCATTATCGCGGAAATCGCATCGTCGGCGGGGTGCCGCCGTCGCACCTCCACCGCCTCGCTGACATAGATCAGCAGTTCGGCATCCGCGAGATGCCGGCGGCTCTCATTGCAGGACAGGGTGTCGCGGACGACCGGCAGCAGGCCGGCCTCGTCTTCCGGCGGCAGGCCGAGCAGGCGGAAGGCGACATGCATCGCAACCCGCGTCGCGAGCCCGTCGCCTACCTCGAAACGGCCGCGCTCCGTGCACTCCTCGAGCACGTGGGCCAGAAATCCGGCAGTGTCGTGCCGCAGGGCGTCCACGCGCGGCCCGGAGACATGCGGCATCAGGATGCGACGCAAGGCAGTGTGGGCCGGGGCGGCCATCAGCGGCAGCATCCTGCCGGCGGCCGGATCGTCCTGCCAGCGGTTGCCTTCCAGGGTGGTTCCTTCAACCGAACTGAAGGTTGAAGCATCCTTCAGGACACATGCACCCTCGGCGTAACGCGTCACCGACCAGAACCCCGGCCCGTCCGGCTCGGGCGTCCACGCCACCGGCTCCTGGGTCCGAAGATGGCGAAAGACGCGGCAGGCGTCGCCGCGGGCAAAAGTCTCCGGATCGGCGAGGGCCGCGGCTTGTATTGCGCCCGTCGCGCCGGTCATGCCGCAGAGGTCGTCATGGCAGGGGCAAGGGTCGGGTCAAGGATCGGGGTTTTTGGATTTGGCTGCACCATGACGATCTGCTAGAGTGCCACTATAGGATGTATATTAATCGCAATAAAACCGACCGTCCAAAAGTTAATTGGTCGAATTGACGCCGATGAAGAGACTTTCAAATCATGGCGTCGGCCTTGCTCCGGCGCGTGACCTTGTCACCCCGGTCAGCTCCCACAACGAGTGGGACCCGCTCGAAGAGGTGATCGTCGGCATCGCCGACGGCGCCCGCTTCCCTCCCTGGCATGCCGCCGTGGAAGCGGTGCTGCCGCCCGCCAAGGCGGACCACATACGTGCCCATGCCGGGCAGGCCTTTCCGGCGGACATCGTCGACGGGGCCCGCCGCGAGCTGGACCTGTTTTCGGCCCTTCTGGAGCGCGAGGGCATCAAGGTCAGGCGGCCGGATCCGCGCGACAAGCAGGCGAGCTTCGGCGGTCCCGGCTGGACCAGCACCGGCCTTTATGAGGCGATGCCGCGCGACGTGATCCTGGTCGTCGGCGACGAGTTGATCGAGTGCCCGATGGCCTGGCGATCGCGCTATTTCGAGGTTCTGGCCTACCGCCCCCTCCTCAAGGAATATTTCGCCGCCGGCGCGCGCTGGAGCGCGGCCCCCAGGCCCGAGCTCCCCGACCGGCTTTACGACGACGGCTGGAGGCAGGCCGGGGGCGAACTGCCGCCGCGCCTCGCGGTCTCGGAGTTCGAGCCGACCTTCGACGCGGCGGACTTCATCCGCTGCGGCCGCGATATCTTCGTCCAGCTCAGCCATGTGACGAACCGGATGGGCGTGGACTGGCTGCGCCGGCATCTCGGCGGCGCCTACCGGGTGCACGAGGTGGCGTTCGACGACGACCGCCCGATGCATATCGACGCCAGCCTGATGCCGCTCGCCCCCGGTAAACTGCTGATCAACCCGGAACGGGTGCGCACCGTGCCGGAGCTGTTCAAGGCGTGGGAGGTGCGTGCAGCCCCGCCGCCACCGCCGCGCACGCAGCCGCTGTTCCTGTGCAGCGGCTGGATCAATATGAACGTGTTGATGCTCGATCCACAACGTGTAATTGTCGAGGCGCAGGACGATCCGATGGCCGAGGCGCTGGAAGCCTGGGGCTTCGAGGCGATCCGGTGCCCGTTCCGGCATTTTCATGCCCTTGGCGGGTCGTTCCATTGCGCAACGCTCGACGTGCGCCGCGCGGGGGGCTTGGAGAGCTATTTTTGACCGATCGACTCCGACCTTCCTGCTGAGCGCGGCGTTCGCGGAGGGAGGACGTGCCGGCAGTGTCGGGAGCCAAGTGCGTCGACATGCCCGGATAACGCCGAGAGGTGCGACGCGATGTGGCGCTGTTCAGCAAAGGATGCCTGGCTGGCCGGATTGAGCCTGGCGCATGCCTGCGCCCTCTTCTGCAGCGCCTATGCATGGCCGCATGTCTCCATCGGCTGGAAGCTCGGCATCGTGCCGATGCTGGCGCTGCTCACCACCTACAGCATCGTCATCGTCGCGCATCTGTTCACCCACAATCCGTGGTTTCGCCATCCCCGTCTGAATGCCGCCGCCTCGGTGCTCAACTCGGTCACCATCGGCCAGTCGATGCAGGCCTATCACGTCTCGCATGTGCGCAATCACCACCGCTATCACAATGATCGCCCAGGTCCGAACGGCCCGCCGCGCGACCTGTCGTCGACCTATGCCGGCGCGAGCGACGGCACGCATCTGAGCATCTGGCGCTATGCGTTCGCGGGTGCGGTCGCCACCTTGCGCAACGAGGCATGGCTGCGGCTGACGGCCTTCGTCCCCGCCCTGGCGGTGGCGGACAGCGCCCGCTCGCCGGACCAGGTGGTCGGCGCCCGGCTGCGGGACGGGGAACGGCGGCAGATGCGCCTTGAACTGATCGTCCTGACGCTGGTTCTGCTCGGCTTGCTGGCGGTGCGGCCCTCCTTTGTGCTGTTCGCCTATCTGCCGTCCTTTTTCGCGGCGCTGGTTCTCGTCAACGTCCAGAACTATTTCGAGCACTTCGGCGCCTGCCCTGAGAACCGCTTCGCCAACTCGGTCAGCCACTACGGACGGCTCTACAATTTCGTCACCTTCAACGACGGCTATCATCAGGAACACCACCTGTGCCCGCAAGAGCACTGGAGCCGCATGGAAGACGTGCGCCGGCGCTACGGCGCGGCCCTGGCGGACAACCGCCATGTGGTCAGCCCGGTACCCGCTATCCTGGGCTTCCTCGACCGGCGCCGGAACCGGATCGACCGGGTGCCGCGGGACGCGGCGCCGGCGCGGCCGCGCGGAAAGTCGGCGTGAGGAGGCGGCGATGGCGGGCGAGGTCAAACAGGTCAGGCGGCATGCCTTTTCCGCCGACCTGCGGCGGCGGGTCCAGGCGTATTACGCGCTCGACAACCTGCACGGGCCGCTGGAACTGCTCGAACACTGGTCCGTCATCCTGCTGGCGGCGGCCGGCTCCTACTGGGCCTGGGTTTCGCTGCCGCTCTATCTGGCGCTGCCGGCGTATCTGTGCGCGATCTTCCTCATCGGCGGTCGGCAAAGGGCGCTGTCCGGCGTCCTGCACCAGGCCTGCCACCGGACATTCATGAAGAACCGCCGCGCCGGAACCGTCCTCGGGGCGGTGTTCGGCGGACATCCGGTGCTGCAGAGCTACACCGGCTATGTCGCCTCGCATCTTCGCGCCCATCACAGCCTGTTCGGCGATCCGGAGCAGGATCCAGACTACCAGTTCTTCGTGACATCCGGCCTCTATGGCGCGGGGCGGTGCAAGGCCTCGCTGCGCCGGTATCTCTTCCGGGTCGTCAGCCCCGCCGGAACGTTGCGCTATATCGCCTTCCTGATCCGGCACCGGATCCTGCCGGCCGACGAGGAGCGGTGGGAGACCGCCGTCCGGCTGGCGACCTATGCGCTCGTGATCGGCGTCGCCCTGTGGACCGGCGTCTTCTGGGTCCTGCTGGGCTACTGGCTGGTGCCGCTGGTCACCACCCATGCCTGGATCGGCTCGATCGCGGAACTGCTGGAGCACTACCCGCTGATGGAGCCCGAGGAGCCCGTCGACATCCAGATGTCCCGCAACCGGGAGTTCGGCCTGCTGTGGGATCTCGTGGTCGGGGAGAAGCACGGCGAGGGCTATCATCTGGTCCACCACCTGTTTCCAAGGGTGCCGCAGTGGCGGCTGTCCCGCGTGCATGAACTCCTGAAATCCGATCCGGCCTATGCGGCGCTGGAAACGCCGCGAAATCCGGTCAAGGCGTTCCAGGCCATCTACAATGCCCTCCCGTCCGGGCCGGTGTCGTCCATCCGCGAAAAACAGGCAGGCTGACGGATCGCCGCCGGCCGCGCTCGTCGGAGCGCCGGCGGCTCGTGCCCGGGCGCCCCTGCCCGAGCGACCTTTTTGGACCCGCCTTGCCGAGCAAGACGAGACGGGCGCGAGATGCGACGGGTCGCAACGAGAGGGGGAACTACGAGACCGAGAGAACGAGGCCGACAGAACGAGGCCGGGAGCAACGAAATCGGGGAGAACAGAGGCCAGGGGAGAGGTGCAGCCGGGAAGGCCGAGGCTCGGGCGCGGGAGGCAGACGCAAGACGCAGACGCGCGGCGGCGGCGAGGAAGAAACGGGGGAAGAGACGGGGCGTCCAGGCGCGCCGGCCTCCATTGGCGATGCGACTGGCGATGCGACCGGTGATGCGACTGGCGCCATGGTCAGCGACATGCCCAACGACGAGGTCAACGCCATGACCAAAGACATGGCCGGCGATTTTGCATGGCGACCTGGCTCGCTGTAAGCCGCAAACCCTCAAGCCATCGGCTTGCGACAGCCAATGGCTTGCGGTGTTTCGTTGCCCTCGCAGAGCCGGTTCGGCGACAGCGCCGTCCGGTTACCTCTTCTTCTTCTTGTACTGTTCGTACAGGTCCGAAACACGCTCGTTCAGGACCTTCATCACCGTCGGATTGCGCATGGTCCGGTCGTTGATGGCCGAGTTCTGGACGAGTTCGGCCTGGATGATGTCGCGCTCGAGGCTCTGGTCGCGTTTGCCCATGACGCTGTGCAGGGTGTCCGCGAACATCGCCCGGTCCCGGTCGGCGTTGAAGGTCCGCAAACCATAGGCCTTGGCGCGCACGTTATACAGCGCGGCGTTGAGCTCCGTCACGATGACTTCGTCCCGAAGGAGCTCCTTCACCATGGACTCGTCTTCGAACAGCACGTCCGCGGCGAGGTTGCCGGCCTCTTCATGAAAGGCTTGCACATTCTTGTCGCCAATGTGGCGGCCGAGGTTCTTGTCCAAGTCGATGAATCCGTTGGGATCATCGCGCACCAAGCTGCTGAGAATCATAGTCCGACTCCCTTCCAGACAAAAAGAACTAATTTCAGATCTACATTCCAACGTCTGAAATTCTAGCGATAAAATCCTATGGTTGCAACGTAATGTTGTATTTTTCAGGGAAATTCCGTTACGAGATGCAGCTTCCGGCATGGTGCGGAGCAGCATCGTTCGGGGTGTTCGGCCGCCAGAGGGTGCCCCGGGTCACCGACCGGCAGGCCCGGGCCCTTGGCCGCGGGGTGGCCTGCCAAGGGTCGTTTCCTCCGGTTTTGACGAGTGTGGTGAATTTGAAATACGCCTCGTTTTGCAGCGGGCCGGCGAGCGTGTTTCAGACTCGAAAACCACAATAGAAACATAGGCTTGCTAGTCACCCTTTTGAATCTGAAGTTCGTTGAGAGCACGCCGCTCCATGTGACGAACTTCAGATTCGGATGAAAGGAAAGGTCCCGTCGGTCAGGGCCGATTTCCGATCCGGCGCGAACGTCATGTAGCTTTCAGAAGCTCAGGCGTCTCTGGCGCGGGCGAAGAAGTCCTCACCGCCCATCTGCCCGCCTTTGAGGGCGATTTCGATCCTGGAGCCGTCGCGCCTTGAGCCCTGGCAGAGGGGAGCTCCGGGTGCAAGGGGGTGGACCACCTGCAGAACCACGAGGTCGAGGGCGCGCGCGACACGCCCTGATGTATCGCCGCCGGCGACGATCACTTTCCGGAGCGCGGCGCGTTCGACGAGCGTTGCGAGCACCTTGCCAAGCGCCATACCGATGCGGCGCTCCAGATCGCCGCGTTGGCGTTCGTCGACCGCGACACCGAAGTCCGCCTGTCCGCGGGCCGAATAGACAAGGACGGATTGGCCTGTCTGCAATACCGTTGTCGCGGTGTCGGCAGCCTTCTGACAGGCAGCCATCATCGAACGATCCTCCATGAGCTCCGCCGGTTCGATGCGAATGAGCGCAAAGCCGTTGCGCGCTGCAGCGTCCATCTGCTGAGCGGTCACCGGCGAACAACTGCCCGACACCACCGCAACCGGGCATGGTCCCTGAGCGAGGCGTGGTGGGGAACGAAACGTGCCGCCAGCGCCGATCCTGGGAGCAAGGGCCGTTTCCACTGCGCTCGACCCAACGCAGAAGATCGGCGCTTCGGCGCTTTCGCGATCGAGCCATCCGCCAATATCGGCGAGGTGACCGGGAGACGTCGTATCGAACAGGACGGCACGGCCGTTTGCCTCCAGAGCCGGATAGTGCCCGGCTTCCAGGTCGGCGAGCGAAACAAGGTCGATGGGAAGCTTGGTCTGACAGGCCAGATGCCGCCGCAGGTCGGACTCCGTCATCGGCGTCACGGGATGCCGGCTCATGACGGGGTGGCGGTCGAGGCGGTGAACCGTGGGCGCATGTCCCGCCCGAGCGAAAAGATGACCAAAGGCGACATAGCGACCCAGCGCCGGGGCGCCGACGACAATCGGCGTCGCCCGATCGCCGAAGAAGCGTCGGCCGATTTCCATTGCCTTGCCGATGCTGCCCTTCGTCGGCGAGGAGTCGAATGTCGAGCAGACTTTGTAATGCAGGACCCGGGGATTGAGATCGGCCAGGAAACGGAAGGCATCCGCCAGGTGTGCCTCCATGTCATCGGGCGACATGGCCCGGCTCATGCCGGCGAGCCCGACGGCCTGAACGTCCGGCAGCAGGCGCATGGCCTCGTCCGTCGGCTCCAGGAGCAGCGCAGCCGACACGTTCGCCGAGGTGAGAGCGTCGAGCGCGTCCGTCGAGCCCGTGAAATCGTCGCCATAGAAGCAGAGCGAGGGTGAGAGGTCAGCCATTGCCCGTTCCCCGTCTTGTTCTGATCTGTCCGAATGTCTGGATTGAGGCCGCCAGAGCAGGATGGGTGGCTGCATGGTCATCGAGCGCAATGCCGAGTTTCGCCGCCTCCCAGGCCTCGCGAAGGGCGCGAACACCCGCGGCAGCGCCGAGCGGATGGCCGAGGATCCCGCCGCCCGCCAGATAGAGAAGGTCGTCGCTGCCGACCTGCCGGAACGTCTCCGGGGCCTGGCCGCCCCACTGGCCCGAGGAGAACACCGGCATGACAGCCGCGTGCCGACCCAGGGGCGCCAGACACGACCGTGCCGAGGCCGCGACCGAGGCGTCCTCCTCGAAGAACTTGCTCTGCAGTCCGCCGACATGGAGGTGATCGACGCCCGCATGACGCCACAGTTTCTGATAGGCGGTGAAGCTGATGCCGAGCGAGGGATGGCGCGTCAGCATTCCCCAGCCGGCACGATGACCGTGGAGAGGAAGGGTGGAATGGCGTCTCAGCTCCCCGATCGCGGAAGGGCCGCAGGCGTTGAGCGAGACCATGATGCAGGTTCCACCGGCGGCGGCGACAAGATCGTGGCTGCGGCGCATATCGTCGGACTCTCCGCTGACATTGAATGCGAACATGGGCTTGCGTCCGGTTCGGTCCGCGACGCGGTCAAGGGCGCGGGAAACGGCCGCCACGCGTGCGGCCAACGGAGCCGATGGCGGGTCGGTGAGGCACTCGTCGTCCTTGATGAAGTCGATACCGGCGTCGCCGAGCGTCTCGACCAGCGCGGCGATCTGCTCCGGCGGCAGGCCCAGCTTCGGCTTGACGATGGTGCCGATGATCGGGCCGGTCGGGATGCCCGTGAGCGAGCGCGTGCCGGCTACGCCAAAGGCGGGACCGGGAAAGCGGTCGGAGAAGCTTGCGGGAAGCTCGACGTCCTCGAGACGTATTCCGGTGAGTTCCTGAAGCTCGAACAGATTGCCGAGCAGGATCGCGAAGAGCGAAGCCAGGTTAGGTGCGAAGTTCTCGACGGGAAATGACACGCGTGCCACGGCACGGGTTGTGCGGATATCCCTTGCGAGCCCCGGCAAGGAGGTCGCGAGGCTGGGCAATGCGCCGTCCTCGACCCGATCCACCGCCTCGACCCTGGCCCCGTGCCGCCGCAGGACATCGTCGGTCTCGCCCGGGACCTGCACGAACGATCCGATCGACTGTTCGCTGGCAAGCAGCTCGGCTGCCCTTTCGATGTCGATCGGGCTTTCGATGAGATAGGTGCAGTGAAGTCTTTCGTCGCTCATGGTCTCGGCTCGATCCTAGAGCACGCGGCGGAACAGCGTCGGATAGTCGGTCACCAGCCCGTGGCCATCGACGTCCAGCTCCGTCTCGAAATGCCGAAACAGACCTTCGTAGCGATAGCGCCGATCGGACATCAGACAGGTATATGCCTGGAGCGCCGGCGCGAGGGTGAGGCTTGGCACTGCGATATAGACGACGCGGATCTCGCGACGCGCGCCTTCAGCAAGGCGAAGCCGGCGAATGGGCAGCGTGTTGGTGAGCGGGGTGGCGGAGATGTCGACATCGATACACCCCTGGAGCTCCGGCAATGGCGAGCCGGCACCGTCCCTCCAATTGCCTTCGCCATCGCTCGCCAGCCGCAGAGACGCTCCGCCGACGACATCGATCTCGACGCTCCGAACCGTCCAGTCGCCCGTGCAGTGCAACCGGTAGCGCGCGCCATAGGGACCGAACCGGTCTCCGGTCACCACGCTCTCGACGCGTATCTCAGAAGCCCCGACGGCGACGTCGGCATGTTCGATGCCGAGCCCGTCCTCTGCTCTCCAGCGTGCCGTAACCATTTCCGTCTCCCTGTCGATCGGTTCGCTGCACAATAATTAATTATTTTTTATTGACAAGGAAAAATCGCGATGGGCATGATCTGGTCATGCCTGATGTTGCGCCACAGCCATCGGCCGAGTGCGAGGGAGTTGAGAAATTGACGGTATTCCTGAGGGATTTCGCGACGGCACCGCTGCGCATCGCGCGCGGATCCGGCGTCTACCTCTTCGATGAAGAGGGCAATCGCCACCTTGATGCGATGGGAAGCGCGGGTGTCGTCGGCATCGGCCATGGCCGCACGGAGATCGCCGAGGCGCTGGCCGATGCCGGCGATCGCGTCACTTTCGTCTACAACGCCGGCTTCTCAAATCCGTGGCAGGAGCGGTTCGCGGCTTCGATACTGTCCGTCGCCCCGCCCGGGATGGGATCGGTCTATTTCTCGTCGGGGGGTTCGGAAGCGAACGAGACGGCGCTGAAGCTTGCCCGGCAGTACCACATCGAACGGGGAGAGCCGCGCCGTCACAAGATCATCGCGCGTTGGCAGAGCTATCATGGCGTCACCATCGCCACCCTCTCGATCTCCGGCCGCACGAGCTGGCGGCAGCCTTACGATCCCTATCTGTTGCCGGTGGTGCATATTCCCCCGCCTTACGAATATCGGTGCGGCTTGTGCGCCAGGCACGGCGGCTGTTCGCTTGCCTGCGCCGACGAGTTGGAGAAGGCGATCCTGCTGGAAGGGCCGGAGACCGTCTCCGCCTTCTTTGCCGAGCCGATCGTCGGCACCACTTGCTCCGGCGTCGTGCCGCATGCGGATTATTACCGGCGCATCCGCGAGATCTGCGACCGCTACGGCGTGCTGTTCGTCGCCGACGAAGTGCTCACCGGCTATGGCCGCACCGGCCGGCCCTTCGCGATCCAGGAATGGGGCGTGACACCCGACATGATCACCGCCGGCAAGGCGATCGCCAGCGGCTACGCCGCCCTCGGCGCGACGATCATCAGCGACGAGATCACCGAATTCTTCCGCACCAGCAAACGCCGCTTCGTGCATGGCTTCACCTATAGCGGCCACCCCGCCGCCTGCTTCATGGGCCAGCAGGTCTTCGAGATCATGACCCGCGAGGGCCTGTTCGAGAGGCCCGGCAAGACGGGGGCCTATCTGTTCGCGCGGCTGGAAGCGCTGCAGCAGCGCCACGCCTGCATCGGCGAGGTGCGCGGACGCGGGCTGTTCGCCGGCCTGGAATTCGTGGCCGACCGCGCCTCGCGCCGGCCCTTCGCCGAGAGCGAGCAGTTCACCGCGCGCCTGGCAGCGCAGATGCGCCTGCGAAACGTCATCATCAATCCCGGTGTTGCAGGCGCCAACTACGGGCGCGGCGGCGATCATATCCAGATCAGCCCCCCGTTCGTCATCACCGAAGACCAGATCGACCAGATCGTCGACGCCCTCGACGGCTCCCTGACGGCCATCGCCCGAACCGACGCATGAGGAAAAGCCATGTTGAAAGCTGAAGTCTGCCACGGCTCGAAGGGCCGTGTCGTCGTGATGGACTCCATCACCAAGCTGACGCCGGATGATGAAGGCGCCATCGTCGTCTCCGCCTCGCATGGCGGGGCGAGTTCGGGAGAATTCGCCCTCGCCGTCCCGGTCGGCGCGGTGTTCTTCAACGATGCCGGCTTCGGCAAGGAGAACGCCGGAGCCGTGGCGCTCGCCATGCTCGACGAGCGCGGGATCGCCGCCGGCGTCATCGCCCACACCAGCGCCCGCATCGGCGATTCCCGGGACACCTGGGACAACGGCGTCATCTCCGACGTGAACCAGGCGGCCAGGAAGCTCGGGCTGCGCCCCGGCACCCGTCTGCAAACGGTGCTGAGTGAGCTCGTCGCGCCAGAGCGCCGGACGAACTGACCCGAACATGCCCGCCCCAGCGGCGGCTGATCTCAAAGACAAAGCAAAACCGGAAGGGGATAGTTATGAAGTCACAGCTCAAGACGTTCGTTGTTGCATGCGCCCTCGCCCTGTCGGCCGGGCTGCCGGCCGAGGCACAGACCCGCATCCGCATCGGCGGCACCGGCACGCCCGAGGGGCCGGACACCAAGGTGATCGAGCTGTTCAAGGCCAACCTGGAGAAGGAGCTTGGCGGCAGCGTCTCGGTGGAGATTTTCCCGGCTTCGCAGCTCGGCACCTGGAGCGAGATGGTCGAGCAGGTGAAGGGCGGCGTTCTCGAATGCATGTATGAGAGCGTCGGCGTCCTCGGCTCGTTCAGCCCGATCTCCAACATCGAAGGCGTCGCCTATCTCTATCGCGATGAGGACCATTTCTTCCGCATCTGGCGCGGGCCGGCGGGCAAGGCGGTGATCGAGTCCATTGCCGAGGACTCGGGCTTCCAGGTCGTCGGTCCGGGGTTTCGCGGGTTCCGGCAGTTTCTGGTCAAGAAGCCGGCGGACAGCCTCGCCGACCTTCAGGGCATGAAGGTGCGCGCGCCCGGCATTCCGGCCTATGTGACCTCCATTGCAGCACTCGGCGTCAATCCGACGTCGATCGCCTTTGAGGAAACCTATGCCGCGCTCCAGCAGGGGGTGGTCGATGGTCTTGAGCA
This sequence comes from Stappia sp. TSB10GB4, assembly GCF_900185745.1. Taxonomy (NCBI): domain Bacteria; kingdom Pseudomonadati; phylum Pseudomonadota; class Alphaproteobacteria; order Hyphomicrobiales; family Stappiaceae; genus Stappia; species Stappia sp. TSB10GB4. The sequence continues at coordinate 126,971 of NZ_FYAV01000049.1, read as the reverse complement.
GCCGCTGGTCGCCATCAAGGATCATCGTTTCTTCGAGGTGGCGAAACACCTCGTCGTCACCAACCACATGGCCGAGACGATGGCGTTCATCTGCAACGCCCCCTGGTACGCCGGGCTCGACGCTCCCGTGAAGGCGGCGTTCGAGACGGCGGCGGATGCGAGTGCCGACTGGTATCGCGCCTATACCCAGGAGAGCAGCCAGCAGCTCATCGGCGAGCTGCAGGCGAACGGCCTCGTCGTCCACGCACCCGATCTCGAGGAGTTCGCCAGGCGCGCGGCCGAAGCCAGGCACGACGGAGCGCTCCAGCCCATCATCGACCGGTTCCGCCTGGTGAACTGATTGAACGGCGGCTCCCGGCGCCGTCTTGCCGGGAGCCGCGCGGGAGGAACTCATGTCTCATATCATCATCATTCGCGTCGGCGCTGCGCTGCGCTGGATTTTGCGGCAGGGGCTCGCGCTGATGCTGCTCGCCATCATCGTGCTGGTCTCCTTTCAGGTGGTCGCACGCTATGTCACTCACGGCGCCACCCATCAGCTCGCGGAAATCTGCCGCCTGCTGATGATCTGGATGGTCTTTTGCGGTGCCGCGCTGCTGGTCTCGATGCGCGACCTGATCCTCATCGATGTCGTCCAGCATCGGATGAGCCCAAGGGCCCGCGGCGCGCTCGGGCTGGGAACGGATGCGCTCACCGCGCTGCTGCTGGTCTTCCTCAGCCACTACGCCTGGCAGTTGATCCAGATGGCCTCCGGCAAGATCGCCCCGGCGACGGGGCTGTCCTATCGGTGGTTCTATCTGCCACCGATCGTCTTTGGCGCGCTTGGCCTGTTCTTCATCATCGAGCGCCTGTTCACGCGCCGTCTCGTCTCCCCGGCCGCGTCCCTTCCGCCCTCGTCACCTGAGGAAATCCGCCCATGACCATGCTCGCGGTACTGTCCGCCGTCTTCTTCGTCCTCACGCTGCTGTCCGTGCCGATCGCCGTTGCCATGGGCGTTGCCGCGCTCGTCATTGTCGCCCTGTGGGGAACGCCGGGCGTCCTGCTGGCCCAGAAGCTGGTGAACGGGATCGATTCCTTTCCGCTGCTGGCGATCCCCTTCTTCATCCTGTCGGCGGCGATCATGAACAGCGGCGGCGTCACCACGCGCGTCATCGACCTGTTCGCCAGCGCGCTCGGGCGGGTGCGGGGAAGCTCCGGCGTGGTCAATGTCGGGACCAACGTGTTCCTCTCCGGCATTTCCGGCTCCTCGGTCGCCGATGCGGCGGCGAGCGGCGCCCTGCTGATCCCCGAGATGAAGAAGGAAGGCTACTCGCCCGCCTTCGCGGCGGCCTTCACCGCGGGCGCGGCCGTGCTCGGCCCGATCATCCCGCCCAGCATTCCGCTGGTGATCTACGGGGTGATCGCCCAGGTCTCGATCATGAAGCTCTTCGTCGGCGCCTATATCCCCGGTTTCATCATCGCCGCGGCGCTGATCGCCTATGTCACCTATGTCGCCAGGCGCAAGCGGCTGGCGGCGCGCGGGAGCATCGCCTGGACCGAGATCGGCCGGAAGTTCCGGGTCAGCCTCTGGGCGCTGAGCATGCCGCTGCTGCTTGCACTCGGGGCCAAGGGCGGCCTCTTCACGGTCACCGAACTGGGCGCGGTGCTGGTCTTCTACGCCCTGTTCGTCGGCTGGGTGATCCACCGTGAATTCCAGTGGCGCCAGTTTCCCGGGATGCTGACCGACGCCGCCCTGCAGACGGCCAATATCATGCTGATCGTCGGCATCAGCTCGTTTGTTGCCTATCTGATCGTCGTCAACGGCATTCCCCGGGATATCCAGGCGCATCTGCAGGCGGCCGATCTCGGTCCGCACGGCTTCCTGCTGCTGGTCAACATCATCTTCCTCGTTGCCGGCATCTTCCTCGACTCGACGCCCGCCACCATCATCCTGGTGCCGATTTTCCTGCCCGCCGCTCTCGCCTATGGCATCGACCCGGTCCATTTCGGGCTGGTGGTCGTGCTCAATCTCATGATCGGACTGATTCACCCGCCTATCGGCCTCAATCTCCTGATCACCCAGTCGATTTCGCGCGCGCCGATGGGCCAGGTCGTGCGGGAGAGCTTGCCGATCATCGCGATCATTCTGGCGGTGCTGCTGCTGATCACATATGTGCCGGCCACCGTGCTTTGGCTGCCGAATGCCCTGGGGATGCCGTAGAAACGCGGTGCATTTGGCCGGCCAATCGGCTAGAATAATTAATTATTGTCGATAGGAAGGCATGCGGCATGGCGCGCACCAAAGCTGTCTCTGGGCGTCCCGGTCTCGATGAAGTCGTCGCGGAGGGGATTCGTGAGAAGATTCTCTCCGGGACGCTGACCACCGGCACGCATCTCGTGGAGGCCGACCTGGGGCAGGAGTTCGAGGTGAGCAATGGAACCGTCCGCTCGGCTCTTCGCCATCTTCAGAACGAAGGCCTGGTCGAGTTCCGTCCGCGCCGCGGCATGTTCGTGGCCGGGCTCAGCGCAGTGGACGCCCTCGAACTGTGCTCGTTGCGCAATTCTCTCGAGGCGCTGGCGGCCGAACTCGCGGCCCGGAACCTGACGGACGAGGATGCCAGCCGACTGAAGAAGACCATGGAGGACATGCGGCGGGCGGTGACGCGCCGCGACAAGCGCGCCTGCATGGAGGCGGACATTGCCTTCCATCGGCAGATCGTCGCCATGTCGCGGCACAAGAGACTGATCCAGATGTACGGGCTTCTGGAAAGCCAGATCCGGCTGTTCATGACCCTCACCGAACCCATGCATAGCGATCTGTTTGCCGACATGATCCCGCTCCACGAGCCAATTGCCGACGCGGTGCTGAGCGGCGATGCGGCCGCGGCGGCGCAACTGTCGAGCATTCACAACAATCCGGATGGCAAGGCACTTGCCCGGCACATGGCGGCGGAAGCGCCTGAACCCGAAGGGAAGGCGCTGCGCCGAGCGGGGTCTCGCCGATGACGGCCGCCTGATCGGCGAGGCCGTCCGATCAGGCGGCCGCCGGTATCGCGCTCCGAGAGAACGGGAAGTCGCCCTTCTGCAAGACAGCGAAGAGACGGCGGCGCTCGGCCATGGCTCGGTTCAACGGCCTGTGGTCGCCTGGCGGCCTGTTCGAGCGCGGACGTTCCGCTGCGCGCAGAGACCAGGAATGGAGCGCAGCGGCCCCCTGCTTGCTGGCCAGGAAGCGCGTCTAGAGCATATTCCGTTCAGATCGAACCGATCTGAACGACAAGAATATGCTCAAGGTATTGAATTTGGAGCGATTTCTTATCGATCAGGTGATTCCACCTGATCGGAAAGAGCTCTGGAGCATCAGCCAGGCTGCCGGCGCCGCGGATGACCGCGTCGCGCGGGCTCCCTGTGTTGCGGGACCGGTCTGGATCGCTTCCGCCGGCCCGGCACTCCGCATCGGCAGCCCCGGTCTGGACGGCCTCGCGGCTTTCCCTCGGCAAGAGCCCGCAAGATCGGCACCGTCATCGCAGGTCCTGCGCCGCGGCACTCGGGCGCGGGCAGTAGAGTCAGCCCCGCAAAACCAACCTGCCCGAAAGCCAACCTGCCATTGTGCCGCACCCCTTCCGGCGCCTTCGTGGCAGCGGTTGTGGCGCGGCGGCGCCCGTCTCCTCGGGCACCGGCCGGCACTCGGACCAAGGGACCTGCGCGGGGACATCGATCATGGGCCAACTGCAACCCTACGTTTTTTCGCTGGTCGTCGGCCTCGGGATCGGCGTGCTCTATGGCCTCGTGTCCGTTCGATCGCCCGCGCCCCCGATCATCGCCTTGCTCGGCCTCTTAGGGATGCTTGCCGGCGAGGCGGGCGTGCAGTGGCTCAAGGGTCACTCGAACGTCGTCCAGACGGTGCTGCACGAAAAATCCTTCGCCCTTCGGCGCCCCGGCGAGACAGCGAAGAAAGACGACGTCGCCTGAGCTGCCGGCCGGTTCTCCCCTCACACGGAAGCGAATGCAGATGTCCAGCAAGCTACAGGTTCTAACCCCTTCGAACAGCCAGCTCATCTTCATCGATCAGCAGCCGCAGATGGCCTTCGGTGTCCAGTCCATCGACCGGCAGGCCCTGAAGAACAATGTCGTGGGCCTTGCCAAGGCGGCGAAGGCCTTCAGGATTCCGACGACGATCACGACGGTGGAGACCGAGAGCTTCTCGGGGCCGACCTTTCCCGAACTGCTGTCGGTGTTTCCCGAGGCTCCCATTCTGGAGCGCACGTCGATGAACTCCTGGGACGATCTGAAGGTCCGCGAGGCGCTTGCAGCCAATGCGGCGGACGGGCGCAGGAAGATCGTCGTCTCGGGTCTGTGGACCGAAGTCTGCAACTGCACCTTCGCGCTCTCCTGCCTCGCCGATACCGACTATGACATCTACATGGTGGCCGACGCCTCGGGCGGAACCTCGCTCGACGCGCACACCTATGCCATGGATCGCATGGTGCAGGCCGGGATCGTGCCCGTTACCTGGCAGCAGGTCCTCCTCGAATGGCAGCGCGACTGGGCGCGGCGCGACACCTACGACGCCGTCATGGCCATCGTGCGGGAGCATTCCGGAGCCTATGGCATGGGCGTCGATTACGCCTACACCATGGTCCACAAGGCTCCCGAGCGCGCGGCGCACGGCCCGGTCGTTCCTCCCAAGCCCGCCGTCTGACGGATGCGAGCCGGCTGGACCGGCCGCCCCCCGGATCAGCCGCCGGAACCAGCCACCGTGCCTGTGGGCAGGATCGCGGCCCCGTTCACACGCCATCCGCTGCATCGCCGCGACGTTTTTGGGCGATGCGGCTGCGGCCGGTTGCTCGCGGACGGGACGCGCCGCCAAGGAGAAAGCCATGACCGCCAGCGACCTGATCATCGTCAACGCCAGGGTGACGACCCTCGATCGGCAGAACCCCTCGGCGGATGCCGTGGCCATCCGGGACGGCAGGTTCCTCGCCGTGGGCACGGAAGCGGAGGTGCGGGCCGCCGCGCCGGACGCCGCGATCATCGACGCGAAAGGGCGGCGGCTGATCCCGGGGCTGATCGACAGCCACACCCATGTGATCCGCGGCGGGCTGAACTACAATATGGAGCTTCGCTGGGACGGGGTCCCGTCGCTTTCCGATGCGATGGCGATGCTGAAGCGGCAGGTCGACCGGACGCCGGCGCCGCAATGGGTGCGCGTCGTCGGCGGCTTCACCGAGCACCAGTTCGCGGAAAAACGCCTCCCGACGCTTGAGGAAATCAACGCCGTCGCGCCCGATACGCCCGTCTTCATTCTGCATCTCTACGATCGCGCGCTGCTCAACGCGGCCGCCCTGCGTGTCGTCGGCTACACCAGGGACACGCCCAATCCTCCCGGCGGCGAGATCGTCAGGGATGGCGCCGGCAATCCCACCGGCCTGCTGCTGGCGCAGCCCAATGCAACGATCCTCTATTCGACGCTGGCCAAGGGGCCGAAACTGGACTCCGACTACCAGATCAATTCGTCCCGCCATTTCATGCGCGAGCTGAACAGTCTCGGGGTGACCAGCGTGATCGACGCCGGCGGCGGTTTCCAGAACTATCCCGACGACTACGAGATCATCGAGAGGCTTCACGCCGACGGCCAGATGACGGTCCGCGTCAGCTACAACCTCTTCACCCAGAAGCCCAAGGAGGAACTGGCGGATTTCTCCTCCTGGGTCAGCCAGGTCTCGCCCGGACAGGGCGACGATGTCTACCGCCACAACGGCGCCGGCGAGATGCTCGTCTATTCCGCCGCCGATTTCGAGGATTTCCGCGCCGAGCGTCCGGATATGCCGCCGGATATGGAAGCCGATCTGGAGCCCGTCATTCGTCTGCTTGCGGAAAACCGCTGGCCCTGGCGGCTGCATGCCACTTACGATGAAACCATCGACCGCGCGCTCGACGTGTTCGAGAAGGTCAACCGCGACATTCCGCTCTCCGGCATCAACTGGTTCTTCGACCACGCCGAAACGATCACCGACCGCAACATCGACCGGATCGCCGCGCTCGGCGGCGGCATTGCCGTACAGCACCGCATGGCGTTCCAGGGCGAATACTTCGTCGAACGCTACGGGGCAAAGGCCGCCGAGCGCACGCCGCCGATCCGCCGGATCATGGAAGCGGGCGTGGCGCTGGGCGCCGGCACCGACGCGACCCGCGTCGCCAGCTACAATCCATGGGTGTCGCTCTCCTGGCTGGTGACCTCGAGGACCGTTGGTGGACTCGCCCTCTACCCGCAGCACAATCGTCTCGACCGCGAGACCGCATTGCGGCTGTGGACTGAAGCGAACGCCTGGTTTTCCAACGAGCAAGGCAGGAAAGGTCAGATCAGGGCGGGGCAGCTCGCCGACCTTGCCCTGCTGTCCGAGGATTACTTCTCCGTCCCGGAAAGCGACATCGTCCACCTGCGGTCGGTCCTGACCCTTCTCGGCGGCAAGGTCGTGCATGGAGACGGCGATTACGGGCGCCTCGCGCCGGATCTTCCCGCGCCGATGCCGAACTGGTCGCCGGTCGCGACCTTCGGTGGCTACCACCGGACAACGCAAACCCGCGCCCGGATGATGATGAACTGCGGCTGCGCGAGTGGTTGCGCGGTGCACGGGCACGACCACGCCGCGGCGCTTGGCGCAAGCGTGCCGGCGTCGGACGCCCGCACCTTCTGGGGCGCTCTCGGATGCGGCTGCTGGGCGGTCTGACCCCGGCCGCACCGAACCTTACCCTCAGGACAAACGAGGAGCCCGCCATGAGCGAGACACGGCAGGAAACGACAGTCGGGCCGCTTGGCTTCCCCGTCTTCCGGGCGCTGTGGATCGCCACGGTCGTCTCCAATGTCGGCACCTGGATGCACGATGTCGGCGCCGGCTGGCTGATGACCTCGCTGTCGCCGAGCCCGCTGCTCGTCGCGCTGGTGCAGGCGGCGACGACGCTGCCGATGTTCCTGCTGGCGCTTCCCGCCGGCGCCCTCGCCGACATCGTCGACCGCCGCAGGATGCTGATGGCGGCGCAATTGCTCGGCCTTCTCGCGGCCGCGCTGCTGGCGGTCCTGACCCTGCTCGACCTCGTCACTCCCGAAGTGCTGCTGGCGGGCACCTTCATGCTGGGCATTGCGGCCGCGCTGAGTGCGCCGGTGTTCCAGGCGATCGTGCCCGAGCTGGTGGACAAGCAGGCCTTGCCGGACGCCATCGCGCTGAACAGTCTTGGCGTCAACATCTCGCGCGCGATCGGGCCGGCGCTCGGCGGGGTCATCGTCGCTCTTGCCGGAACACCGGCCGTCTTCGCGTTGAACGCGGTTTCGATCGTGGCCGTGCTGGCCGTCCTCTACACCTGGCAGCGCCCGCGAACCGTTCACGCCCTGCCGCCCGAGCACTTTTTCGGCGCGCTGAAGGCGGGATACCGCTACACGCGCCATTCGCCGGCGATGCGTCTCGTGCTGGTGCGGGCGGTGGGCTTCTTCCTGTTCGCAAGCGCGCTCTGGGCGATGCTGCCGCTGATCGCGCGGCGCGGACTGGGGCTCGATGCGGCCGGCTACGGTGCCCTGCTCGGCTGCATGGGGGCCGGCGCCGCTGTCGGCGCGATCCTGCTGAAGCGGCTGCGCAAAAGGGTTCCCGCCAACACCATCTCCGTCGGGGCGACGCTGTTCTTTGCCCTGTCGACCCTGGCGCTGGCGCTTGCCGCCAATGCCTGGATCGCCGGGGCGGTGATGTTTTCCGCCGGCCTTGCCTGGATCGGAATGCTGACCTCGCTCAATGTCGCGGCGCAGATGGCCTCGCCCGGATGGGTGAAGGCGCGCTCGCTCGCCGTCTATATCCTGGTGTTCCAGGGCGCCATGGCGGGTGGCAGCATCCTGTGGGGCTCGGTCGCTGCCTCTACCAGTGTCCCCACCGCTCTGCTGCTGGCGGCCGCCGGGCAGGCGGCGGCGCTGGTCCTGGCCTTCCGCTGGCGCCTGCCGCAGGAGCAGGCCAACGACCTGGCGCCCTCGAACCATTGGGCGGAACCGGTGGTCTTCGTGCAGCCGGCGGACGACCGCGGGCCGGTTCTCATCGAGATCGAATATCGGATCGAGCCCGCGCGCCTTGCCGACTTCGTCGCCGCCCTGCGCGATTTCCGGTCGTCGCGGCAGCGTGACGGCGCCATCCGCTGGGATGTCTGGGAGGACGTCGCCGAGCCGGGGCGCGTCATCGAGAGCTTCGTCGTCGAGAGCTGGGTCGAGCACCAGCGCCAGCATGCCCGCGTGACCCATGCCGACCAACTCGATCAGCAACTGCTCCAGGCCTTCCATGTCGGCGACCGGCCGCCCGTCGTGCGGCATCTGTTGAGGCCGCTATGACCGACCGGGCGCAGGCGGAACCGCTCGTCCCGCCGCCCGGCAGTTTCCTCGAAACCCACGAAAGGAAGACATGCCATGACCACCATCACCCTGACCGACGGCACGACGCTGTTCTACAAGGACTGGGGACCGAAAGACGCGCAGCCCCTCATGTTTCACCATGGCTGGCCGCTCAGCGCCGACGACTGGGACGCCCAGATGCTGTTCTTCCTGTCCGAAGGCTATCGGGTGATCGCGCATGACCGGCGCGGCCATGGCCGGTCCGACCAGACCGACACCGGCAACGACATGGACACATATGCCGCGGACGTGGCTGAGATCGCCAAGGCGCTCGATCTGCGCGACGCGGTCCATATCGGCCATTCGACCGGCGGCGGCGAGGTCACGCGCTATGCGGCGCGGGCCGAGCGCGGCCGGGTGGCCAAGGCCATTCTGATCGCGGCGATCCCGCCGGTGATGGCCCGGTCCGATGCCAACCCGGACGGCGTTCCGATGGAGATCTTCGACGGCCTGCGCTCCGCCCTGGAGGCAAACCGGGCGCAGTTCTATCGCGATCTGCCGAGCGGGCCGTTCTATGGCTTCAACCGGATGGGCGCGAAGGTCAGCCAGGGCCTGATCGACAATTGGTGGCGCCAGGGCATGAGCGGCGGCGCCAAGGCGCATCACGACTGCATCGAAGTGTTTTCGGAAACCGACTTCACCGAGGACCTGAAGGCGATCACCGTTCCTGTGATGATCATTCACGGCGAGGACGATCAGATCGTGCCGATCGAGAACTCGGCCCACAAGGCGATCAGGCTCGTCAGGGACGGCACGCTGAAGACCTATCCCGGCCTGTCTCACGGCCTGTTCGCCACCCATCCGGAGGTGGTGAACTCGGATATGCTGGCCTTCATCCGCGCCTGAGACGGCTCGCCAAGGGGATCGGCAGTCGCGGATTGCGCGGCCGCCGCAAGCACGCCTCGGGCGCGTGCTCGCCGTCGCGGGCGTGAGGATGGAGCCGGGCTGCAACGGGAAAGTGGCCGGCGCTGTTCGAAACGTTAGGGTCCCGGGCTTGAGCCTCGAAGACAAGGCATTGAAATCATGAAGATCGTCAGAGTTGCGATTGCCGGTTTCGGGGGCGTGGGCCGCGCCACGGCCACTCTTCTCCTGGCCCGGCGTGAGCGCTACCGGCAGGTTCATGACGCCGACATCCGCCTCGTCGCCGTCTGCGGGTCGCGCGCCGGTCTGGCCGACCCGGAGGGACTGGAAGCCGGGCGCCTTGAGGCGCTCGAGCCCGGCCTGTCGGGCCCGGCCTTCATCGAGGCGAGCGGCGCCGACATTCTGATCGAGGCCGGTCCCAGCGATTTTCGAACCGGAGGGCCGGGCCTTGCCTATCTCCGATCCGCTCTCTCGGCGGGACGCGACGCGATCGTCATATCGAAGGGCGCGCTGGTCCACAGCGGACCCGATCTGCGCGCCCTGGCGCGCTCCTCGGGAGCGATGCTGAAACTCAGCGGCGCCGCTGCCGCCGCGCTGCCGACGATCGACCTCATAGAGCACAGCCTGAAGGGCTGCGAGGTGCTCGAAATCGAGGGCATCCTGAACGCCACCACCAACTACCTGCTCGATGCGATGATGACGGAGGCCCTCGGCTTCGACGAGGCGCTGGCGCGCGCCCAGGCAGGCGGCTTCGCGGAAGCCGACCCGCGCAACGACACCGAGGGTTGGGACACCGCCGGCAAGCTCGTCCTCATCGCCAATTTCGGCCTCGATGCCGGCCTGACGATGGACGATCTGGCCGTCGAGGGCATTGGGTCGGTCGCGGCGCGCGATATCGAGACATGGCGAACGCAGCGTCTCGTTCCAAAGCTCGTCGGGAGCCTCGTGCGGAGCGACGGGGCGACGCGGGCGGCCGTCGGCGTGCGGACCTACCCGATGACCGATCCGCTCGCGCATGTGTCGGGAAAGAACAAGGCGATCCGCATCACCACGGATGCGATGGGCGAGACGATCGCGATCGGATCCGGCACGGAGCCCCTCGCCACCGCGGCCGCCGCGCTGAAGGATCTCGAATACATCCTGACGGCAAGAGCGGCGCGGGCCACGCATGGTTCGGGAGAAGAGCGATGACGGGAAGGACCGCGCAGGCTCCCGCCGTCCTCGAAGTCACTGTGGCGCGACAGACCCCCTCGGATCGCGAACGGCCCGGCGATAGTCGGACGGGCTCATGTGCCGATGCTTGATGAACACCCGGGCCAGCACCTGGTTCGAGGAATATCCCACTTCCTGCGCGATCTCGGTGACCGGAAGGTCCGTCGTCTCGAGGAGTTCGCAGGCTTTCTCCATCCGCAGCCGGGTCAGGTACACCCGTGGTGGCACGCCGACGCTCTGCTTGAACATACGCGCGAAATGAAACGGCGAGAGCCGCGCCTCGGCCGCCAGTTCGTCGAGGCTGATGTCTTTCGAAAGCCGCGCCCGCATGAACTCCAGGCACCGCCGCTCCGCCCACGGAGCAAGACCGCCCTTTGCAGTCGTCAACGGGGCTCCGCCCAACCGGCACAACTCGGCCAGAATCTCCAAACCTGCGGCCCGCGCCAGCAGCCGCGACGGTGCCCCCTCGTCGTGGCACAGAGCCCACAGGTTCCGCAGCGCCGACCGAATGGTCGGAGACTCGAACACGCGGCCGTACATGCGGGTAGTGTCGACCGAGCAGCGGCCGTCGCCGGCTTCTTCCAGAACGGACTGCCATTGCGCCACCGGGAAAGCCAGGCTGCGGAGCCGATGGCTGCCGTCGTTGATCACCGTGGTCGCGAAGTTCGGCGCGGCGACGGCGAGCGTGCCTTTCGCGGTCGTCATATCGAAGCGGCCTCCTCCGAGGTCCCCCTGGACACGGCTGCAGCCAAGCAGGTCCTCCATCAGGACGATGTCCGGCAGGGCCGGGCGGGACATGTCCCCGGCTGGGCGCTGGACCTCAAGAAGGTCGAGAATTGCGCCCGGAGATTTCATCGTGCGCAAGTAGGACGCATGTCGCCCCTTGCTGTGCCACTGGGCGAATGACGAGTAGGCAGGGGCGATCACGTTGTGTCTCCTATGCTCTCGCAGCCCTCCCAGGTCGAGCCGGCGGCCGGTTTCGCGCCGTGCAGACCGGCCGGTAGACGCATTGGGTCAGAGCGAATACCTTCGTTTCGGCGGCGTGCAAAAGGCAGCGCCGCGCTCTTTGTCTCCCGCCCCCGAAATCAGTTAGAAACACCCCGGCGAAGCTCGTCTCAATCCCTTCTCAGTCGCAGGTTGAGACGCTACCGTTCCATCCACAGTGGAGGACTTCTGGATGGAACGCAAGAGTATCGACCTAACAAGAAGACGGAAACCGACCGGGGCGGCGGTCATCCGGCCCGAACTGACCACGGCGCTGTTCAGGGCCTTGTTCGAGGAGTGGGCAGAAACCGGCTTTGCGGCGGTAAGCCTGGAGCGGGTGGCGGCACGGGCGGGCGCAGGCAAGGCGGCGATATACCGGCGCTGGCCATCGAAGCTGGAGTTCGCCTGCGAGGCGATACGAAGTGTCGAGGTCATGCGGTTGGGGTCCACCGACCAGGGGTCGCTGCAGGCGGACATCAGAGAATACCTTCGAGCGACGCGCGCGGTCCTGCGCCATCCTCTGGTCCGCCGCATAATCCCCGACCTGGTTGCCGAACGTCTGCGATCGAACGAATTGGCAGCGATGCTGCACGGCATCGCCGAGGCGCGGCGACAGTTCGGACATCGGCTGCTGGACCGTGCCATTGCCCGCAACGAACTGCGGGCGGACATGGACAGGGAGCTGGCGCTCGATCTTCTCTTTGCCCCCCTCTACTCCCGCATGATCGTCCGGGGGAAGAGCTTCTCAAGGGCTGAACTCGACAGGCTGGGCAACGCCCTGCATGCCGCGTTAAGGACCTGTTGAATCAGGGCCTTCGCCCCTGCGGACGTCCATCGCTACGGGATCAGCTCCTGCGCATCAGGATCATCTTCTCCTGCGTCATGTCGCGCATCGTGTAGGGAATGCCACCGGTTCCGTATCCAGATTCCCTGCGGCCGGCAAAGGGCATCCAGTCGGTGCGGAACGCCGTGGGATCGTTGATCATCACGGCCGAGGCATCGAGCCGGTCGGCGGCGCGCAGCGCGACATCGATGTCCTGCGCGAAGATACTCGCCTGGAAGGCGGTCGGCAGCGCATTGGCCCGACGGATCGCCTCGTCGAGATCGCGGTAGCGATAGACGGCGACGACAGGACCGAAAACCTCCAGCGTCGACATCTTCGCATCGGCGGCGGGGTCGAGCAGAACCGCCGGCTGCAGGGTCGTCTCGGACAGGCGCTTGCCGCCGGTCGCAAGCACGGCCCCGCCCTCGACCGCGTCCTCGATCCATTGTCCGACCCTGTCGGCCTCGCGCGGCAGGATCAGCGGGCCGACGTCGGTGTCCTTGAGGGCGGGGTCGGCGCAGCGCAATGTCTCGACGCGGGCGACGAGCTGCTGCGTGAACGCGTCGGCGATGTCGCTATGGACGAAGATGCGCTGCGTCGACACGCAGACCTGCCCGGCATGGTAGTAGCCGCCCTTGACGATCGGCTCGACGACCCTGTCGAGATCCGCGCTGCGGTCGATGATGGCCGGCGCGGCGCCGCCATGCTCCAGCGCCGAGCGCGTGCCGGGGGCGAGCTTGGAATGCAGGGACCAGCCGACCCGGGCAGAGCCGATGAAGCTGAAGAAGGCGACACGGCTGTCGGTCGCCAGCCTTTCGGCCAGTGCGGTGTCTTCCGTGACGAAGGTCTGGCACCACGGCTCGGGAAGGCCCGCCTCGCGAACCAGCGCCACCAACTCGAGGCAGGACAGCGGCGTCGTGGACGCCGGCTTGACGATGACCGGACACCCGACCGCGATGGCCGGCGCGACCTGGTGAACGATCAGGTTCAGCGGATGGTTGAAGGCGGAAATCGCCGCGACGACACCAATAGGCTCCTTGGTGGTGAAGGCCCAGCGGTTTTCGGCGGCCGCAGAAAGGCCCATCGGGATTTCGCGGCCGGCGAAATTGCGTAGCTCGTCGGCGGCGTTGTGAACCCCGTCGATGGCGCGGCTGGTCTCAACGATGGCGTCGGGCAGCGGCTTGCCGCCCTCGCGGGCGATCTGCATGGCCAGATGATCGCGCCTGCCCTCCATCAGGGCGGCCAGCTTGCGCAGGATGGCAATGCGCCGGTGCGGCTTCAGCCAGCCCTCGCGATCCCTGAAGACGCGATCGGCCGCCTGCAGCTTGCGCTCCAGCGCGGCGGCATCGTCGGTCTCGATCTCCGCGATCGGCGTGCGATCGAAGGCTTGCACGACAGTCAGCATGGACGGTGCTCCTCGGCCTGCAGTCAGGCGCATTCCACGTCGGGCGTGCGGTTGCGCAACTCGTCGACCAGCACGCGCGTGTTTTCGGAATAGTCGATCGGCACATCGACCAGATGGACCCCGCCGCCGGCGAACGCGGCCTCGAGCGTCGGCACCAGATCGGCGGCGGCCGTAACCCGCGATCCCTTCGCGCCATAGGCCTCGGCATAGCGCACGAAGTCGGGATTGCCGAAGCTCATGCCGAAATCCGGGAACCCGTCGACCGCCTGCTTCCAGCGGATCATGCCGTAGGCGCTGTCGTTGAGAATGACGAGGACGAGGTTCAGGCCGAGGCGGACCGCCGTTTCCATTTCCTGCGAGTTCATCATGAAGCCGCCGTCGCCGCAGACCGCCATGACGCGGCGGCCCGGATGAAGCATGGCCGCCATCATCGCCGAGGGCAGGCCGGCGCCCATCGTGGCGAGCGCATTGTCGAGCAACAGCGTGTTGGCGACATGGGTGCGGTAGTTGCGTGCGAACCAGATCTTGTACATGCCGTTGTCGAGGCAGACGATGCCGTCCTCCGGCATCACCTTGCGAACGTCGTGAACGATGCGCTGGGGTATGACGGGGAACCGGTCTTCCTCGGCGCGGTCATTGAGGCGGGCGAGGATACGCTGGCGCAGGTCGAGCAGTCCCTCGTCGGGCGTCAGCTTTCCTTCGAGCCGCCCGGCAAGCCCCGCGACGGCAGCGCCGATGTCGCCGATCACCTCGATGTCCGGGTGGTAGACCTGCTCGACCGTGGCGGACTGGTAGCCGACATGGATGACCCGCGGCCCGCCGGCGCTTTTCATCAGGAAGGGCGGCTTCTCGACCGTGTCGTGGCCGATGGCGATGATCAGGTCGGCGCGCTCGACGGCCTCGTGGACATAGTCGCCCTCCGACAGCGCCGCGGTTCCCATATAGAGGTTCGAGCCGCCGGTGACCGCGCCCTTGCCCATTTGCGTGTTGAAGAATGGCAATCGGGTACGCGCCACGAAGCTTGACAGCGTCTCGACCAGCGCAGGCCTATTGCCCGACGCGCCGATCATCACCAGCGGCCGCTTGGCGGCAAGGATCATCCGCGCCGCGTCGTCGAGCGACGGGCCGAGGCGACCGGCCGCTCCGCGGTATGCACCGGAATGACGGAGGCGGTCTCGACCTCCTCGGCCGCGACGTCCTCGGGGAGTTCCAGATGCACCGGCCCGGGACGCTCCTCCGTCGCGACGCGAAACGCGTCGCGCACGGTCGAGGGTATCGCGGCCGCGCTGACGATCTGCCGCGTCATCTTGGTCAGCGGCTTCATAGATGCCACGATATCGACGATCTGAAAGCGGGCCTGCTTGGCGCTCATGATCGGCTTCTGGCCGGTAATGAGGATCATCGGCATCGCCCCGAGATGCGCATAGGCCGCACCGGTGGCGAGGTTCAGCGCGCCGGGGCCGAGCGTGGCCAGGCAGACGCCGGGCCTGCCCGTCAGCCGTCCATGCGTCGCGGCCATGAAGGCCGCGGCTTGCTCATGACGGGTCAGGACCAGTTCGATACCGGAGGTTCGCAAGGCCTCCAGGAGGTCGAGATTCTCTTCGCCCGGCACTCCGAAGACGCGGTCGACGCCCTCGTTCTCCAGTGCGGCAACAAAAAGGTCCGATCCTTTGGGCATGGTCTAGAGCCTTGTGTTGACGGTTTCGATGGAACGCACGGCGATCCTACAGGGGTACGCGCAAGTGCCGCCATCGTTCCGCGCTCGGGCCGGCTCCAAGCAAGCGCCTTGGATGACGAGGCCAAGCCGGTTCGAGGACGGCCCCGCGGCTCGCCTCGCCATCCAGGCCGATCAGCCCGCCGGCTTCGGCACCGGCGTGTTGAGCAGCTGCTGCTCCCAGAGATAGGCAATGCCGCTGCCGTAGGTGTGCGACCCGATCGCCTCGTTGAGCGCTTCCGCCGTTTCGGCCCGCGCCCAGTCGCGCTGCCATTCGGACGCCACGGCCAGCCACGTCATCATATTGACGCCGGCCGCAATCATACGCTGGATTGCGACCTGGTGCGCCTCGAGCGAGGTGCCCCCCGACGCATCGGTGACAACGGTCACGTCCCAGCCTTCGCCGGCCGCCTGGATGGCGGGCATGGCGACGCAGACCTCGGTCCACAAGCCGGCGATGATCAACTGCTTGCGGCCGGTCGCCTTGACCGCATCGACGGTCGGCTTGTCTTCCCAAGTGTTGATCAGCGTCCGGTCGATCACCTCCTGGCCCGGGAACACGTCGGTGATCGAGGGGAACAGCTTTCCGCCGCGGTCGGCGACAACGCTGGTCAGGATGGTCGGGACAGCGAACACCTTGGCCGCCTTGGCGAGGCCGGTTGTGTTGTTGACCACCATATGCGGGTCGTGGCTGTTCAGGTTCGCCAGCTGGTAGGGCTGATGGTCGATCAGGACCAGCACCGAATCCTCGGGGCGGAGAAGCGAGGCAAGGCCGTTGCGAAAGGTCATGTCAGTCTCCTGAGTCTGGGGGAAGTGCTCATTGACTGCCGGTAAGTAGCGAATGCGCCCGCGCTCTGCGGTGCAGGACATGCCGCCCTGGTGCCGTTCTTGCGCCCTTTCCGGCGCGCCGCGACGCGCAGGCTTGAGGTCGTTCGGTTTCTCGGAAAGGGTGCGAGCGAATTTCGGCGGATCCGCCGGCCGGAGTGCCTGGCCGCCAGACCCTGCGGCGGGTGGGGAAAGCCGAACGGACATCGCAGGCGTGCGGCCGCCGGCTGCGACGACCGCCCGGCGGGATCGGGCGATCCCAAGACAGGTCTCAAGACAGATCCGAAGACAAAAGGATGACGCATATGAGCTGGAACCCATCAATCGAACCGGGCTGTCCGGACGAGGTCGGCATCGATGCGATCGAGACCCTGATCGTCCCGCGCTCGCGCGACCTTGGCGGCTTCGAGGTCCGGCGCGCCCTGCCCGCGCCGAAGCGGCAGATGGTCGGGCCCTTCATCTTCTTCGATCAGGCCGGACCGGCCGAGTTGCTGACCGGCCAGGGTGTCGATGTCCGGCCGCATCCGCATATCGGTCTCGGCACGGTGACCTACCTGTTCAAGGGCGATTTCCATCACCGCGACAGCACCGGCGCCGACCAGATCATCAGCCCCGGCGCGTTGAACTGGATGGTGGCCGGGCGCGGCGTCACCCATTCGGAGCGCACATCCGCGACGGCGCGGAGCGGTCCGAACAGCCTGTTCGGAATCCAGACCTGGCTGGCCCTGCCGGACAGCCATGAGGATGTGGCGCCCAGCTTCGAGCATCACGGCAAGGAGACCCTGCCCGTCATCGAGGATCGCGGTGTCACCGTTCGGCTCATTCTCGGAAACGCCTACGGCAAGACCGCGCCCGCGACGATGCTGTCCGAGACGTTCTACGCCGATGTGACGCTTGAGCCGGGAAGCCGGCTGCCGATGCCGGACAACCACGAGGACCGCGGCATCTACATCGTCGAAGGCTCGATCTCGGTGGCCGGACGGGACTTCGAGGCCGGCCGGATGATGGTCTTCCGCCCCGGCGACCCTATCACCGTGGCCGCCGGAGGCGAGGGCGCGCGGCTGATGATCCTCGGCGGCGCGACCTTCAACGGCCCCCGCTACATCTGGTGGAATTTCGTCGCCTCCTCGCAGGAGCGCATCGAGGCAGCCAAGGCCGAATGGCGCACTGCGAACTGGGGCAAGGGACGCTTCGATCTGCCCGCCGGCGACCGGAACGAGCACATCCCCCTTCCGGACTGACCGGATCCAGCCTGGAGCAACGAGACATGACCACCTGGCCCCACCTCGACTACCTCAGTTGGCGTGAAACCTGTTCAGCCTTGCATCTCTATCTCCAGATCGCCGGCAAATACCGGCTGGCGCATACGCCGTGGCTCAATCACTCCTGGAACGCGACCTTCTATGTCACGCCGACCGGTCTGGCCACGTCGCCCATCCCGGATGGGCCGGGCATCGAAATCCTGTTCGACCTTCGCAAGCACAAGGTCGTTGGCACCTGCGGCAACGGCCACACGGCGGCGTTCGATCTCGGGCCGACCACGGTCGCGGCCTTCCACGCGAGCTTCGTGCGCCTGATTTCGGAGCTCGGCGGCACCCCGACCTTCAACGGCCGCCCGAACGAGGTGCCGTTCCCGGTTCCCTTCGCCGAGGACGACCGCGACCGGCCCTATGACGGCGAAGCCGTGCAGCGCTTCCATCAGGCCTTGCTGGCGGTCGACAGGGTCTTCAACCGGTTCCGCACGTCCTTTCTCGGCAAGTCCAGCCCGGTTCATCTTTTCTGGGGCAGCTTCGACCTGGCGGTTACCCGCTTTTCGGGGCGCCGCGCGCCGCTCCATCCCGGCGGCGTCCCGGCCTTGCCGGATGACGTCGCGCAGGAGGCTTACGACCGCGAGGTCTCGTCAGTGGGTTTCTGGCCGGGCGGCGGCGGCATCGACTATCCGGCCTTCTATGCCTATGCCTACCCGGCGCCCGGCGGTTACCGCGCTGCGGCCGTGCAGCCCGATGCCGCCTTCTGGCACGACGAACTGTCGGAATTCGTCCTGCCCTACGAGGCCGTGCAGTCCCTGGCCGATCCCGACGAAGCCCTGTTGGCGTTCCTGGTCTCGACCTACGAGGCAGCGGCCGATCTCGGCGGCTGGGACCGCGATCTCCTGGAATGCGCGCATGGGCAGCCGCGACAGGTGCGGGCCCCCGACGCGGCGGGGGCGGGGATTGCGCCTGCGGCGGGCGATGAACAGGTCGAGCGGGAGGAGGGCGCGTCGAAGGGACGCTACCGCCTCGTCGTCGACGGCGTCGAGGCCGAGATGACCTACAGCCGGGCCGGCGCCGGGATGATCATCATCGACCACACCGAGGTGCCGGCGGCGCTGCGCGGCCGCAAGGTCGGCGAGCGGCTGGTGCGCCAGGCGATCGAGGACGCCCGCCGCGAAGGGGTCGCCATCCTGCCGCTCTGCCCCTTCGCCAAGGCGCAGATCGCACGGCACCCGGAATGGCAGGACGTGGTGCGCCGATCGTGAGAGGGGGCGGCGGAGCGTGACATCGCTTCCCGGCACCTTGATCCGCCGCCCTGTCGGTCCCCGGACCGTCGCCGGGGGCCAAACGAGAGCACTCACGCATTCATGGCCTCGCAACGCGCCACCGGACATCGGCCCGGGAATCGGGCTGGCAACAAGGCGGGGCACCGGGAAAAGCGCACGGACCGGTTCGCCCGGCCCGTGCGGTAAATCGCCCTATTCGACTGCCCTGGCGGCCTGCCGGATGAGGTCGGCCACCTCGTCCGGGCTCGTCATCGGCAGCATGTGACCGTTCTCGATATCGACGATGGTGGAACCGGCCCGCTCGGACATCTGACGCTGCAGGCCGGGTGCAATGGTCCGGTCGAGGGTCGCGATGGCCGACCAGCTCGGCTTCTCGTTCCAAGCCGCGACGCGAGCCTGGTAGTTGAGGATCGCAGTGTTCGATGCCGCCTGCGACCTTGCCACGTAGATCGCGTCGTCCCTGGACAAGCCGTTTCCGACGATGGCGACGAAGGTGTCTTCATCGACCAGGTAGTGACCGTCGTCGAAGATCCTGAGCTTGTCGGGCGTGAACTCGGTCGGAACCGAGGCCATCAGGGCCACGCCGCTTTCGCCGGCGTCGGGTTGGAACGCCGCGACATAGACGAGGCCCTTGACGTTCGGGTCGCCGCCGACTTCGCTGATCACCATGCCGCCGTAAGAATGCCCCACCAGCAGCATCGGGCCGTCCTGACTGTCGACAATCCGCTGGACTGCGGCAATGTCGTCCTCAGTGGAGGTCAGCGGCATCTGCGCGATCGTGACTTTGTAGTCTTCCGCCGTGAGACGGTTGTAGACGCCGCGCCAGGTGCTGCCGTCGACATTCGCGCCATGCACGAGAACGATGTTCTTCACATCGGCGAGCGCCGCGCCCGATTGCGCGGTCAATGCACCGAGAGTGAGGGCGCAGGAAAGCATGAGAGCTTTTAGAGGAGCCATGTTCGGGATCTCTGCTGTTGCTCACGTTGAAGGACAGACGGCCGGCGGCCCATGCAGCGTGGTGCCCTGTCCCGCGGCCAGGTTGCCAAGGTCGCGCGGGCTCTGCGGACCGGTTCGGCAGCCGGCCGGGCCAACCCTCGCCATCGATCGTTCCTTTCGGTAACCATTGATGGTTATGAAATGGCACTGCTATAAGAAGCGCGCAAGACGGCACATATCTGTAAGCCGGTGACCAGGAGATAACTCATGGAGAAGCTGATCCACGGCAGGCCCTACACGGAAACGAAGAAAGGACCGGTCTTCACGCCCTGCGCGCCGAACAACATCCTGGCGCGGCTGGGGGACAAGTGGACGATCCTCGTCGTCAGCATTCTCGCGCTGGAGCCGGAGAGGCCTCTGCGTTTCTCCGAAATCAGGAACGGGATCCCGAAAATTTCGCAGCGCATGCTCACCCTGACGCTGCGAAACCTTCAGCGGGACGGCCTTGTCCTGCGCCATTACTTTGCCGAGGTTCCCCCGCGCGTCGAATACCAATTGACGCCAATGGGCCGGACGATGCTCCCGGCGCTTGAAGGGTTCACCGACTGGATCAGGGACAACTGGCAGGAGATCGAGCAGTCTCGCCAGCGGTTCGATGCAGCCGCCGGCGGCTAGCGCGGACTGATGATTGCGCCGGAACCGGGGGTGCAAGCCCCTGAAAGCCGGACGGTGCCCTGCGGGCTTGATCCGCCCGCCGCGGGAGGTTATCTGTTTCGCGTCCGCGCCGGTTCGCGCTGCGGGCCTCTTTGTCAATCGAGAGAACCATGGACAGCTACCCTAGTCGTGGCGTCCGTCATCGGGCGCCACTCCGTACAGCGATGATCGCTCCCGGCCAGGGCCGGGTGAGCGGCGCTCGGGCTTAAGGGCCGGCTCCCGTTCACCTCCTCCCCCGCCGCGAGGGGTCGAAGGAGGTGAGCCATGAAGACCACTGTCTTCCTCACAAGAACGTTCTTCCTCGCAAGAACATTCTTCCTCACAGGAACGGTCTTTCTCACAGGACTGCGCGTCTCCGCGCGGTCCTTGCCGGACCGCCGGCTGGCATGCCGTTGGTCCGCCGATGGCGCGACCGGAGGGCTCCGCTGTGGCTGGTCGCTGGAGGAGAATGCCGCCACCGATTCCGACTCCGCCGGCCCTGCGCCGTGTGCCCGATTGTCGATTTGTCACATAACACGACTAAGTCTCAAAACCGGCAGCCTTCGGGCGGCCTGACCCTTCAGGAAGATCGAACATGGAAGACGGATCTAGTCGCACGGCCGCGGGGGCATCGCGCCCCGTGGCCGTCGTTTCCCAAAGACATCCCCAGACAGCCTGCCGGCGCCCGGTCCAGCCCCATCGATGAGGGCGGGTCCTCCGTCGCCGGCGCCCCGACCGACGGAGTTCAGACCCATGACCGCCATCATCACCGCCGCGGCCTTCCGCGATTATCTTGCCCGCAACGACCTTGCCTCGATCAAGGCCGCGCTCGCCGACCGCCATCCCGCCGATATCGCTGCCGATGTCGGCGAGCTGGCTCCCGGCGAGATCGCCTCCATCCTGCTGCTGCTGCCCGAGCGCCGCGAGGCCGAGGTCTTCGGCTATTTCCAGCCCGCGCTCCAGGTTGCCATCGCCGGCAGGCTGTCCCGCCCCGACCTGGCGCGCCTCGTCACCGCCATGTCGCATGACGAGCGGGCCGACCTGTTCAACCGGCTGACGCCGGAGCAGCAGCAGGCGCTGCTGCCGGGCATCGCCCATGCCGAACGCGAGGACATCCGCCGGCTCGCCTCCTATCCGGAAGGCACGGCCGGCTCGATCATGACCTCGGACTATGCGCTGCTGGCGCCCGGCCTCACCGCGCGCGAGGCGATCGACCGGCTGCGTCACGAGGCGCCCGACAAGGAGACCATCTACGAGGCCTATGTGGTCGACGACGCGCGCCGTCTCGTCGGCGTCGTCTCCCTGCGCGACCTCTTGATCGCCCGCGACGAGGTGCAGGTCGCCGACATCATGCGTAAACGCGTCATCTTCGCGCGGGTCGGGGACAAGCGCGACGAGGTGGCGCAGAAGATCGCCGACTACGACCTGCTGGCGCTGCCGATCACCAATGGCGGCGATGCGCTGGTCGGCATCGTCACCGTCGACGATGCGATGGATGTCGCCGAGGCCCAGCGCGGTCGGCGGGTGATGCAGTTCGGCGGCAACGTCGCGCCGGGCGGCGGGCCGGACCTCGACCTGCGCTCCTCCAGCTTCGTGCAGATGTTCAAGGTGCGCTCGTTCTGGCTGATCATGCTGACGGTGTTCGGCGTCGTCACCAGCACCTTCGTCGCGGCGCAGGAGGAGATGTTGAGCCAGGTCATCGTTCTCGCCGCCTTCATCGCGCCGATCGTCGACATGGGCGGCAACACCGGCAGCCAGTCGGCGACGCTGGTCATCCGGGCGATGGCGCTCGGCGATCTCAAGCTGCGCTGGCGCGATGTCTGGTTCGTGATCCGGCGGGAGATCCCGGTGGTGCTGACGCTCGGCGTGGTCATCGCCCTGCTGGAGGCGGTGCTGGCCTTCTTCAGCAAGGGCGTCGGCGGCGATGTTCTGCTGGTCGTCGGCCTGTCCATGGCGATCTGCACGGTGCTCGGCGGCCTGATCGGCGCGCTGCTGCCGTTCGCCGCGCGCCGCATCGGCACCGATCCGGCGACGCTGAGCTCGCCGATGATCACCTCGATCATGGATCTGCTCGGGGTGTTCATCTATTTCGGCCTTGCCTATGCCTTGCTCGGGCATCTGCTGATCGCCGGATAGGCCTGCCCGTTGCCTGATTGCCGGCAGGCCTGCAAGGCCTGCCCATTGCCCGATTGCCGGCAGGCCTTGTAGGCCTGCCCATTGCTTGGTTGCCGGCAGGCCTGCAAGGCCTGCCGGCGGTCGGCCCGGCGCGAGGAGGTCAGCACCCATGCCGATGCACCAGACGCCGCGCGGGCTTGCCGCCCTGCGCGAGGACCTGCACCGCTTTGCCAACCGGCGCCTGCTGATGGCGGCGCGCCTTGTAACGACTGTCACGATGCATCTCTATCGTCGCGGCCTTGTCGGTCCCGCCGGGGCAAAGGCGGGGCTGGGCGTGGCCGGACGGCTGCAGCGCGCGGGCATCCGCCTGTTGCGCCGGGGCCGCCGGCGCGATCGGAGCCGCTGAGGAAGGACGGATTGAACGATGATGGCGATTGAAGTCGCGGCGCTCAACCTGAGCGCTGCCATGCTGCTGGGAGCGGCAATCGGATTTGAGCGGCAATGGCGCCAGCGCCTTGCCGGCTTGCGCACCAACACGCTCGTCGCGCTGGGCGCGGCCAGTTTCGTCGTGTTCTCGTCGATCGTTCCCGGCGATGCCAGCCCGACCCGGGTGGCGGCTCAGGTCGTCTCCGGCATCGGCTTTCTCGGGGCCGGCATCATCTTCCGCGAGGGGCTCAACGTGCGCGGGCTGAACACGGCGGCGACCCTGTGGTGTTCGGCCTCCGTCGGCGTGCTCGCCGGCATCGGCGCCCTCGGCTACGCGGCGGTCGTCACCGGGCTGGTCATCGTCGTCAACCTCCTGCTGCGCCCGCTGGTCTTCCGGATCAACCGGCAGCCGCTGTCCTCCACGGAACTGGAGATCGGCTATGCCGTCAGCATCGTCTGCCGCAGCGAGCAGGAGGCGCATGTGCGCGCGCTGCTGCTTCAGGGGCTTGCGGCCAGCGCCATGCATCTTCGCCAGCTCGACAGCAGCAATATCGAGGGCAGCGACCGGGTGGAGATCCAGGCGATGGTCCATGCCGACACCCGCTCCGACAAGCCGATCGAGCAGATCGTCGGCCGGCTCAGCCTGGAGCCGTCCGTGACCGCCGCGCGATGGCGGATCGAATCGCTCGGCGATTGATCCGCCTTAAGGGCGGACGGATGCCGCCATGATGATTATATAGAGGGCCGCGAACACCCGCGGACAGTACCGGAAGGACAGCCATATGCTTCATGTCGATATCCCCACCCGCTCGGAAATCGCTGCGCTCAACGGCACCAGGAGCGATGCCTGCGTGTCGATCTACCTGCCGACGACGCCGCTCACCCAGGAGACCGGCGCGACGCGGATCGAGTTCGGCAATCTCGTCCGGCAGGCGCGCGAGCAGCTCGAGGCGGCGGGGTTCGACAAGCGGCGGCTGGCGGCGCTGCAGGAGCAGATCGACGCGCTGGCGGAGGATGACGAGTTCTGGCGCCTGCAGGCCAACAGCCTCGCCCTGCTGGCGACGCCGGAGAGCCTGCGCACCTTCCGCCTGGCCAACCATCTCACCGCCCTGGTGGAAGTGTCGGACCGGTTCCACCTGAAGCCCCTGCTGCGCGCGCTCACCTTCCCGCAGTCGGCCTATGTGCTGGCGCTGTCGGAAAACGCCGTGCGGCTGGTCGAGGTCCATGGCGAGCTGCCGGCGGCGACGGTCAGGATCGAGGGGCTGCCGAAGGACGCGGCCAGCGCCGTCGGCAAGTCGACGCTGAACGACCGCTCCGCCAGCGGCCGCATCCAGGGCTCGGAGGGGCAGAATGTCCGCTTCCAGCAATATGCGCGCAAGGTCGACGCGGCGCTGCGCCCGTTCCTGGCCGGGCGCGAGACGCCGCTGATCCTGGCGGCGACCGGGCGACTTGCCTCGGTGTTCCGCACCGTCAACAGCTATCCGCACCTGCTGCCGGATGACATCTCCGACAGTCCCGACCGGATTTCCGACGCCGATCTGGCGGCGGCCGCGCGCCCCGTCCTCGATGCCGCCCATGCCCGTGACCTTGCGGCGCTGACGGCGCTCTACGCGGCGCGTGCCGGCGAGGGCCGGGCCACCGCCGATGTCTCCGACGCCGCCCGGGCAGCGACCTACGGCGCCATCGACACGCTGCTGGTCGATATCGACACGGTGGTCGCCGGCACGGTCGACGAGGAGAGCGGCGCCGTCACCTTCGCGGAAGCCGCCAGCGCCGGCACTTATGGGATCGTCGACGAGATCGCCGGCCGGGCGCTGGCGAGTGGGGCGCGGGTCCTCGGCGTGCGCCGCGCCGACTTGCCCGGCAAGGGCGACCTTGCCGCCATCCTGCGCTTCGCGGTCTAGGGTCACCCGAGTGTGAAGTCCGGGGGACGGTCCCGCCACCGGGACCGCCCCCCGTCGTCTCCTCCGCCCGCTGTCACGGAAGCCCGTCATGGAACGCATCACGATCACGGTCGACGAGGACCTGCTGCGGCAGATCGACGCCCTCAGCGAGAAGCGCGGCTATGCCAGCCGCTCCGAGATCTTCCGCGACATGGCGCGCGAGGCGCTGGCCCGCGAGGCGATCGGCTCTGAGGACGAGTTGGAGAACGAGCGCCCCTGCTACGGCGCGCTCACCTATGTCTACGACCACGGCATCCGCGACCTGCCCAACCGGCTGACCGACAACCACCACGCCCATCACGCCCTGTCGGTCGCCACCACCCATGTCCATGTCAGCGCCGAGAACTGCCTGGAAGTGTCGATCCTCGCCGGCACCGCCGGCGATCTGCGCCGCTTCGCCGACAGCGTCATCAGCCAGCGCGGCGTGCGCCACGGCAGCCTGCATGTTTTCCCGGCGCTCGAGGGCGAATCGCTGCTGCTGCGCGGCCAGCCTCATAGCCACCAGCATACCCACAGGCACGGCCAGGACAACGACCCTGACCACGACCACTGAACCCCACATCGCGCCTTGACCGGACGGGGCGGTATGATGTTATTTAAATAGCTCATACCGACTCACTTTTTCCGAAGGCGACCGATGTTCAAGGTTTTCCGCGGCGCAGCGCGCGCCCCTGCCCGCTTCGCCCTTCTTGCCGGCCTGATTCTCGCCTCGACCCTCGTGCCTCTCTCGTCGGCGCCTGCCGCCGCGCAGGGCCCGGCGCTCGACTTCTCCTGGCCGGTGAATGTCGGTCCGCTCAATCCGCATCTCTATTCGCCGAACCAGATGTTCGCGCAGGCCATGGTCTACGAGCCCCTGGTGCGCTACCGCGCCGACGGCACGGTCGTTCCCTGGCTGGCGGCCTCGTGGGACGTGTCGGACGAGGGGCGGGTCTATACGTTCGCCTTGCGCGAGGATGTGACCTTTTCCAATGGCGAGCCCTTCGATGCCGCCGCCGCCAAGGCGAATATCGACGCGGTGCTCGCCAACCGGCCCCGCCATGCCTGGCTGGAGCTCGCCAACCAGATCGTCTCGGCCGAGGTCGCCGGCCCGCATCTGTTGCGGCTGACCCTCAAGGACGCCTATTACCCGGTGCTGCAGGAGCTGGCGCTGCCCCGGCCCTTCCGATTCGTCGCGCCCTCGCAATTCATCGAGGGCGGCACCAGGGATGGCATTGCCGCTCCCATCGGCACCGGCCCGTGGACGCTGAGCGAGACCTTGCTCGGCGAGCGCGACGTCTTTGCCCGCAACGAGGCCTATTGGGGCGACAGGCCGGCCTATGCCTCGGTCACCGTCAAGGTCATCCCGGATCCCAACACCCGCGCCATTGCCTTCGAGACCGGCGAGATCGACCTGATCTACGGCACCGACGGGCCGATTTCGCCCGATACGTTCGAGCGCTTCCGCGCCATGGGCGAGCAGGCCGGCCTCACCGCCGCCCTGTCGGAGCCGCTGGAGACCCACGCCCTGGCGATCAACACCAATCGCGGCGCCACCCGCGACCTTGCCGTGCGCCGGGCGATCAACCAGGCGGTCGACAAGGACACGATGATCGCCACCGTGCTCTACGGCACCCGCCGCCGCGCCGACACGCTGTTCGCGCCCAACGTTCCCTATGCCGATATCGGCCTTGAGCCCTATCCGTACGACCTCGACGCGGCGCGGCGCCTGCTGGACGAGGCCGGCTGGACGGCTTCGACCGAAGGCGGCATCCGCGAGAGGGACGGCGAGCGGCTCAGCGTCGAGCTCTGCTTCGTCGGCACGGATGCGGTCGCCAAGTCGATGGCCGAGATCATCCAGGCGGACCTGCGCCGCGTCGGCATCGAGGTCCTGCTCACCGGCGAGGAGGAGAGCAGCGTCTATGCCCGCCAGCGCGACGGCCGCTTCGGCATGATCTTCAACCGCACCTGGGGCGCGCCTTACGATCCGCATGCCTTCGTCAGCTCCATGCGCGTGCCCTCCCATGCCGATTATCAGGCCCAGCTCGGCCTTGCCGACAAGGCCGAGATCGACGCGATGATCGGCAAGGTGCTGGTCACCACCGACGAGGCGGCGCGCCAGGCGCTCTACCTCGATCTCCTCACCCGCCTGCACGATCAGGCGGTCTACCTGCCGCTGACCTATGTCACCGCCGTCGCGGTCGCGCGCAAAGAAGTGGGCCCGGTGCCCTTCGGCGCCATGTCGAGCGAGATCCCCTTCGACCGCCTCACCCCGGCGGCGGACTGAGGCAGATGGCCGGCTTCATCCTCCGCCGCGTCCTCCTGCTGCTGCCGATGCTGCTCGGCGCCTCGCTGGTCATCTTCCTGATGCTGCGGCTGGGGCCGAGCGATCCGGCGATGGACTATCTGCGCCTGTCCAAGGTGCCGCCGACGCCGCAGGCGCTGGAGGACGCGCGCATGATGCTCGGCCTCGACCGGCCGATCGTGACCCAGTATCTCGACTGGCTCGGCAAGGCGGTGCGGCTCGATTTCGGCACCTCCTATGCCACCCAGCGCCCGGTGCTGCCGGACCTGCTGCACTTCCTCCCCGCGACGCTGCAGCTTGCCGGCCTCGCGCTGGCGCTGACCATCGGCCTGTCGGTGCCGCTCGGCATCTGGGCGGCGCGCTACCGCGAGCGCTGGCCGGACCACCTGGTGCGGCTCGTCGCCTTCATCGGCGTGTCGATGCCGAATTTCTGGCTCGGCTTTCTCCTGGTGCTGCTGTTCTCGGTCCATCTCGGCTGGCTGCCGCCGATGGGCCGCGGCGGCCTTGCCCATCTGGTGATGCCGGCGGTCGCCGTGTCGCTGATGTCGCTCGCCATCAATGCCCGGCTGCTGCGCGCCAGCATGCTGGAGGTCGCCGGCCAGCCGCATGTGCGCTATGCCCGGCTGCGCGGCCTGCCCGAGCGGCGGGTCGAGCGCGCCCATGTGCTGCGCAACGCCTGGCTGCCGGTCATCACCGCCATGGGCATGCATATCGGCGAGATGATCGGCGGCACCCTGATCATCGAGAGCATCTTCGGCTGGCCGGGGGTCGGCCGCTATGCCGTCTCGGCGATCCTCAACCGCGACTATCCGGTGATCCAGTGCTTCACCCTGGTGATGGTCGCGATCTTCATGCTGTGCAACCTGGTGGTCGACATCGTCTATGCGCTGGCCGACCCGCGCATCCGCCTGTCGGCGGAGGGGGTGGAATGACCGACCTGCCGCTCCATGGGTCCTCCGCGCGGCCCTCCCGCCGTCTTCTCTCCCGGCTGACCGCGCCGTTCTCGGGCCGCTGGCCGGTGCGCCTCGCCCTTGCCGTCGTCGCCCTGCTGGTCGTCGCGGCGGTCGCCGGTCCCTGGATCTCGCCGCACGATCCGGACGTGATCGACCTGACCGCGCGCCTGCAGGCGCCGGACGCCGTCCACTGGCTCGGCACCGATCATCTCGGCCGCGACATGCTCTCGCGTCTGATCGCCGGCGTGCGCGTCTCGCTCGGCGCGGTGGCGGTGACGCTGGTGCTCATCCTCGTGCTCGGCATCGCCGTCGGCGGCGCTTCCGGCTTCATCGGCGGGCGCACCGACCAGCTCATCATGCGCGTCACCGACGTGTTCCTCACCTTCCCCACCCTGGTGCTGGCGCTGTTCATGATCGGCATGCTCGGCACCGGCCTCGTCAATGTGATCATCGCCATCGCCCTGTCGCACTGGGCCTGGTATGCGCGCATCGTCCGCGGCATCGTCCTGTCGCTGCGCCACCGGGACCACCTGCTGGCCGCCCGCCTTGCCGGGGCGAGCCGGCTGCGCATCTTCGCCGCCCACCTCCTGCCGGCGACCCTGTCGCAGCTCATGGTGCTCGCCACGCTCGATATCGGCCACATGATGCTGCATGTCTCCGGCCTCTCCTTCCTCGGCCTCGGCGTCGCGCCGCCGACCGCCGAATGGGGCGTGATGATCGGCGATGCGCGCCAATATGTCTGGACCGCGCCGATGCTGATCTTCTGGCCGGGCCTCGCGCTCTTCATCTCGGTGATGGCGTTCAACATCCTCGGCGACGCGCTGCGCGACCGTCTCGACCCGCATCTGCGGGCGGAGCATTGCCATTGACCGCCGCTCCGCCGTTCCCCACCTCCCCGGCGCCTGTCCCGCCGACCCCGCAAACCCTCTCCATCGAGGGGCTGACGGTCGCCGCCGGCCATGACGGTGCCGGCCCCGTGCTGGTGCGCGACCTGACGCTGGAGCTCCGGCGCGGCCGCGTGCTGGCGCTGGTCGGGGCCAGCGGCTCCGGCAAGTCGATGACCTGCATGGCCGCGCTCGGCACCCTGCCGCCCGGCACCAGGACACTCTCCGGCCGCGTCCGTCTCAATGGTGCCGAGTGCGCGCCCGAGGCCCTGCGCGGCCGCGAGGTCGCGGCGATCCTGCAGAACCCGCGCAGCGCCTTCAACCCGGTGCGGACCATGCGCGACCATGCGCTGGAGACGCTTGCCGCGCTGGGCCTTTCCGGCCCCGATGCCGAAGCCCGCATCGCCGCGGCAATGGTCGAGGCGGGGCTGGACGAGCCCGCCCGCATCCTGCCGCTGCATGCCTTCGAGATGAGCGGCGGCATGTTGCAGCGGATGATGATCGCGCTGGCGCTCCTCGCCGAGGCGCCGTTCCTCTTCGCCGACGAGCCGACCACCGACCTCGACCTTGTGGTGCAGGCGCGCATTCTCGACCTGCTGCAGCGCCTCGTTGCCGCGCGCGGCCTCGGCGTGCTGCTGGTCACCCATGACATGGGCGTCGTCGCCCGCCTCGCCGACGAGGTCGCGGTGCTCGATCACGGCCGGCTGGTCGAATGCGCGCCGGTCGAGGAGGTGTTCCGCGCCCCGCGTCATCCGGTCACCCGCATGCTGGTTGCGGCGCATCTGGCGCTTTACGGACTGGAGCTTGCCCCATGACGCTGATCCGCGCCGATGGCGTGTCCCGGACCTATCGCAGCTTTTCGCTGGTCGGCGCGGGCGCCGCGCGCACCGCGCTCGCCGGCGTCTCGCTGTCGGTCGCGGCCGGCGAGACCGTCGCCCTGCTCGGCCGCAGTGGCTGCGGCAAGAGCACGCTGGCGCGGCTCCTGTGCGGGCTGGAGCGACCCGATCGCGGCACCGTCTCCTATCGCGGCACGCCGCTTGCCCGTCTCGACAGGGCAGGCCTGCGCCGCTTCCGCCGCGAGGTGCAGATGGTGTTCCAGGACGCACCGGGCGCGGTCAATCCCCGCTTCGACATCCGCGCGATCATCGCCGAGCCGCTGCGCCATCTGACCTCGCTCGATGCGCGCGCCCGCGCCCGCCGGGTCGACGAATTGCTCGAAATGGTCGAGCTGCCGGCGGCGCTCGCCTCCATGCTGCCGTCGCAGGTCAGCGGCGGCCAGCTCCAGCGCGTGTGCATCGCCCGCGCGCTCGCGCCCTCGCCGGCGCTGGTCGTCCTCGACGAGGCGGTCTCCAATCTCGACCTGCACCTTCAGGCCGCGACGCTGGCGCTGCTCAAGCGGCTGCAACAGGCCTCCGGCCTCGCCTATCTCTTCGTCACCCACGACCTGCGGCTGGTCGAGCGCTTCGCCGCCCGCACCGTTGTCATGGACGCCGGCACGGTGGTCGAGGAAACGCCGAGCGGGGCGCTTGTCGAGCTCCGCCACCCCGCCTCGCTGCTGCTGAAATCGGCAATCCTGCCGCCCCTGCCAGCGCGCATGCCGGCGCCCGCCCCGGTCGCCTGAGCGCCCGCCCGCCTCAGGCGGGAACCGGTTCGGGCCGCGCGCCCGCCGGCTGCGGCTCGGCGGCACCCTCCGGCCGGCCGAGCGCCAGTCTCTCGTCCGCCGTGTTGCGGATCAGCATCGCGTCGTGGCTGACCAGCATCACCGCGCAGCCGTCCTGCTCCACCGTCTCGCACAGGAGCTGGATGACCTGCGCCTGGGTGATCGGGTCGAGCCGCGAGGTCGGCTCGTCGGCGAAGATGAAGCGCGGCCGCACCAAGAGCAGCCGCAGCAAGGCCAGCCGCTGCAGCTCGCCGCCGGAGACCGCGTCGGGCAGCCGCTCGAGCAGCACCGGGTTGAGCCCGAGCCGCTCCAGCAGGGCGTCGATCCGGCCCGCGCCCGCGCCGTGGCGGCGGGCGACATCGGCCAGCGTCCGGCCCAGCCGCAGCCGGCGCGGAAAGGCGGCGACCGGGTCCTGATAGAGCTTCTGGAACGCGGTGGCCGGCAATCCGCCGTCCCGCCGCACCTCTCCCGCCAGCGGTGGCACCAGGCCCAGCAGCACATCGCCAAGGGTCGACTTGCCGCAGCCGGACGGGCCGGTGACGCCGAAGATCCGCCCGGCGCGCAGGTCGAGATCGACGCGGTCGATCAAGGTCCGCCCGCCGCGCCCGACCGTGAGCCCGTGGGCCGAGACGACCGGCGGCCCCGACGAGGTGCTGGCAGCGGTGCTGCGCGGTGTCCAGTGGCGCGGATCGGCGGCGATCAGCGCCCGCGTGTAGCGGTCCAGCGGCGCGGCGAGGACCCGCGCGGTCTCGCCCGCCTCCACCACCTCGCCGCGGCGCAGCACCATCAGCCGGCCGCCGATCCGCTGCGCCAGCTCCAGGTCGTGGGTGATCACCAGCAAACCGCCGCCCTGGCCGAGCTCCTGCAGCAGCAGGTCGGCGACATCGTCGCGGCGGGCCGCGTCCAGCCCCTTGGTCGGCTCGTCGGCGATGACGATCCGCGCCCCGCCGGCCCGCGCCGCGGCGATGGCGACGCGCTGCGCCATGCCGCCGGAAAGCTGGTGCGGGTAGCGCTGCGTCGCCGCCGGGTCGAGGCCGAGCCGGGCAAGGTCCGCCTCCGCCTGGCGGCGCGCCTCGGCCGCCGTCAGCGCGCGCACCAGCCGGTGCGTCTCGCCGACCTGCGCCCGCGCCCGCATCAACGGGTCGAGCGACAGCCACGGCTCCTGCGGCAGCACGGCGATCTCGCGGCCCCATAGCGGGCGGAACCGGCCGGCCCGCGCCGTCTCCAGCCGGTGGGTGCCGAGCGTCACCCGTCCGCTGGTGGCAAGGCCCGGCGGCAGGGTTCCCATCAGCGCCTGCGCCAGCAGGCTCTTGCCCGAGCCGGTCTCGCCCAGCACCACCAGCGGCGTTCCGGCCTCCAGTGTCAGGCTGACCGGTTGCAGCAGGGTCGTCGGTCCGTCCGAGACGGTGATGTCGTCGGCCTCAAGCAGGATCATGCGGAGCGGCTCCCGGCCATGAGTGTCAATCCGAGCAGCAGGGTGA
The DNA here is from genome assembly GCF_900185745.1 of Stappia sp. TSB10GB4. Classification (NCBI taxonomy): domain Bacteria; kingdom Pseudomonadati; phylum Pseudomonadota; class Alphaproteobacteria; order Hyphomicrobiales; family Stappiaceae; genus Stappia; species Stappia sp. TSB10GB4. Next base: position 94,841 of record NZ_FYAV01000049.1, on the reverse strand, counting down.
AGGTGGCGACCACCGGCGACAGCAGCGCCAGCGGCGCCTCGCGCCAATAGGGCAGCAGCTCCACCATCATCCGGCCCAGTTCCGGCGTCGGCGCGCGCATGCCGACATTGACGAAGCCGAGCGCGGCGATGGCCATGATCGCCGTCGCCGTGCCGAAGGCGGCGGCGGTCAGCATCATCGGCCCGACCTCCGGCCAGATATGGGCGCGGAAGATGTAGGCGGGGCCGAAGCCGAGCAGCCGCGAGGCCTGGACGGCGGGCGAGGCCAGCGTCTCGCGCGTTGCGGCGCGCGACAGGCGGAAGAACTCGACCCACAGCACCAGCGACAGGCCGGCCCAGAAGCCGAGCGCCGTGCCCGGCACGATCGCCAGCACGATCAGCACCAGCAGCAGGCCCGGCAGCGCCAGCAGCGCGTCGGCCAGCGTCACCAGGGCGCGTTCGGTCCAGCCGCCACGGGCGGCGGCCAGGGTGCCGAGCGCCAGGCCGGCCAGGCCGGCGGTGGCGACGGCGGCCAGGGCGATCGCCGGCGACAGCCGCAGCGCGCTGGCCAGCCGGTGGAAGATCGAGCGGCCGAGATGGTCGTAGCCGAGCGGCGCGGCCGCCTCCGGCCCGGCCAGCGCCTTGATCAGCGACTGCGCCAGCGGGTCGCCGGGCACCAGCAGCGGCCCGGCCAGAGCGAAGCCGGCGACCAGCGCCACCAGCAGCAGCCCGGCGAGGCGCGGCCAGCTCGCGGCAAGGCTCGCGGTCCGGTTGGCATTTCCGGCAAGGGAGAGGGGGGCGTCGGTCATGCGCTCACCCTCGGGTCGAGCCGCCGCACGGCGAGGTCGATGCCGGCATTGACCAGCACGAAGCCGAGCCCCAGCACCAAGGCGGTGCCCTGCACCATCGGCACGTCGCGCGAAAAGATCGCATGCACCAGCGCATGGCCGATGCCGGGCCAGCCGAACACCGATTCGACCACGACGACGCCCTCCACCAGGGTGACGAATTGCAGGCCGAGATAGGTGACGAGCGGCACCGAGACGTTGCGCAGCCCGTGCCGCAGCAGGGCCTGGCGCGGCGACAGGCCCTTCCACTGCGCGAAGCGGTAGAACGGCATCGCCGCGATCCGGGCCATGGCGTCGCGGGCGATTCTTGCGTTGACGGCGGCCAGCCCGAGCGCCAGCGTCAGGCTCGGCAGGATGAAGTGGCGCGCCTCGCCATGGCCGGCGGCCGGCAGCCAGCGCAGATGCACGGCGAGGAAAAGGATCAGCAGCAGCGCCATCAGGAATTGCGGGACCGCCTTCAGTCCGGTCGACAGCACCAGCAGCGTCCGGTCGAGGACGCCGCCCGGCCGCAGCCCGGCCAGGATGCCAAGCGGCGGGCCGATCAGCAGCGACAGCAGCAAGGCGGCAACGGCAAGCTGCAGCGAGGCGCCGAGCTGGTGGCCGATCTCGTCGATCACCGGCTGGCCGGAGACCAGCGAGGTGCCGAAGTCGAGCCGCGCCAGATCGGCGAACCAGCGGCCGAGCGCCGGCAGCACCGGGCCGCCGAGCCCCAGTTCCTGGCGCACCGCGTCGGCCGCCTGGGCGTTGACATTGTCGTAGCCGTAGCGTCCGGCGGCGATCCGCCAGGCGGCATCGCCCGGCAGCGCGCGCATCATGGCGAAGGTCGCGGTGCCGATCAGCACCGCCACCATCACCGCCTGCACCAGCCGGGAGGCGAGGGCGCTCATCGCGTCCGCCGCAGCGCCGGCAGGCCGAAGCTGCGCTCCCACGGGTCGATCACCGTGCCCTCGATGTCGCGGGCAACCGCCAGCGTCTGGCGATACCAGGCGATCGGGATCACCGGCAGGTCCTCCTGCAGGATCCGCGCGGCCTCGGCCCGTTCGGCCGCGCCGCCCTCCCCGCGCGCCAGGCTGCGGGCGAGCGCGGTGAAGGCCGGATTGTCCCAGCCCATCGCGCCCCAGTCGCCGGTCGGCGCATAGTCGGACAGCACCGTGCCGATCGGGTCGGGGATCAGCGAGAAGTTGCGGGCCAGCAGGGCGATCTGCAGCGATCCGTCCTGGTGGCCGGCCGGGATCTCGGACGAGTTGGTGGTGTTGATCACCACCTCGACGCCGATGGCGCGGAACTGCTGTTCCAGCACGGCGGCGACCAGCGGCAGTTCGGGCCGGTCGGGATAGGTCAGCAGGGTCAGCGAGAAGCGGTCGTCGCCGCGCCGCAGGATGCCGTCGTCGCCGGGCGTCCAGCCGAGGCCGCCGAGCAGGGCGCGGGCGGCGTCGACGTCATGCGCCAGCGGCTCCAGCGCCGGGTTGTGCCAGTCCGCCACCGACGGCGGGAAAAGCTGGCCGGCGCCCTCGGGATAGCGCAGCACGGCGCGGGCGATGCCCTCCCGGTCGATGGCAAGGCTCAGGGCCTGGCGCACCGCCGGCTCGGCGAGGAACGGATGGGCGGCGTTCACCTTCAGCAGCAGCGTGCGCGGGATCGCCACCGAGTGCACCTCGACGGCGTCGGACAGGCCGAGCCGCGCGACGCTGGCCGGGTCGAGGGCGAAGACGAAGTCGGCATCGCCCGACTCGGCCATCAGCGCCCGCGTCTCCACCCGGCTGACGGCGGTATAGCTGACATGGGCGATGTGCGGCGCCTCGCCCCAGTAGCCGTCCCAGGCGGTGGCCTTGAGGGCGAGCGGCGGCGTCATCTGGGTGACGCGGTAGGGGCCGGTGCCGATGATCGCGACGCCCTTGCCGTCGCCGTCATAGGCGGCCGGCGCCAGGATCTGCGAGCGGAACTCGGCCAGGAAGGCGGGCAGCGCCGCCAGCGGCTCGGTGAGCGTGATCGCCACCGCATCGCCGTCGGCGGTGATCGCGGCGATCGGCAGGCCGGCCAGCGGTCCGGGCTTTGCCCGCGCGATCTCCAGCGCGTTCGCCGCCGCCTCCGCCGTCATCGGCGTGTCGTCGTGAAAGCGCACGCCCTCGCGCAGGACGAAGCGCCAGGCCAGCCCGTCCGGCGACACCTCCCAGCCGGTGGCAAGGCCCGGCTCCAGCCGCCCGTCGGCGGCCGCGTTCACCAGGGTCTCGGCAAGGCCCATGCGGGTGAAGATATAGCCGCTGGTCGAGGGCTCGGGCGCCTGGATCTCGAATTGCGCGACGACGTCGAGCGTCTCGTCGGCGGGCTGGGCAAGGCTCGGCGCGGTCGCGGCGAGGAGCGTCGCAAGGAGCGCTGCCGGGAGCTTTGCCCGGAGTTTTGCCCGGAGCTTTGTAGGGACGGGGGGGAGCAGTCGGGGCATCGGAACGGTCCTGTCCTGGGAAGGCGGCGGGACGGCCGCCGAAGGGGGATAGGCGGGGGATAAGGGCCGGCGCGCGAGGTCGGCCGCGTCGCCGCGCTCATTCGTTATCTTATAACATCCACAATCGCAACAGGCTTTGAGGTCCTGCGGGCGCCAGAAGCGAGCGCCAGAAGCGGGAGACAGTCAGGTCACCGGCAGGGGCGCGGCTTCGCGGGTCCGGATCGCCGGCCAAGATCGATGGCCTAGAGTGATGGGCGACGCGGAGGCGTCGCCTTCGGCGAGACCCGCGGACCTGGCGAAATTGAGACGGGATTCTCGAAGTTTCTCGAAATCTCGCAAAATTTTGCAAGTTTCCGCGCAAAAATCGCGCAGCGCATTTCTTCGAAAAAAGAGAATTATATCAATATCTTAATTGAAAACCGGCAGCCGCGGCGGGGCCGCGTTTGCGCAAGCGCTCGCAAGCGGATCGGCGCGCTATCCCCGCCCGGCCTCTAGCCGGCCGGACAGTTATCCCCGGCCGCCACCTCGACCGGATCGCCCGCGAAGCGCGCTTTCGTCCAGTCCAGAAGTTGCGGTGTCAGGGCGGAGCTGGGGCCGACCAGGCTGACATGGGTGAGCCCCGGAAAGGTGCGGTAGTCGATCGCCTGGCCGGCGGCGCAGCGGCGCGCCACGAAGCCCGCCTGCAGCGCCGGGTCGATCACCTCGTCGGCAAGGCCCTGCGCCAGCAGCAGCGGCGCGGCGATGGCCCCATCGGGGTCGTTCTGCGCCAGCCGCTCGCCGAACGGCCCCTCGCCGATCGGCTGGCTGAACAGGCCGGACTTCGGCAGCAGCCGGGTCAAGGCCAGCGACCAGGCCGCGCGCCAGTCGAGAAGGCAGCGGCGGGCGATGTCCGTTGCGATCATCTCGTTGAAATCGCTGACATAAGCATCGCCGATCTGCGGGTAGAGCCGGCGGTAGCTGGTGTAGAGATAGGCCGAGATGATCTCGCCGAAGCCGCTGCCCGCGCCCTGGCCGAGCATCGCCGCGATCTCGGTCACCGGCGCCATCGCGGCGACGCCGGCGATCTCCAGCTCCGGCGCGTCGGTGCCGGCCCGCATGCCGGTCCACAGCGCCGCGTGGCCGCCCTGCGAATGGCCCCAGACGACGACGCGGCTGCCGAGCTGCCAGTCGGCCACCTGGCGCGCCGCGCGCACCGCGTCCAGCACCGAATAGGCGGCGACCTGCCCGACCAGATAGCCGTGATGGCCCGGCCCGCCGAGGCCGGCATAGTCGGTCGCGACCATCGCCCAGCCGTGTTTGACCACATCCTCCATGCCGGGCGTGCCGCCGAAGGGCGCCGGCGACAGCGACGGCGCGCAGCCGCGTGCCGCGCCGGTGGTGCCGTGCGCCCAGGCGATCACCGGTCGCGGGGTGTCGACGAGACGGTCCGGCAGCACGACCAGCGCGCTTGCCACCGTCGGCGATCCGTCCTCCAGACGGGTTGTATAGAGCACCCGCCAGGCCTTGGCGCCGGCCGGAATGTCGATGTCATAGGGCTCGCTGCGCAGGATCGCGCCCGGTTCGGCGGGCCGGGTCGCCGGCGGCGTGTAGAAGGCGTCGGGCGGCGCCGGCAGGGTGATCCACCAGCCGGCGGCCAGCACCATGACGAGCAGCACGGCCAGAGCCGCCAGCCACCGGCCGACCGTGCGACCCCGCCCGCGCTTGCGGCTATCACCCGGATTTTCCTGCATTTCCGCCCCCTGCCCGTCCGGTCCCGGACGCTCGTTCCGATGCCATCCATCTCACGAACCGGCTGCGCGAGGCAACGGGGGAATGTAACTTCAGGCTGTATCAGCGGACGATTTCGACGATCTCCACCCGCCGGTTCCTCGCCCGCCCCTCGTCGCTTCTGTTGCTGGCCACGGGGGCGACCATGCCGGCGCCGGCCGGTGTCATCCGCGCGGCGGCGATGCCATGCGTCCCGGCCAGCCGGTCGACCACCGCCTGGGCGCGCCGCTGCGACAGCGACAGGTTGTAGTCGAAGCCGCCCTTGCCGTCGGTATGGCCGACGATCAGCACGGCAAGGTCCGGATTGTCGCCCATCAGCCGGCCGAGTTCGCCGATCTGGTCGGCGGACTCGGCAGTGATCTCGGCGCTGTCGAACTCGAACGTGATGCCATAGACGGCGATGCGCCCGTCGCGGGCCAGCGTCTGCGCCATTTCGTCGGCGGCCAGCACGGCGATGCGGCCGGTCTCCATCGGCGTCGCCTCGACCACCGTCACCGCCAGATGCGGCATCAAGGGCCGGTCGCCGCGTGCCCTCGTCTCGACGCCGAGCAGGGCGACGGTGACGCGCGCCTCGGCGTCGTTCCGCTCTGCCAGCAGGTAGACCGTGCTGTCCCAGGTGGTTGGCAGGCCGATGCCGGCGCGCCCCGCGTCCCAGAAGGTCGGGATCGCGCCGCCGGGCGAGCAGTCGGCCTTGCCCCGGCAGAACAGGCGGGTCGCAAAGCCCTTCGCCTCCAGCTCGCTCTGGTGGTTGCGCAGGATCTCCAGCATCGAGCGCCCGCCCGGCCCCTCGTAGCGCAGCGAGGTGATCCGGCCCGAGAATTCCGCCTGCCAGGCATTCGGCGTGTCCTTGCCGCCGCGCTCCAGCGGGGCGACCGGCAGCCGGATCTCGTCATAGGCGCGGCTCTCGTGGGCGGTGATGACGGCGCCCTCGTAGCGCCCGACCAGCGGATGGTCGGACGCCCCGGCAAGGTCGGCGGGCTGGCCGCTCGCCGGCAGCGGCAGGCCGAGCATCAGCGCCAACGCCAATGTCGGCGCCAGTGCGGGCGTGGGGCGACGAGGGAGCCGGCCGAGAAGGACGCGGGGGAGGAAGCTCGCCAGGAATCGGGACGGCATGCGGTGTCTCCAGCATTGCTGCCTTGTGGACCCCGGACGCCCCGCCGGTTTCCGCAAGGCGTCTTGCGCGCCTGCGACCTCAGGCTGCATCGCCTAGCGGAAGAATGCGGCCCGAATTTGGCCCGCCCCCGAAGCGCCGTGCTGGGCGGCGATCCGGGGCGGGACGCGGCAGGCTCAGGCCTTGCCGAGCTCCTTGGCATGCAACCAGGCGGCGTGCTGCGGCGCCCGCTTGGTCTTCGACCACTCCTCCAGCATCTCCCATTTCACCGCGTCGAGCTTCTTCAGCATCTCCTCCTCGGCCGGATCCGGGCAGGCCAGTTCGATGCGGTGGCCGTTGGGGTCGAAGAAATAGATCGAATGGAAGATCGAGTGATCGGTGACGCCGAGCACCTCGATGCCGTTCTTTTCGAGCCGCTCCTTGTAGGCAATCAGCGTGTCGCGGTCCTTCACCTTGAAGGCGATGTGCTGCACCCACACGGGCGTGTTCGGGTCGCGGCCCATCTCCGGCTTGGTCGGAAGCTCGAAAAAGGCGAGCACATTGCCCGCGCCGGCGTCGAGGAAGACATGCATGTAGGGGTCCGGCTCATGGGTCGAGGGCACCTTGTCCTCGGCGATGGCCAGCACGAACCCCATGTTCAGGTTGTCGACATACCAGTTCACGGTCTCCTTCGCGTCCTTGCAGCGATAGGCGACGTGGTGGATCTGCTCGATCTTCAGGTCAGCTTGGACAGTCATTGCGGGCTCTCCCGTTTTCATCGTTGAAACGGAACGCCCCGTCCGCGTTCGGCAGGCTCGCAGCAGCCACGGGCCCCTCAGCCGCAGGCTGCCGCGGAAAGGCTCAAGTCGTTGGCGGCCCTTGCAGTCTGGCGGCGGCGAAGGCCTCGCGCAGCACCTCGCGGTCGCCGATATGGTTGGCCAGCACCAGCACCAGCCGGGCGTTCAGCGCCTCGCTGTCCTCGCGCGGCAGCCCCTCGTGCAGCGCGATCAGTTCGGCATAGAAGCCGTCTGGATCGGCGATGTTGGGCGCCAGCCGCAGGCCCGTTTTCTTGGTGGTTTCGCTCATTTCGGGTTTCCTTGCGTTCCGGCCGGTTCGGGCCGTTATCCCCGCCCGCGGGTCTCGCTGCGGGCGGTGGCGATCCGCAGCGCCTTCGTCACCTCGCCGGCATCGAACGCCTCCCAGCGGGCGGCGACATGCTGGTCCGGGCGCATCAGATAGACGGCGCTCTTCGCCTCGCCGAGATAGCGCGCGGCGAGCGCGCCGCTCGGATCGTCGCCGGCCGACAGCGCCACCCGCTCGACGGCGATGCCGTCGATGACAAGGGTTTCCGGCGCCTCGACGTCGATGGTGAGAAGCTGGAAGCGGTTGCCCAGCCGGTCGATCAGCCAGCCGCCGGCAACCGGCGCGTCGCTCGCCGGGGCGCCCGGCCGGCTGCGGGCCGGCATCGCCGCGCAGTCCGGGCCGTTGAGCGGCGAGCCGTCATAGGTCGCCGGCAGCGACAGGCGGCCGGAATTGACCAAGGGCCGGGCGAAGGCGTGATGCTCGGCCAGCTCCAGCACCGCGTCGCGGAACACCCGGCTGGCCTGGCTTTTCGGCGTGATGAAGTCGGTCGAGCGCGACGAGTTGAGGATGTTCTCGTCGGCGGCGAAGACGCGCTCGGCATCGTAGCTGTCGAGCAGCGCCTCGGGCGCCGTGCCGTCGAGCACCAGCTTCAGCTTCCAGGCGAGGTTGTCCGTGTCCTGCAGGCCGGAATTGGCGCCCCGCGCGCCGAAGGGCGAGACCTGGTGGGCGCTGTCGCCGGCAAAGATCACCCGGCCGTGGCGGAACTTCTCCATCCGCCGGCACTGGAACGTGTAGATCGACACCCATTCCAGTTCGTAGTCGACATCCTCGCCGAGCATCGCCTTCAGCTTCGGCGCGATGCGCGCCGGGTCCTTCTCCGCCTCCCGGTCGATATCCCAGCCGAGCTGCAGGTCGATGCGCCAGACGTCGTCCGGCTGGCGGTGCAGCAGCGCCGACTGGCCGCGGTTGAACGGCGGGTCGAACCAGAACCAGCGCTCGGTCGGGAAGTCCGCCTTCATGACGACGTCGGCGATCAGGAAATTGTCTTCGAACACCCGGCCGAGGAAGTCGAGCCCGAGCATGGCGCGGGTCGGCGAGCCGGCACCGTCGCAGGCGACCAGCCAGTCGGCCTCGATTCGATAGGGCCCCTCCGGCGTCTCCACGGTCAGCTCGACGCCGTCGCCATGCGGCGTCACTGCGCTCACCTTGTTGCCGCCGCGCAGCTCCAGCAGCCCGGTGTCGCGGCCGATCTCCAGCGCCCGCTCGACCAGGTATTGTTCCAGGTAATACTGCTGCAGGTTGATGAAGGCCGGCCGCTTGTGTCCGCCCTCGGGCAGCAGGTTGAACTCGTAGACCTTGCGTTCGTCGAAGAAAACCTTGCCGAGATTCCACACAACACCCTTGTCGACCATCCGCTCGCCGCAGCCGAGCCGGTCGAGGATCTCCAGCGGCCGCTTGGCGAAGCAGATCGCCCGCGAGCCCCAGCTCACCTTGTCGTTCTCGTCGAGCACGGTGACGGCAACGCCCTGCTGCGCCAGGTCGATGGCGAGCGCCAGGCCGATCGGCCCGGCGCCGATCACGACCACCTTGTGGCGGGCCGGCGCTGCGGCGTCCTGGTCGGCGCAGCGCGTGTACGGATAGAGCGGCGTTTCGAAGATCTTCGTCATCAGCGGCCCTCCCTGGCCGGTCTTCTGCGGGCTGAAACCGTCGTGGCCGGAGCGTCCTCGCGCACCGGCCGGCGACGGCAGGTCTCGTCAGCCCTGCAGGGCCTGCCACATCTCCTTGTCGCGCTGGGCCGTCCAGATGCGCGGTGTATCGATGCCGAGCGCCTCGTCATAGGCGCGCGCCACGTTGAACGGCAGGCAGTGCTCATAGATCGCGTAGGACGAGAACTTCGGATCGCAGGCGGCGCGGGCCGCGTCCCAGGCTTCCTTCAGCGAGCCGCCGCGCGTTGCCACCTGCGCCACCGGACGGAAGGTCGAGGTGACGAAGTCGGCCGTTGCGTCGAGCGCCGCGTTGACCATCTCCTTGCCGACCAGCGCATCGCCCCGGCCCGGCGCGATGGCATCGACGTCGAAGGCGCGGATGCGCTCGAGCGTGCCCGGCCAGTCGCGGAAATGGCCGTCGCCGCAATAGCAGGCGGAGTGGTACTCGACGATGTCGCCGGTGAACATGACGTTCTGGTCCGGCACGTGGATGACGATATCTCCGGCCGTATGGGCGCGGCCGAGGAAGCTGAGGTCGACGCGGCGCTTGCCGAGGAAGACGCTCATCCTGTCGGTGAAGGTGGTCGTCGGCCAGGTCAGCGGCGGAATGTCGGCGACATTGTCATAGCCCTGGAACAGGCGCGGGAAGCGCATGAACTCGGACTCCCGGTCCTCGGCACCGCGTTCGGCTACCATCGAACGGGCCTTGTCGCTCATGATGATCGTCGGCGCCTGATAGGCGGCAGCGCCCAGCACGCGGACGGCATGGTAATGGGTCAGCACCAGATGGCTGATCGGCTTGTCGGTGACCTCGCGCACCTTCTCGATCACCTTGCCGGCAAGGCGCGGGGTGGCCTGCGCCTCGACGATCATGACGCTGTCGTCGCCGATGATGACGCCGGTGTTCGGGTCGCCCTCGGCGGTGAAGGCCCAAAGCCCGTCGCCGATTTCGGTGAAGGAGATCTTCTTCTCGGTCATGTCGCCCTGGGAGGCGAATTGCTTGCTCACGGGAGATAGTCCTCTCAGATTTCGATGGGCCGCATCGCGGCCCGTTGGGCGCGGTTACTGTGCGTCCGAGGCGATGATGTCGAGCTGGGCCTTCAGCGACTGCGCCTCGCCGTCCATCGGCGTGACGATGTCGTCGATGACCGGCCGGCCGCCTTCCTCGATGACGAGGAAATGCGCCTCCTGGAAGCCCTGGTACTCGGCGTCCGGGCCGAAGCAGGTCAGGCCGCGGAAACGGGCGACGACGCGGGTCGCCCCGCGTTCCTGCCCGGCCGCCGCGATGGTGATCTCCTTCAAGGGACAGCCGTCCTGGCCGTTGACGACGACGTCCCAGTCGAGCGGCGTGCCGATTTCCTTGGCGAAGGGCGTGTCCGCCGCCTTGCGGTAGCGGGCCGCAAGGTCGGCGCTGTAGAGGCTGGCCAGGCGCTCCTCGGAAAAATAATCCTGGTAGTCCTGTGGCGTGTCGGCCCAGTTGGCCTCCGCCGCCGTCATCAGCGCCCGCACCGGCGCGGTCACATCGGCGGCCCGCACCGGCGTGATCGCTGCCGTGCCGAGGGCCAGAGCGGCAAATGCCGCCAGCATCCGCACAGTCTTCATCGCGAAATCCCTCCTTCGATCAGCGCCGCACGGCGCCTCAAGCCTTCTCGTATTTCTCGACCGTCTGCTCGATGGCGCCGAAGACCGAATGGCCGTCCGCGTCCTGCATCTCGATCCGCACCGTGTCGCCGAAGCGCATGAACGGGGTCTTGGCGACGCCGCTCTCGATGGTCTCGATCATGCGGATCTCGGCGATGCAGGAATAGCCCACCCCGCCCTCGGCCACCGGCTTGCCGGGACCGCCGTCCATCTTGTTGGACACCGTGCCGGAGCCGATGATGGTGCCGGCCGACAGCGGCCGCGTCTTCGCCGCATGGGCGATCAGGGTCGGAAAGTCGAAGGTCATGTCGATGCCGGCATTGGCCCGGCCGAAGGGCTGGCCGTTGAGGTCGACGCGCAGCGGCAGGTGGAGCTTACCTCCGTCCCAGGCCTCGCCCAACTCGTCCGGTGTCGCCGCCACCGGCGAGAAGGCGGACGACGGCTTGGACTGGAAGAAGCCGAAACCCTTGCCGAGTTCGGCCGGGATCAGGCCGCGCAGCGACACGTCGTTGACCAGCATGACGAGGCGGATGGCGGCGCGCGCCTCTTCAGCGGTGGCGCCCATCGGCACGTCGCCGGTGATCACGGCGACCTCGCCCTCCATGTCGATGCCGAAGGCCTCGTCGGCCATGCGGATCGGCTCGCGCGGGGCGAGGAAGGCGTCGGAGCCGCCCTGATACATCAGCGGATCGGTCCAGAAGCTCGCCGGCATCTCGGCGTTGCGCGCCTTGCGCACCAGTTCCACGTGATTGACATAGGCCGAGCCGTCCGCCCACTGATAGGCGCGCGGCAGCGGCGACAGCGCATTGTGCTCGTGGAAGCGCAGGCTCGGCACCGCGTCGTGCTCGAGGCTCTCGGCGAGGGTCGCCAGTTTCGGTGCGACCTCGTCCCAGGTGTCGAGAGCGGCCTGCAGCGTTGGCGCCAGGTGGGCGGCCTCGGTGCAGCGGGTCAGCGCCTTGTTGACGACGACGAGCCTGCCGTCGCGGCTGCCATCGCGAAGTGTTGCGAGTTTCATGGCTCAGTCCCAGTTGCCCTCGGGGGTGCCGTCGAAGCGCTTCTTCAGCTCCGACCAGCAGTCGAGGTAGTTGTCCTGCAAGGTGTCGAGTTCCGCCGCGAAGCGCGTGAGGTGCTGCGGGAAGCGGGTCTCGAACATGAATGCCATGGTGCCTGTCAGCTTCTGCGGCTTCAACTCGGCGCGGCTCGCCTTCTCGAAGCCGCTGGCATCGGGCCCGTGCGGCAGCATCATGTTGTGAAGGCTCATGCCGCCGGGCACGAACCCTTCCTCCTTGGCGTCGTAGCGGCCGTAGATCAGCCCCATGAACTCCGACATGATGTTGCGATGATACCATGGCGGGCGGAAGGAATGCTCCGCGACCATCCAGCGCTCCGGGAAGATGACGAAGTCGATATTCGCCGTGCCGTCCTCGCCGGACGGGGCGGTCAGCACCGTGAAGATCGACGGATCGGGATGGTCGAACAGGATCGCGCCGACAGGCGAATAGGTGGTCAGGTCGTATTTGTAGGGCGCGTAGTTGCCGTGCCAGGCGACCACGTCGAGCGGCGAGGCCTCGAGCTTCGTCTCGTGGAAGCGGCCGCACCACTTCACCACCAGCCGGCAGGGGCCTTCCTTGTCTTCGAACCACGCCACCGGCGTCTTGAAGTCGCGCGGATTGGCAAGGCAGTTGGCGCCGATCGGGCCGCGGTCGGGCAGGGTGAACTTGGCGCCGTAATTCTCGCAGGCATAGCCACGCGCCTTGCCGTCCATGAGTTCGACGCGGAACACCATGCCGCGCGGGATCACGCAGATCTCCTTGGGCACCACCTCGATCACGCCGAGTTCGGTGGCGATGCGCAGGCCCCCGTCCTGCGGCACGATCAGCAGCTCGCCGTCGGCGTTGAAGAAATATTCGTCGACCATGTCGGTATTGGCGACAAAGACATGGCTCGCCATGCCGGCCTGGCCGTTGACGTCGCCGGCCGTGGTGATGGTGCGCATGCCGGTCAGGAAGGTCACCGGCGTCTGCGGGATCGGCACCGGGTTCCAGCGAAGCTGGCCGAGCGCCAGCGAATGGTCGTCGACCGTCGGCGCGCTCTTCCACTCGGGCAGGGAGACGGGCGAGAAGCGGCCCGAATGCTTCACCGACGGGCGGATGCGGTAGAGCCAGGACCGCTCGTTGGTGCCGCGCGGCGCGGTGAAGGGCGAGCCGGAAAGCTGCTCGGCATAAAGGCCATAAGGCGCGCGCTGCGGCGAGTTCTGTCCCTGCGGCAGGGCGCCGGGAAGCGCCTCGGTCTCGAAATCGTTGCCGAAGCCCGGCATATAGGCCGGGCTGTTCGAAAGTGCCATGTCCGATCCCTCCTGATCCAGACAGTTGATGGTTGCATGTGTAACTGTTTTATCTGAAACTATCAACGTGCGAGACGCCGCTCGGCGGATTTTATCGGCATGGGGGCCGCAAATGACCGGACGCCTGCTGCTTGACGAGTTTCTGCCCTACCGGCTGGTCAGGGCGTCGGAGCTGGTCAGCCGCCGCTTCGCCGCCCGCTACCGCGCGGCCTATGGCATCAGCCGCCCGGAATGGCGCACCTTCGCGATTCTCGGCCAGCTCGGCCACACCACCGCGACCGAGATCGGCCGCCGCTCCGCCATGCACAAGACCAAGGTCAGCCGGGCGGTGGCGACGCTGGAGCAGCGCGGCTGGCTGTCGCGCGCCACCGACGCGTCCGACCGCCGGGCCGAACAGCTCGAACTGACGCCGGAAGGCGCCAGGGTCTATGGTGAGCTGGTGGCGCTTGCCCGCGCCTTCCAGGCCGAACTGCTGCGCGATCTCGGCTTCGAGGCCGCCGACCGGCTCGATGCCGGCCTTGCGGCGGTGGAAAAGCGCTTCATCCGCGAGGGGTAAGCCGCGCCTAGAAAAAAATCCCATAAAAAAGCAATGCTGCGGCTCCCGAAAAAGACAATATCGTAAGAGGCAAGAATTTTCTATTCAGGGCAAACAATATTCTCCTAAAGTCTAAAAATATATTCTTTGAAAATTTATTCTCTGGTTCTAGGGAGATACTCCATACCAGAGATGTAACCAATAACATAGAAAATGTCCACATAGGGTAATTTGCGATAAAATCAACGATATTAATAAGCTCTTGAGAGATATTTTCAATTCTTTGATTTGATGCGCTGATTAAAGAGGCGAGTGATACTATCAAACCAAAGGTCGTAAGCGAAAACAATACGTATGATCTTGTGATTTTCCTTTGATTCTCATAGTATGATGCTTTATATAGGGATGAATTCAAAGATTCTATCATTTGTTGACGATTATACTCTGACTTCATCTTAAGTTCATCGAAGTGATCGCTAAAAATACACCTAAAAGACTCAGCGTATGACAATACCCCCAGTCCCTCAATAAAATCTACTACGGAGCCGCTTCGTCTTCTGGCAATAATTTTCCTGTATATAGAATACAGCGTGCCCATTTTCCAGTCAATACTATCATCGTCTGCGTATAAACTAAGAATAGAATCAGTTCTTTCCGAATGATGCTTGTGAGTGTGAAGATTGTCTTTGATGTAGTAATAGCATTGAAGGCATAATTCCTCATCTGAGGCGCCGTTCTCAGAACATGAAGGAAGTACATTTCCAATCTTTGCTATTCGGAATGTTCCGTTCCGTGCCACACTGTATTTTGCACAAAACAATGCTCTTTCGGTAGCAATATTCACAAAATCAGAAATTGACGCCTCAGCGCTGCCATCACACTTTCTTAGCGCAGACTGAAGTTCTCGAACTTCTGCTTCTGTCGTATCTCTCCAAGTTTCTTTGTCGAAAAGGCCTATTACGCCCTCTAAAGCATCATCCTGGCTAATATATGTAGCGCTGCACGTGAACCAAAGTTTTCCGGTTCTATTAAATATAAGAAGGCCGAGGAAATCGTGAACTTCTCTGGAGTATGAAAAAATCGGTATTATCACGTCAGAGAGGTATCGCTTTTGATAAGTTATTATATGTCTCTCTTTTATGGTAACGAAAGACGACGTGATGGACTGGGTTGGATTATCCGAGATACCAAACTCGGAAAATGCCAAACGACCAGAAACTGTAGGTATCCAGCCAATATATGACAATTTTCTTTCTTTCATATTTATTTTGAAATGGAGACAGCCTCATCGGAGAGGCGTCGCTGACGAACCCACTCTTTTTTTCCGGTTTTTTTGTTTTTGCGGATTGCAACGCCTTCTGCATACTCGAACTTTGGCCTACCGTGAGGGTTTGGCTTGAGTTCTCCCCTAATCGTGTGAAGTACTGAAATCGAGCTTTCGTTAAGTGATCTTGATTTAGATTTGTCTGCCCGCCAAACAGATACTGCTGCGCGTACGACAAGTACGCATACTAGGAGGAGCGCGACTCCGGCAACGTCAATTATATAGACCCAAATTGTCATATCATTCCTCATATGCAAGTTGGAATCGAGTTTGAATCTCTAGAATAGCATGTAATGGACGCTACGACAACTAGTGCGCCTCGTCCCAGTTGTCGGCGGCGCGCGCGTCGACATGCAGCGGCACGGAGAGCGTCACGGCCGGTTCGGCCGCCGTTTCCATCACTTGGCGCACCAGGGCGATGGTGGCGTCCACCTCCGCCTCCGGCACCTCGAAGATCAGCTCGTCATGCACCTGCAGCAGCATGCGGGCTGCGAGCCTGGAGGCCGAAAGCCGGTCGTCCATCCGCACCATCGCCCGGCGCAGGATGTCGGCGGCCGAGCCTTGGATCGGCGCGTTGATCGCCGCGCGCTCGTAGAAGGCGCGCATGTTCGGATTGGAGGTGTTCACCTCCGGATAATGCGCCCGGCGGCCGAAGATCGTCGTGACGTAGCCATTGGCATGAACGAACCTCTTGGTCTCTTCCATGTAGTCGCGAATGCCGGGGAAGCGCTTGAAATAGGTGGAGATATACTCCGCCGCCTCGCCGCGCGGGATGCCGAGCTGGGCGGCGAGGCCGAAGGCCGAGATGCCGTAGATGATGCCGAAATTGATCGCCTTGGCCCGGCGGCGGACCATCGGGTCCATGCCCTCGATCGGCACGCCGAACATTTCCGAGGCGGTCATCGCATGGATGTCCAGCCCGTCGGCGAAGGCCTGCTTGAGTTGGGCGATATCGGCCATATGCGCGAGCACGCGCAACTCGATCTGGCTGTAGTCGGCTGAGACCAGCTTCATGCCCGTGCCGGCGACGAAGGCCTTGCGGATCTTGCGGCCGGACTCGGTCCGCACCGGAATGTTCTGCAGGTTCGGCTCGGACGAGGACAGGCGGCCGGTGGTCGTCGCCGCCAGCGCGTAGGACGTGTGCACGCGCCCGGTCTGCGGATTGACGAAGCCCGGCAGCGCGTCCGTATAGGTGGACTTGAGCTTGGAGAGCTGCCGCCAGTCGACGATGCGCGCGGGCAGTTCGTGCCCTTCCGTGGCAAGGTCCTCCAGCACCGAGGCCGAGGTCGACCAGGCGCCGGTCTTGGTCTTCTTGCCGCCGGGCAGGCCCATCTTGCCGAACAGGATGTCCCCGAGCTGCTTCGGGCTGCCGATGTTGAAACTCTCGCCGGCAAGCTGGCGGATCTCGTCCTCCAGCGCCGCCATGCCTTGCGCGAACTCGCCCGACAGGCGCGACAGCATCTGCCGGTCGATGGAGATGCCGCGCTCTTCCATGCGGGCGAGCACCGGCACCATCGGCCGCTCCAGCCGCTCATAGACGCCGGCCATATGCTCGGCCGCAAGCCGCGGTTTGAGCACCTGCCACAGGCGCAGGGTGACGTCGGCATCCTCCGCCGCATAGGCGGAGGCCTTGTCGAGCGGCACCTTGTCGAAGGTGATCATCGCCTTGCCGGAGCCGGCGACTTCCTTGAACGGGATTGGCGTGTGGCCGAGCCAGCGCTCGGACAGCGCGTCCATGCCGTTGCCGCCCTTGCCGGCATCCAGCGCATAGGACAGCAGCATCGTGTCGTCGAACGGGGCGACCTCGATGCCGTAGCGCTTCAGCACCAGCCAGTCATATTTGAGGTTCTGCGCGATCTTGAGGACGCCGGGGTCCTCCAGCAGCGGCTTGAGCACGGCGAGCGCCTCGCCCAGGGCGATCTGGCCGGGGATCAGGCCGCCGCCGCCGAGCAGGTCGCCCTCGCCGTCGACATGGCCGAGCGGGATGTAGCAGGCCCGCCCCGGCTGCGTCGCCAGCGACACGCCGACGAGATCGGCCTGCATGGCATCGAGCGAGGTCGTCTCCGTATCGACCGCCACATGGCCGCGTTCGCTCGCCTCCGCCACCCAGGCCCTCAGCCGGTCGAGATCCATCACCGTCTCGTAGCCGGACGGGTCGATGGTCTGCGCCAGCGCTTGCGCGGCCGCCGCGTCGGCGACCGCCTGGGGCGTCCACGCCCCGTCCGGTCCGGCGACGGCCGCTGTGACGGCATCGCCGCCCGACCCGCCGCTGGCGGCCTCGGCACTGGTCTCGCCGCCGTCCGGCTGGGCACCGGGGCCGCCCTCCATCATCCGGCCCTTGCCGTCCGGCTCGTGCCAGCCGCGCACGACGAGTCGCGCCGGCTCGACGCCGGCAATGTCGAGGCCGGTGACCTCGGCGACCCGTCGGGTCAGGGTGGTGAACTCCATCGCCTTGAGGAAGGCGATGGCGCGGGTGCCGTCGAGCCCGTTGACGGTGAGCGTTTCCACCGGCTGCTCGACGGGCACGTCGTCCTTCAGCGTCACGAGCTGCTTGGAGATGCGCGCCTGGTCGGCGAAGGCGATGAGGTTCTCGCGGCGCTTGGCCTGCTTGATCGTGTCGGCGCTGGCAAGCAGCGTCTCCAGGTCGCCGAACTCGCTGACCAGCAGCGCCGCCGTCTTCAGGCCGATGCCCGGCACGCCGGGAACATTGTCGACGCTGTCGCCGGCCAGCGCCTGCACCTCGATCACCTTGTCCGGGCCGACGCCGAATTTCTCGAAGACCTCGGCCTCGCCGAAGATCTTGTTCTTCATCGTGTCGATCATGCCGATGCGCGGGCCGATGAGCTGCATCAGGTCCTTGTCGCCGGAGGCGATGGTGACGCGCGCGCCCGCCGCCGCCGCGGCGCGGGCATAGGTGGCGATCAGGTCGTCGGCCTCGAACCCCTCCTGCTCGATGCAATGGACCGAAAAGGCGCGGGTCGCCTCGCGGATCAGCCCGAACTGGGGGATCAGGTCCTCCGGCGGCTCCGGGCGCTGGGCCTTGTAGGCGGGGTAGATCTCGTTGCGGAACGTCTTCGCCGAATGGTCGAAGATCACCGCCATATGGGTCGGCTCGTCGCCTTCCTCCGGTGTCAGCCCTTCCTGCAAGAGCTTCCACAGCATGTTGCAGAAGCCGGACACCGCACCGACCGGCAGGCCGTCGGACTTGCGCGTCAAGGGCGGCAGCGCGTGATAGGCGCGGAAGATGAAGGTGGAGCCGTCGACCAGGATCAGGTGGTCGTCGGCGGTGAGGGCGGAGGCGGCTTCGTTCGACATGGCGCGGATCATGCCCGCGTTGGCGGCGCGAGAAAAGCCTGCTTCTCGCGCCTGCCCCGCTTATTTCACCCCGCGTGTTCCGCCCCGCTCACTCGGCCGCCTGCGCGACCGGCCGGCGCGGCGGGTCGCGCTCCAGCCGTGCCCAGGCCGGACGGTGGAACAGGAACCGGCCATAGCCGGTGCGCTCGATCAGCCACGCCAGCACCAGGGGCGCGACGACGCCGGCGGCGGTGACGATCGCCGACACCGTGCCGACATCCGGGATCAGGCCGGTCTTCAGCAGCACGATCCGGGTCACGGCCATCGGGAAGAAGAAGGCGAGATAGATGACGATCGACTGGCGGCCGCAATGGGCGAACGGCGCAGCGATGCCGGCCTGGGTCAGCAGCGCCGAGGTGACGATCACCGCCAGCGCGCCGGCCGTGCCGAGCGCCAGGCCGACCAGCGGCAGGTCGGCGAGACCGTTGAACACCAGGAGGCCGTTGACGACGCCCCAGGCGATGAGGCCGGCGACGCCGAGGGCCAGATGCTGCCGGGCCCAGTCGGCGAGCGCGAAGGCTCGGGTGGCGAAGATGTAGCCGGCGTAGAAATAGACGTAGCGCGAGCTGAACTCGTCGATCAGCACCGATCCGGTCGAGATCGGGGCGATCTGCAGCACGGCGGCAACGGCGAGCACCGCCTGCCACGGTACGCCGCGGTCGTGCAGAACTTTGGTGATCACGAACATCACCGGCAGCATGTAGATGAACCACAGGGTGCCGAAGGGCTGCACATAGGCGAGAAGATAGTCGCTGACGACGCTGCCCCATCCGGTCTCCGCGGCCATGGACGGCGCCTTGACGGCGAACTGGATCGTCAGCCAGAGCACGTAGAAATAGGCGAAATGCACGACCTTGCGGTCGAGATAGCGGCGCCATGGCCGATCGATGACCAGCGCCAGGAACAGGCCGGAGATCATGAAGAAGTCCGGCATGCGGAACGGCCGGGCGAACTCGACCACCAGTCCGAGCCAGCCCTCGCGGCCGGCGGCATTCTCGACGCCCAGCGTCGAATGCATCATCACCACGAAGATGATGCAAAGCCCCTTGGCCGTATCGACCCAGTCTATGCGTCCCGTGGCGATGCGTCCCGAAGGGCCGGCGATGCCCGTCTCCCGTCCGGTCATGACGTCCTGCTTCCCGGTTGTGTTTGGCGGGGAGTTTGCGCCAGACGGGTGTAGGGGGGGTTAACCCGTTTTCACAATTTGGTGAGGCGGCGGCGCGACGCGACGGTCAGCCGCGCGGTTCCGGACCCTTTCCGTTCCGGCCGTCGCCGATCTGTCCCCGCCATGGGGACGAGCCGTCCGGCCCGCGTCCGCCCTTGCCGTCGCCATCGATATCGGCCCAGTCGTCCCGGTCGAGATCGACGACACCCTCGCCGCGGCGGCGGGCGCCGGCCCGCACCACGGTGACCCGGGCATTGCGCACCATGATCCGGGCGATTGCCGCCCGCAGCGGCGGCACGAACAGCAGCAGGCCGAGCGCGTCGGTGACGAAACCGGGGATCAGCAGCAGCACGCTGGCGACAACGATCAGCGAGCCCTGGAGGATGTCTTCGCCCGGCACCTCGCCGCGCTCCATCTCGGCGCGCACGCGCCGCAGCAGCGACAGGCCCTGCAGCCGCAGCATCAGGCTGCCGGCGACCGCTGTCGCGATGGTCAGAAGCACGGTTGGCACCGCGCCGATTTCCGAACCGACCTCGACGAAGACGAGGATCTCGATCAGCGGCAGGCCGATTACGACAAGAAGGAGGATCAGTCCGATGGGCATGGCGTTGGCGACACGGTCTCGTGATGTGCGATTAGCGGCGATTCCGGCCGGCACAGGTGGCGCCGGGCCGGAATCGTCGCCCCTCAGGTAAGGACCAAGTGACGCAAATGCGAGCTTTATGTGGTTTCGGACCACGAAAACTGCGACGGACACTTGTGTTGAAGGCTGGATGTTGGTTCAAGGGAGCTTACATAAGCTACGATGGGGTCAAAGCTGTGGCCTGCCGCGCGGGGCGTCGGTGACGGTCCGCTGCAGGGCCGCACCCGAACCCGGCAGCGGGCCCGGAAACGAACCCGACTGGCGGAATGCCGTGACGGCGTCTGCGACGCAACCGGCCGGATGTGAAACGGATCATATGTTCAACGACATCACCACTATCATCTTCCTGATCCTGGCGGTCGTGATCTTCTTCAGGCTGCGCAGCGTCCTCGGGCGGCGCACTGGCAACGAGCGCCCGCCCTTCGATCCCTATTCCGCCCCCGAGCGGGACAATGGCGCCGGCGGTCCGGTCCAGGACGACAACGTCATCCCGCTGCCCGGGCAGACCGCGCCGCAGGGCGGGCCGTCGCCGGCTCCCGCCTCGGCGACGCTCGACAAGGTGGCTCCGGAAGGCAGCGCGCTCAACCAGGCGCTCCGGCAGATCCTCTCCGCCGACCGCTCGTTCGAACCCCAGGGCTTCCTGCAGGGCGCCCGCGCGGCCTACGAGATGATTGTCACCGCCTTCGCCAATGGCGACCGCAAGACCTTGAAGAACCTGCTGTCCAGGGATGTTTACGAGGGCTTCGTCGCCGCCATCTCCGACCGGGAATCGCGTGGCGAGACCATCGAGTCCACCTTTGTCGGCATCGACAAGGCCGATATCGTCGAGGCGGCGCTGAAGGGCTCCATCGCCCAGGTCACCGTCAAGTTCCGCTCCGAACTGATCTCCGCCACCCGCGACCGCAACGGCGCCATCGTCGATGGCGACCCGAACGCGGTCAGCGACGTCACCGACATCTGGACCTTCGCCCGCGACACCAATTCGCGCGATCCCAACTGGCGTCTGGTGGCGACCGAATCGGTCGAGTGATGTGCGTGCCGCCGGCCGGATGGCCCTTGCTGCCGGCCTGGCGGCGGCACTGCTTGCCGGTATCGCTGTGGCGGGTCCGGCTCTGGCGCGCGGAAAACCCCTCATGCTGTCTGCGCCCCTGACCTTCGCGGACCTGTCCGGCTGGGCCGGCGACGACCACCGAGCCGCCCTTTCCGCCTTCCTGCGCCATTGCCGCGAGCGGCTGCCGGTCCTGCCGGGCGATCTGGCGCGGCTCTGCGCGCCGGCACGAGCCGCCGCCGAAAGCAACGAGCCGCTGGCCGCCCGCGCCTTCCTGGAGCGCCATTTCGAACCGCGACGGATTGTCGCCGACGGGTTCGTCACCGGCTATTTCGAGCCCGAATATGACGGTGCAAGGCAGCCGGGCGGCGGCTACGATACCCCACTGCTTGCCCGCCCGCCGGAGCTCGTCGCCCTGGCCGGGCGACCCGTGCCGGAGGGCCTGCCGGCCGACGCGCCCTTCGCCTTTGCCGACAGCGCGGGCCGCCTGGTTGCGCCGCCCGACCGGGGTGAGATCATGGACGGGGCGCTGGACGGACGGGGCCTCGAACTCGTCTGGCTCGCCGATCCGGTCGATGCCTTCTATGTCCATGTCCAGGGCTCTGCCCGCATCCGCCTGCGCGAGGGCGGCAGCCTGCGCGTCGGCTATGCCGGCAAGACCGGCCACCCCTACAGCGCCATCGGCCGGGTGATGATCGAGCGCGGCCTTGCCGAGCCCGGTACCGTCACCATGCAGGTGCTGCGCAAGTGGCTGGCGGAAAACCCAGCCGAGATCGACGCCGTCCTGCGCCGCAACCGCTCCTATATCTTCTTCCGCGAGGTGAGCGAGGCGGCGGAGCACGAGGGGCCGGTGGGGGCGGCCGGGCTGCCGCTGCTGCCCGGGCGCAGCCTCGCCGTCGATGCGGCGCATCACGCCTATGGGGCGCTCGTCTTCGTTTCCGCCGATCTTCCCTCGGGCCCGAATGGCGCGCAGGAGCAGTTTCGCCGCCTGATGATCGCCGAGGACACCGGTTCGGCCATCATCGGCCCGGCACGCGGCGACATCTTCTTCGGCTCGGGCGAGGCGGCCGGCGAGCGGGCCGGGCGCATCCAGCACCGGGCGGACATGGTGCTGCTGGTGCCGCGCGGACGCGAGGGCGCGCCGTGAGCCGCCGCCGGGGCCGCCAGCCCTCGCCCGAGGAACGCCGCCTGTGGGAGCAGGTGACGGCGGATGTCGATCCGCTGGCGCCGCGCGGCCGCGCAAGGGCAGAGGCGCGACAAGCGGAAGCCGAGGAGGCACCCGCCCCCGTGCCGGCGGCCGCCTTGCCGGCGAAGCCTGCGGCGACGGGCGCCTCTGCGCTGCGTCCGCCCGCTCCGCCGGCGCCGCCACCCCTGTCGCCGCTCGAGCCGCGCCAGCGGCGCCGGATCGTCCGCGGCAGCCGCGCCATCGACATGCGCATCGACCTGCATGGCCTGACCCAGGCGGAGGCGCATGTGCGCCTGCGCGGGTTTCTCGCCCATGCCCAGGCGAGCGGGGCCGGCCTCGTGCTGGTGATCACCGGCAAGGGCGCCCCCGGCGGCAGCCCGATCGCGGGAGAGCGCGGCATCCTGCGCCGCGTCGTGCCGCAATGGCTGGCCTTTCCCGAGTTTCGTCCGCTGGTGGTCGGGTTCGAGGAGGCGCATGCCGCCCATGGCGGCGGCGGCGCGCTCTATGTCAGGATCCGCAAGGGCGGAGAGCGGAGGGGACGATGACGCCGTTCGGTGCGAAGCTGCGGGAGTTGCGCAAGAAACGCGGCATCACCCTGTCCGACATGGCGGCGGCGCTGGGCGTGTCGGCGGCCTATCTTTCGGCGCTGGAGCATGGCAGGCGCGGCCGCCCGACCTGGTACATGGTGCAGCGGATCATCGCCTTCTTCAACGTGATCTGGGACGAGGCCGAGGAGTTGCAGCGGCTCGCCGAGATCTCCGATCCGAAGGTCTCGATCGACACGGCCGGCCTGCAGCCGGAGGCGACCGAGCTCGCCAACCTGCTGGCGGCGAAGATTTCCGGCCTGTCGCGCGACAGTCTTGCCCATCTGCTGCATCAAGTGCGGGTGGCGGCGGCGCGGGACAGGATCTAGTTGCCCGAATCTGAAGGTCGTCAAACGACCTCCGGTTCTTTTCCGGCGCCCCTTGAGCGGGGCGGGCGGCGGGCGTAGGGTCCGCAGTCGCCGCCGGCAGGGCCGCGCGGGCCTCTCGCCCCAAGCCATGCGGCGACGAGAACGACTGCGCCGCAAGAAGGACCGCGCTGCAAGTGACGATGCCGAAGACCTCCGCCCGCGCCGCCGACCCCTTTGCCGGGCTGATCGACGCCGATGACCTGCGCCACCGGCTGACGGCGCTGACTGCCGCGAAAGACGGGGACGGGTCCGACCTTGCCGTTCGCGGGCAGGTCCTCGCCGAACTGAAGGCGGCGATGCGCGACGCGCGCGTCCGGGTCGAGGAACTGCTCTTCGCCGATGGCGGCGGCACGCTCTGCGCCAAGCGGCTCAGCCATGTGCAGGACGAGATCCTGCGGGTGATCTTCGATTTCGCCATCCATCACGTCTACCGGGTCAAGAACCCTTCCGCGGCCGAACGCATGTCGATCGTCGCCGTCGGCGGCTACGGCCGCGGCACCCTGGCGCCGGGCTCGGATGTCGACCTGCTGTTCCTGCTGCCCTACAAGCAGACGCCCTGGGGCGAGCAGATCGTCGAATACATCCTCTACATGCTGTGGGATCTCGGCCTGAAAGTGGGCCACGCGACCCGCAACATCGACGAGTGCCTCCGCCTTGCCCGCACCGACATGACGATCCGCACGGCGCTGCTGGAGGCACGCCATGTCTGGGGCGAGGAGCCGCTCACCGACGAACTGATCGCCCGTTTCGACAAGAGCGTGGTCGCCGGCACCGGCCCGGAATTCATCGCCGCCAAGCTTGCCGAGCGCGATGCCCGCCACACCCGCCAGGGCACCTCGCGCTACCTGGTCGAGCCCAACGTCAAGGAAGGCAAGGGCGGTCTGCGCGACCTCAACACCCTGTTCTGGATCTCCAAATACTTCTACCGCGTGCGCTCCGGATCGGGCCTCGTCAAGGCCGGGGTCTTCACTCGCTCCGACTTCCAGCGCTTCAAGAAGGGCGAGGATTTCCTCTGGGCGGTGCGCTGCCACCTGCATTTTCTCACCGGCCGGGCCGAGGAGCGCCTGTCCTTCGACGTCCAGCGCGAGATCGCCGTGCGGCTCGGCTATACCCAGCATCCGGGCATGAAGGACGTCGAGCGCTTCATGAAGCACTATTTCCTGGTGGCCAAGGATGTCGGCGACCTGACCCGGATCTTCTGCGCCGCGCTGGAGGAGCAGCATGCCAAGGCGCCGCAGCCGCTGTCGAAGCTGATCGACCGTATCGCCGCCCGCGCCCGCCGCCGCCAGGTCCAGACCGGCTCGCCCGACTTCGTGATCGACAAGGGGCGGCTCAACGCCGTTGCCGACGATGTGTTCGAGAAGGATCCGGTCAACCTGATCCGTCTCTTCGCGATCGCCGACCGGCACGCGGTGATGCTGCATCCCGAGATGCTGAAGCTGGTTCGCCGGTCGCTGAAACTGATCACCAGCCAGGTGCGCGAGGATCCGGAAGCCAACCGGCTGTTCCTGCAGGTGCTGACCTCGCGCAACGATCCCGAGACCGTGCTGCGCAAGATGAACGAGACCGGCGTGCTCGGCCGCTTCGTGCCCGATTTCGGCAAGGTCGTGGCGATGATGCAGTTCTCCATGTACCACCACTATACGGTCGACGAGCACCTGATCCGTTCGATCGGCGTGCTGGGCGAGATCGAGCGCGGCGAGGCGGGCGAGGACCATCCGCTCTCCACCGACCTGATCAAGACGATCCAGAACCGCAAGGTCCTCTTCGTCGCCATGTTCCTGCACGACATCGCCAAGGGCCGGCCGGAGGACCATTCCATCGCCGGCGCCCGCATCGCCCGCCGCCTGTGTCCGCGTCTCGGCCTGACCCCCTCGGAGACGGAGACCGTCGCCTGGCTGGTCGAGCATCACCTCGACATGAGCACCATCGCCCAGTCCCGCGATCTCGCCGACCGCAAGACGATCGAGGATTTCGCCCGCGAGGTGCAGAGCCTCGAGCGGCTGAAGCTGCTGCTGATCCTGACCGTCGCCGACATCCGCGCCGTCGGCCCGAATGTCTTCAACGGCTGGAAGGGCCAGCTCCTGCGCACGCTCTATTACGAGTGCGAGCCGGTGCTGACCGGCGGCCACAGCCTGTTGCCGCATGGCATGCGGGTCGAGGCGGCGAAGCGCGAGCTCGCGGCAACGCTCGCCTCCTGGGACGAGGAGGAACTGGCCGCCTATCTGGAGCGTCACTATCCTGCCTACTGGCTGCGCGTGCCGCTGGAGCGCAAGATCACCGATGCGCAGATGATCCGCGCCGCCGACCGCGCCGGCACCGGCTTTTCCTCGCGGGTCGTCACCCATGCCTTCGAGGAGGTCACCGAGATCACCGTGCTGGCGGCCGACCATCCGCGGCTGCTGTCGACCATCGCCGGTGCCTGTTTCGTCGCCGGCGCCAATATCGTCGACGCGCAGATCGACACGACGACGGACGGGTTCGCCCTCGACACGATCTACATTTCCCGCGAGCTGCCCGGCGACGACGACGAGATCCGCCGCGGCGAGCGCGTCTGCCGGCTGATCGAGAAGGCGCTGCGCGGCGAGGAGCGTCTGCCCGACAGCGTCGCCCGCAAGGCGGCGTCCCGCTCGCGGATGAAGGCGTTCCGCGTCGAGACCGAGGTTCTGGTCAACAATTCCTGGTCGAACCGCTACACGGTGCTGGAGATTTCCGGCCTCGACCGGCCCGGTCTGCTCTACGATCTGACGCGGGCGATCTCCGGCCTCAATCTCAACATCAATTCCGCTCATATCGCCACGTTCGGCGAGCGGGCGGTCGACGTCTTCTATGTCACCGATCTGACCGGACAGAAGATCGGCAATATCGGCCGGCAGGAGGCGATCCGCGAGCGTCTGCGCGAGGCGGTCGAGGGGGAGGCGACCGAGGAGCCGCCGGCCCGCCGTCGCCCGCGCCGCGCGGGCACCGCCTGATCGCCCTGCCCGGCCGTGGTGTCCAGAACCGTGCTACCTGACCTGTGCCGTCCGATGCGCCTTCCCGTCACTCCTGAACGGACCTTCCGCCCATGGCTGGCTCGATGAGTCTCCTGCGAAACTTCGTCACCGTCGGCGGCGCCACCATGGCGAGCCGCATCCTCGGCTTCGTCCGCGACGTGATGATCGCCGCCTTTGCCGGCGCCGGGCCGGTGGCCGACGCCTTTTTCGTCGCCTTCCGCCTGCCCAACCTGTTCCGCCGCCTGTTCGCGGAAGGCGCGTTCAATTCCGCTTTCGTGCCGCTGTTCGCCCGGGCGCTGGAAGAACAGGGGGACGCGGGCGCGCGCCGCTTCGCCGGTGAGATCATCGCCGCCCTGCTGTGGACGCTGCTGGCGCTGACCGCCGTTGCCCTTCTTGCCATGCAGGGGCTGGTCTTCCTGCTTGCCCCCGGCTTTACCGAGGATCCGGGGAAGTTCGAGCTGGCGGTGCTGCTGTCGCGCATCACCTTTCCCTACCTGTTGTGCATGTCGCTGGTCGCCTGCCTGTCGGGCATCCTCAACACCTATCGCCGCTTCGCCGCCGCCGCCTTCGCGCCGGTGATCCTCAACCTGGTGATGATCGCCGTGCTCACCGGCATCTGGTATGCGGGGCTCGAGCCGGGCACGATGCTCGGGGTGGTGCTCGCCAGCGGTGTTGCGGTCGCCGGTTTCGCGCAACTGGCGCTGCTTGTCGGCGCCGTGCGCCACATGGGTTTTTCGGTGCCCATCCTACGGCCGCGTCTGACCGCCGGCGTTCGCCGTCTCTGCCGGCTCGGCGTGCCGGGGGTGCTGGCCGGCGGCATCACCCAGATCAACATCGTCGTCGGCACGGTGATTGCGTCCACCCAGGCTGGCGCGGTCTCCTATCTCTATTATGCCGATAGGATCTACCAATTGCCGCTCGGTGTCGTCGGCATCGCCATCGGCGTGGTGCTGCTGCCCGACCTGTCGCGCTCGCTGCGTGCCGGCGACAACGGTCAGGCCAACGGCACGCTCAACCGGGCGATGGAATTCGCCCTCGCCCTGACCCTGCCGGCAACCATTGCGCTGATCGCGGTGCCCGAGCCCATCGTCTCGGTGCTCTATCAGCGCGGCGAGTTCGGGGCCGAGGCAGCCAGCGCCACCACCGCCGCGCTGATCGCCTTTGCGTTCGGCCTGCCGGCCTTCGTGCTCAACAAGGTGTTCTCGCCCGGCTTCTTCGCCCGCGAGGACACCGTGACGCCGATGTGGTTCGCCGGCATCGGCATGGCGGTGAACGTGATCGGCGCGCTGGCGCTCGCTCCGTTCCTCGGCCATGTCGGCATTGCGCTCGCCACCTCGCTCGCCGGCTGGGTCAATGCCGGACTGCTGGGCGCGGCGCTGTGGCGGCGGGGACATTTCCGCGTCGATCGCAGCGCCCGCCGCCGCCTGCCGCTGCTGGCCCTGGCGAGCCTGGCCATGGGCGGCGGCCTGCTGCTCGGCGACTGGCTGCTGGCGCCGTTGATCGGCGCGCCCTCGGTGCTGGTGCGTTTCGCCGCGCTGGGCCTCCTGGTGGCGGCTGGCATGGTGTTGTTCGCGGTGTTCGTGCAACTCACCGGCGCGGTCGATCTCAAGGGTTACCTCGCGCGCGCCCGCGCCGCTCGCGCCCGCCGCCGTGCCGCCCCGCCCCCCGCGCCGGACGATCCGCTCGGATAGGCTGTGAGGGTCTTGGCCGAACACGCGGCGCAGGTGGTCGGGTTGCCGTCGCCGCGTGCTTTGTCGGCTTAATTTTTGACCAGACGATCAAACTTTGTCCATCCGTTCAAAAAACAGCCGCGAACAGCCGCTGCCTCCATTGTGAGCGTGCCTGGAATGTGGTCCAATTTCGCTCGCCGGGCGAGGGGCCGCAGCAGGGCTTCCGCAGGGTGATGAAACGGGCGCGCCCTCGTGCAAACCGCGGCGGGGTGCAGAAGTCTGCGAGGGGGAGTCAGATGGCAATCAACGATCATTTCGCCTGGACGCGTCGGGCCGTCCTGGGGCTTGCCGCATCGTTTGCGGTCATGGCAGGCGGCCTGCCGGCGCTGGCCAAGGACAAGCCGCTGAAAGTGGCGGCGATCTATACCGTGCCGGTCGAGCAGCAGTGGGTCGGGCGTATCCACCAGGCGCTGCAGGCGGCGCAGGCGCGCGGCGACGTGACCTACACCTATTCCGAGAACGTCGCCAACACCGACTATGAGCGCGTCATGCGCGAATATGCCGAAGGCGGCATGGACCTGATCGTCGGCGAGGCCTTCGCCGTGGAGCGGGCGGCGCGCAGCGTGGCGGCGGAATATCCCGACACCGCCTTTCTGATGGGCTCGTCCTTCGGTCCGGCGCAGCCGAATTTCGCGGTCTTCGACAACTGGATCCACGAGCCGAGCTACCTGACCGGGATGATCGCCGGCAAGGCGACCAAGTCCAACGTCATCGGCATGGTCGGCGGCTACGCCATCCCCGAGGTCAACCGGTTGATGAACGCCTTCATGGAGGGCGCTCTGTCGGTCAACCCGGATGTCAAGTTCCTGGTGACCTTCATCAATTCCTGGTACGATCCGCCCAAGGCCAAGGAGTCGGCCTTTGCGATGATCGACAAGGGCGCCGACATTCTCTACGCTGAGCGCTTCGGCGTGTCGGATGCCGCCAAGGAGAAGGGCATCCTCGCCATCGGCAATGTCATCGACACCGCCGGCGACTATCCCGGCACCATTCTCGCCAGCGCCCTGTGGCATATGGAGCCGACCATCGACCGGGTGATCGAGGCGGTCGCCTCCGACAGCTTCGAGCCTTCGGACTACGGCCAGTATTCCTTCATGTCCTATGGCGGCGGCAGCTTCGTCGTCGACGAGAGCCTTGCCGATGCGGAGGTGGTGAAGGCCGCCCGCGAGACCGAGGCGGACATTCTCGGCGGCCTGTTCCGCGTCAACGTCAACGACGCCGAGCCCAAGTCGACCATGTGATCGCCTGATCGCGGCCCACCCCGGTCTCAGACAGAGACCGGGGGCGGGCTCGCCGTGCTTCCCTTTTGCCCCGGAGTGGAGATGAGCGAGCCGCTGCCCGGCCGGCCGCACGAGCGCAAGATCGTGCTGTCGCTCGCCGGCATCACCAAGCGCTTCGGCGCGATGACCGCCAACGAGGCGGTCGATCTCGACCTGCACGCGGGCGAGATCGTCGCCCTGCTCGGCGAGAACGGCGCCGGCAAGACCACGCTCATGAACATCCTGTTCGGCCACTATGTCGCCGATGAGGGCGAAGTGCGCATCGTCGGTCCTGACGGCGAACTCGTGCCGCTCGAGCCCGGCTCGCCCCATGCGTCGCTCAATGCCGGCATCGGCATGGTGCATCAGCATTTCGCCCTGGTCGAGAACCTCACCGCCTTCGAGAACATCGTGCTGGGCACAAGGCCGCTGCTGGCCCCCTCCACCTCCTCCCGCGCCGACCGGCAGCGGCTGGAGGCTTTGATGCGCGACAGCGGGCTGACCGTCGATCTCGACCTGCGCGTCTCGCGCCTGTCGGTCGGCGAACAGCAGCGGGTGGAAATCCTCAAGGCGCTCTATCGCGATGCGCGCGTCCTTGTGCTGGACGAGCCGACCGCCGTGCTGACGCCGCAGGAGTCCGAAGGGCTGTTCGCCACCTTGCGCCAGCTCGCGGACAGCGGCCTTGCCATCGTCTTCATCTCGCACAAGCTGGCCGAGGTGCTCAGCGCCTCCGACCGTGTAGCGGTGCTGCGCATGGGCCGCAAGGTCGCCGACCTGCCGACCGCCGAGTGCGACCGCCAGAAGCTCGCCGAACTGATGGTCGGCCATTCGCTGTCCCAGAGCCGGCGCGAGCCGCGCGCCCCCGGCGAGGTGCTGCTGGCGCTTGAGGGCGTCTCCGCCGGCAGCGGCCGCGAGGCGGTCAGGGACCTTTCGCTGGCCCTGCGCTCGGGCGAGATCCTCGGCATTGCCGGGGTTTCCGGCAACGGTCAGGCGATGTTCGCCCGCCTCGTCTCCGGTCTGGAGCGCGCCACGTCGGGCCGCATCCTGCTCGCAGGACGCGATGTCACGGCGCAGGATGCCCGGGCGATGATCGCCGCCGGCCTTGCCCGGATCCCGGAGGATCGCCACCGCGACGGCATCGTCGGGGCGATGAGCGTTGCCGAGAACCTGGTGATCGAGGAAATCCGCTCCGCCCGCTACCAGCGCCTCGGTTTCCTCGATTTCGGGGCGATCGCGGCGCGCGCCCGTGAGGCGATCGCCGCCCATGACATCCGCTGCCGGGGCGGCTCCGCGATCTCGCGGCTGCTGTCGGGCGGCAACATCCAGAAGATCGTGCTGGCGCGCACGCTCGACGCCGAGCCGGCGGTGGTGCTTGCCGCGCAGCCCTCGCGCGGGCTCGACATCGGCGCCACCGGCGAGGTGCATCGCCGCCTGCTCGCCGCGCGGGCACGCGGGGCCGGCGTCATCCTGATTTCCGAGGATCTCGACGAGCTCTTCGCCTTGTCGGATCGCATCGCGGTGATCCATCGCGGCCACCTCACCCCGGCGCGCGATGCCGGCGAGCTCGACCGCGCCACTGTCGGCCTGATGATGGCCGGCCACGCGGAGGAGGCCGCATGATCCGCTTCGAGCCGCGCGAGACCGTCTCGCCTCTCCTGCGCACCGGCGTTCCGGTCGCCGCCGCGCTGGCCGCCCTGGCGCTCGCCGCCCTGCCGATCATGGCGGCGGGTGCGCCGGTGCTGCAGGCCTATGTGCTGATGGCGAGGGGCGCCTTCGGTTCGTTCTTCGCTGTCTCCGAACTGCTGTCGCGGGCGACCCCGCTGATCCTCACCGGCCTTGCCGCCGCCCTCGCTTTTCGGGCGCGGCTGTGGAATATCGGCGGCGAGGGCCAGCTCTATGCCGGCGCGCTTGCCGCCGTTGCCATTGGGTCCGGGGCGATCTCCGCCCCGCCGGCGGTGATGATCCCGCTGGTGCTGCTCGCCGGCGCGCTGGCGGGGGCGATGATGATGCTGGTGCCGGCGCTGTTGAAGCTGCGGCTCGGCGCCGACGAGGTGGTCACCACCCTGCTGCTCAACTTCGTCGTGGTGCTCTTCGTGCAGATGATGCTGGAAGGGCCGATGAAGGACCCGATGGGCATGGGCTGGCCGCAATCCGAGCCGATGGCGGATGCGGCGACGCTGCCAAAGCTGTTCGACCGCATGCGTGTCCATGCCGGGCTGATCGTCGCGCTCATCGCCGCGCTGCTCGCCCATATCCTGCTGGCGCGCACGGTCTGGGGCTTCGAAATCCGCGCCGTCGGCGAGAACCAGGACGCGGCCCGCCATGCCGGCATCCCGGTGACCGCGACCTTCGTTCGCGTCGCATTGTTCAGCGGCGCGCTGGCGGGGCTCGCCGGCGTCGGCGAGGTGGCCGGCCTCAAAGGCTATCTCACCGCCGACCTGTCGCCCGGTTTCGGCTATGCCGGCATCGTCGTCGCCATGCTGGCCGGCCTGTCGCCGCTCGGCGTCGTGGTCGCGGCCCTGTTCATCGCCGGCGTCTTCGTCGGTGCCGACAGCATGAGCCGGGCCATCGGCGTTTCCAACTATCTGGCCGACCTCGTCGTCGCCACCTCGCTGATCGCCGTCCTCGTCTCCGGCCTCTTCGTGCGCTTCCGCATACGGCTGATCGGACCGGGGCGCAGGGCATCCGCCGGCAAGGACACCGGGGCATGATGGAAATCCTCGACATCCTCGTCTCGCCGAATTTCTGGGCGGCGGCGCTGCGGATCGCCACGCCGCTGATCTTCGGCGTGCTCGGCGCGCTGCTGTGCGAGCGTGCCGGCGTCCTCAACCTCGGCATCGAAGGCATCTTCACTGCCGGCGCCATGGCCGGCTGGATGGCCGCATGGCTTGGCGCCGGCCTGTGGGGCGGCGTGCTGGTCGCGGCGCTCGCCGGGGCCACCTTCGGCCTGCTGCATGCGGTGCTGACCGTGCCGCTGGGCCTCTCCCAGCACGTCTCGGGCATCGGCGTGACGTTGTTCGCCACCAGCCTCAGCTATTACGCCTATCGCACGGCCCTGCCGGACGTCACCTCGCCGCCGCGCATCACCGCCTTCCAGCCGCTTGATATCCCGGTTCTGTCCGACCTGCCCTTCCTCGGCACCGTGCTGTTCCAGCAGACGGCACTGACCATGCTGGCGCTGGCGATGGTGGTGGTGGTCGGCTTCGTGCTCTACCGCACGCCGCTCGGGCTGGCGATCCGCGCCGTCGGCGACAATCCGGCGGCGGTCGAGGCGCAGGGCCTGTCGGTCATGGCGCTGCGCATGGGCACGGTCGTTGCCGGCTCCGCGCTGATGGCGCTGGGCGGCGCCTTCCTGACCATGTCCGCCTTCGACGCCTTCTTCTTCGGCATGGTCAACGGCCGCGGCTGGATCTGCATCGCGCTCACCGTCTTCGCCTCCTGGCGTCCCGGCAAGGCGCTGATCGGTGCGCTGCTGTTCGGCGCCTTCGACGCCTTCCAGGTGCGGCTGCAGACCGAGGTCGGCGCCTTTGTGCCCGGCCAAGTGTTCCTGATGCTGCCCTATCTGCTGTCGATCCTGGCGCTGGTCATGGTCGCCCGCAAGGCGGACTATCCGCGCGCGATGCTGAAGCCCTATTTCAAGGGCCAGCGATAGGCGAAAAGTCAGTCGCCGCGCATGAGTGCGGCGATTTCCGCCAGCATCTCGTCGGTCATCGCCGCCGCCGGTGCGGCCACCGACGAGGGATCTGCCAGCGCTCGCGAGTCGAGCGGCGCGTCGGTCAGCCGCGACAGCGCCTCGGCCAGCGTGCCGCCCTCAGTGCGCACCAGACCCGCGGCCGTCTTCACCAGATCTTGCGCAGCAGTGCGGCCGACATGCGGCAACAGGGCGAAGGAAAAGCGCTCGGCGAGCGACAGCCCGCCGCCGCCGGTGGCGGTTGCCGCCATCCTTGTCGCATCGGCCTCCATGCCGGGGGCAAGCGCCTGCGCATGGCGCAGCGCCGCGCCGGTCGCCAGCATCAGTTGCGGCAGCACCAGCCATTCGCCCATCCAGGCGGCGCCGTCCCGCTCCTCGCGGTGCAGGGCATCGGCGGACAGCGCCGCCGACTGCGCGGCGGCAAAACGGGCGAGTGCCACCAGCGCCTCGGCCCGCACCGGGTTCTGCTTCTGCGGCATGGTCGAGGAGCCGCCCGCCTCGGCAAGCCGGATCTCGCCGACTTCCGAACGGGCGAGCAGGATCACGTCCTCGCCGATCTTGCCGAGCGCCAGCGCGATCTCGCTTGCCTCGCGGGCGATCCGGCGCAGCGGTTCCCGGTTGGTCATCCAGGGGAGCGATGGCGCAAGGCCAAGTTCCGTGGCGAGGGCGCCGGTCAGTTCCGCCGCGCGCCCCGACACATTCATCGCGGCAAGATCGCCGGAGGCACCGCCAAGTTGCACCACCAGCGCCTCGCGGCGCAACCGGGCAAGGCGGTGTCTTGCGCGGGCGAGCGGCAGGGTCCAGGTCGCGACGCGCAGGCCGAAGCTGATCGGCGTTGCGATCTGGCCGCG
This sequence comes from Stappia sp. TSB10GB4, assembly GCF_900185745.1. Classification (NCBI taxonomy): domain Bacteria; kingdom Pseudomonadati; phylum Pseudomonadota; class Alphaproteobacteria; order Hyphomicrobiales; family Stappiaceae; genus Stappia; species Stappia sp. TSB10GB4. The sequence continues at coordinate 61,213 of NZ_FYAV01000049.1, read as the reverse complement.
CGTGCGGCCGGCCATCGGCGTTGCCCGGTGCCGGGCGGCGAGCGCGGAAAGCTGCACCACGATGTCCACTAGCCGCGCCTCGAACAGCGCCAGCGTGCGAGCGAGGCGCAGCATCAGAGCGGTGTCGACGATGTCCTGCGAGGTGGCGCCGAAATGCAGGTAGTCGGCTGCCGGCCGCGACAGCTTCTGCCGCAGTGCCGCTACCAGCGCGGGGACGGGGACGCCGGCCGCGGCCGTTCCGGCGGTAAGCTCCGCAGGCGTCGGCGCGATACCGGAAAGCTCCCGGTCGAGGACCGCCGCGGCACCCGCCGGGATCAGCCCGCCGGCGCCCTGCAGCCGGGCAAGCGCCCGCTCCACCTCCACCATCGCGGCGATCTCCGCCTCGGCGGAGAACAGGACCGCCGTCTCGTTGTCGCCGAACAGGCCGGCATGAAGCGGCGAAACGAGAGGGATGTCGGCCATGGCCTCTACCTTTTGGAGGGATCCGCGACGTTCAGATGTCGAAGAACACCGTCTCGTTCTTGCCCTGCAGGCGGATGTCGAAACGGTAGAGCGGCACCCCGTTCTCGGTCTGCCCCGCTTCCGTTGCGACCAGCGTCGCCACCGCCTCCGGCTCGAGCCGGCGCATGTCCGGGTCCTTCGCCAGCGCCTCGCGATCTTCCGGGAAATACATGCGCGTGTGAAGGTGGATGTTGATGCCGCGGGCGAAGATCAGCACCGCCACATGCGGGGCATGGCCTGCCGCGTGCGGGCCTGGCCGCACGGTCTGGAAGCGGAAGGTGCCGGTGTCGAAATCGGCGGTCGCGCGGGCGAAGAGGCCGTATTCGCCGACCCGGCCCATGCCGTCCGCCTGCCAGATCTCCAGCATCGCGTCGCGCACCGGCGCGCCGGCGCCGTCGATCACACGGCCCTCGATGACGATCACCTCGCCGGTGTTGCTCTCGATCACCGGACCCGGCTGGTTCGGCAGCGCCGGCCGGCCGATCGTCTGCGGCGCGGTGCCGATATGGACGTAAGGTCCCGCGGTCTGGGAGGGGGTTTCCTTCAGCCGGTCGTTCATCACAGGCCCTCCGTCCGGTTCTCGAAATGGGTCTGCCGCCGGCCGCGCAGCACGATGTCGAACCGGTAGGCGAGGCAGTCGAACGGCTCCTGGTTGCGCATGTCGAGCCGCGCCACCAGCCGGTCGATCACGGTCTTGTCGGGGATCGTGTTGACGATCGGGCAGAGCGGGATCAACGGGTCGCCTTCGAAATAGAGCTGGGTGATCAGCCGCTGGGCGAAGGCCTCGCCGAAGACCGACAGGTGGATATGCGCCGGCCGCCAGTCGGAGCCGTTGTTCGGCCAGGGATAGGGGCCCGGTTTGATCGTGCGGAACAGGTAGCGCCCGTCCGCATCGCTGACGCAGCGCCCGCAGCCGGTGAAGTTCGGGTCCAGCGGGGCGAGATAACCGTCGCGCACATGGGCGTAGCGGCCGGCGGCATTGGCCTGCCAGACCTCGATCAGCGCGTTCGGCACCGGCCGGGCGTTCTCGTCGAGCACCCGTCCGAAGACGTAGATGCGCTCGCCGAGCGCATCGCCCGTGGTTGCCGCATTGCGGATCAGGTCGTGATCGAGCGGCCCGAGCGGGGTGTGGCCGAGCGCCGGCCCGCTCTGCTCCAGGGCGGTCTGCTCCAGCGCATGCAGCGGCCGGACCGGCGCGCGCAGCACGGTGCTCTTGTAGCCGGGCGACAGCGGCAGCGGCTGCTGCGTGCGGTCGCGCCGGTAGAAGGCGGTTGTCGTCACGTCTTGTCTCCTCCCGATCCGCTGCGGGTCTCCTCCATCTCCACGAAGGCGGCGCGGGCGATGCGGATCGCCCGGTTGGCGGCCGGCACACCGGCATAGATCGCCACATGCAGCAGGGCCTCGCAGACATCCTCGCGGCTGGCGCCGGTGCGCGCCGTGGCGCGGCAATGCATCGCCAGTTCCTCGTCATGGCCGAGCGCGGCGAGCAGGGCGATGGTGATCATCGACCGCTCCCGCCGGCTGATCGTGTCGCGCGCCCAGACCCCGCCCCAGGCACCTCGGGTGATCAGGTCCTGGAACGGGCCGTCGAAGTCGTCGCGCGCCGCCTCGGCACGCGCCACATGCGCCTCGCCCAAGACGGCCTTGCGGGTCGCCATGCCCGCCTCGAAGGGGTCCTGCCCGTTCATCCTGCCACACTCCCCGCCCATGGTGGAGCTTCAGGATGGATGCGGCAATTGGTAATGTAAAATGAGTATTTCGCTATTTTGTATAACCGGAGAGACAAATGCCCGTTGGAGCAGGGATCAAGCTGCGCCATCTGCAGGCCTTCCTGGAGGTGGCGCGGCTACGCAGCCTGACGGAGGCGGCAAGCGCCCTCAACGTCACCCAGCCGGCCGTCTCCAAGACGCTGAAGGAGTTGGAGGCCCTGCTCGGCGTCGGCCTGATGGAGCGCGGGCGCTCCGGCGTGTCGCTGACGGCGGAGGGCGAGATCTTCCGCCACTATGCCGGCCTGTCGGTGGCAGCGCTCGCCGAAGGGCTCGACGGTATCGACCAGGTGCGCATGGGTTCGGAGCGGCTGCTGCGCGTCGGCGCCTTGCCAAGCGTTGCGGCCAGCATCGTCCCACTCGCCGCCGGCCGATATCTGGACCGCGGACGCGGCGCCACGCTCGACATCGTCACCGGCCCGAACGGCCATCTCCTCGGCGAGCTGAAGACGGGGGCACTGGACGTGGTGATCGGGCGGCTCGGCCAGCCGGACGCCATGCAGGGGCTTGCCTTCCAGCAGCTCTACAGCGAGCAGGTGGTGCTGGCCGTCCGTCCCGCTCACCCGCTGATCGCCGACCCGGACCTTGTCCGCCTGCCGGACTTTCCCGTGCTCTTTCCTAATCGCAGCGCGGCGATCCGGCCGCTGGTCGAGCGGCTGATGGTGGCCAACGGCATCGGCCGGCTGCCGCGACGGATCGAGACGGTGTCGAACGCCTTCGGCCGCGCCTTCACCCGCTCCACCGATGCGGTGTGGATCATTTCCAACGGTGTCGTCGCCAACGATCTCGCCGAAGGCCAGCTTGCGGCGCTCGCCGTCGACACCCGCATCACGCTGGGGCCGGTCGGCATCTCGACCCGGGCATCCGAGGCGCACACGCCCGATCTGCTGCTGTTCATGGCGGTGATGCGCGAGGCGGTCGCCCAGCGAGGGCTCTAGGGTTGAGACGAGGCTGTCTCAGCCGGTCGGTGGAGCCTCGCCCGGTCTCGGCGACGGACGCTTGGGATCCTCCTCGTCGCGATAGGCTTCGAGGGCCGACATGCGCCGCTCGCTGCGCTCGGGATCGCGCGCGGTGACCCCGGCGACCAGCGTCTCGGCGATCACCATGAGGGCCGCCGAGGAATCCCAGGGCGAGGGCACGGAGATGCGCGCCGGCAGCACATGCGTTGCAACGCTGGCGATCGGCGACAGCCAACTGTCGGTGATCAGCACCACCGTGGCCCCGCGTTTCGCGGCGGCCGTGGCCATCCGGCCGAGATCCGCCTGATAGCGGCGGATATCGAAGACGACGAGCACATCGCGCCGGCCGACATCCAGCAGCGCGTCGCGCCAGTTGCCTTCCTGCCCGGCCATATGCATGACGCCGGAGCGCAGGATACGCAGATGCGCCGCCATGTAGCGCGCAAGCGCGTCGGTGAAACGGCCGCCGAGCAGATAGAGCGTGCGCCGCTCGTCGGACAGCAGCGACACCACGGCTTCCAGCTCCGCCGCCGGCAGGTGGCGGAAGGTCTCGCCGATATTGGCGCGGGCCGCCTCCGCGACGGCGCCGATGCCGGTTCCCGTACCGCCTGCCTGTGCCCCGTCTTTGGCCTTGGCCAGCGGCGACTTGAGCTGGTCCTCCAGCTCCGTGCGCAGCCGGGTCTGCAGCGCCGCATAGGTGCCGCAGCCCATGCGCGCGGCAAAGCGCAGGATGGTCGGCGAACTCACGCCGGCGGCGCTGGCGAACTGGGCGACGGTGCCGAGCCCCAGCACCGGATAGTTGGCGAGCAGGGCGAGCGCGGCGCGCCGCTCCGTGGCGGTGCATTCGCCCAGCCTCTCGCGGATCTCTTCGGCAAGCGATGTCATGGTGGTGAGGCCGCCTCCCCGGCCGGATGCCGGACCCTTGTCCAGGTTCCCAGCCGAAACCCGATTGACATCGGTCCCGGCAATGTATCAAATCATACAGGAAGCGAGTGCAAACGCAATTTTGTAACAAATATAACAGCAGTTGCGTTTCTTTCGCGAGGGGATCCGGCCGGGGGACAGGGATGGGATCGACAGCGGCACGCGAAGGCGAACTCCTGCCCGGCGACACGGCGCAGGCGGAGACGGTCGTCGTCGCGGAGAACCCGGGCGGCCGCGGCCCCCTGGTTCTGCTGTGCGATCATGCCTCGCGCCGCCTGCCGCCGGACTATGGCGATCTCGGCCTCGACGAGGCGGCGCGGCGCGCCCATATCGCCTGGGACCCGGGTGCGCTCGGCGTCTCGCGCCATCTGTCGCGCCTGTTCGACGCGCCGCTCGTCTATCCCGACCTGTCGCGCCTGGTGCTGGACTGCAACCGCGACACCGCCGCCCATGACCTCATTCCGGTGGTCAGCGAGACGACCGAGATCCCCGGCAATCGCAATCTCGACCCGGCCGAGCGGGCCCGCCGCATCGCGCTCGCCCATACGCCCTTCCATTCCCGCATCGAGGCGCTGCTCGACGCGCGCGCGGCCGCCGGTCTCGACAGCGTCGTCGTCTCGGTCCACAGCTTCACGCCGCTCTACAAGGGGTTCAACCGTCCCTGGCCGGTCGGCATCCTGTCCAATCGCGACCGGCGGGTCGCCGAGGCGATGCTCGCGGACCTTGCGGCGCAGAACATTGCCGATCTCGGCGACAACGAGCCCTATGCCCCGGGCGACGGGGTCTATTACACGGTGGGCCGTCACGGCGAGGCACGCGGGCTGCCTTGCGTGATGATCGAGGTGCGCAACGACGAGATCGCGGACGCTGCCGGCGAAAGCCTGTGGGCGGCGCGGCTTGCCCGCGCGCTGCGCGCCGCGCTGGCGGATCTGGCGCGAAGCGGGGGGGCGTGACCATGCCGCGCCTGCTGCGCAGCTATGTGAAGGTGGTCGATGCGATCAACTATCGCCTCGGCCGGGTCATCATGTATGGCCTCTTCGTCATGGTCGCGGTGCTGCTCTGGTCGTCGATTTCCAAGACCTTCTTCCTGCCGTCCCTGTGGACGCTGGAGGTCGCCCAGTTCGCCATGGTCGCCTATTACATCCTCGGCGGGCCCTATTCGATCCAGCTTGGCTCGAATGTGCGCATGGACCTTTTCTATGCGGGCTGGACAGTGAAGAAGAAGGCCTGGTTCGACGCCTTCACGGTGCTGGTGCTGATCTTCTATCTCGGCGTGCTGCTCTATGGCGGTATCGGCTCGACCGCCTACTCGCTCGGCCATTTCGGCTCCGAGCCCTTTATCTTCCTGAAGAACCTCGTCGTTGCCTTCGTGACCGGCGGTCCCGAGGCGGCCGGCAAGGTCATCGGCCATATCGAACGCAGCCCGACCGCCTGGCGGCCGATCCTGTGGCCGATCAAGACGATCATGTGCCTCGGTTTCCTGCTCATGCTGCTGCAGGCCGTTTCCGAACTGATCAAGGACATCGCGCGCATCCGCGGAGAGGAGATCTGATGTCCTATGAGATGATCGCGCTGCTGATGTTCTCGTCGATGATGCTGATGCTGCTGACCGGGCAGCGCGTCTTCGGCGCGATCGGCGGCGTGGCGGCCGTTGCGGCGCTGGCGCTGTGGGGCACCGGCGGCTCGGACATTCCCTTCGCCTCGGCCATGAAGCTGATGAAGTGGTATCCGCTTCTCACCCTGCCGATGTTCATCTTCATGGGCTATGTCCTGTCGGAATCGAAGATCGCCGACGATCTCTACAAGATGTTCCACGTGTGGATGGGGCCGGTCTCCGGCGGGCTCGCCATCGGCACGATCGGCCTGATGGTTCTGGTCTCGGCGATGAACGGCCTGTCCGTCGCCGGCATGGCGATCGGCGCCACCATCGCCCTGCCCGAACTGCTGCGTCGCGGCTACGACAAGCGCATGGTCACCGGCGTCATCCAGGCCGGGTCCTCGCTCGGCATCCTGGTGCCGCCTTCGGTGGTGCTGGTGCTCTATGCGATGATCGCCCGCCAGCCGGTCGGCCAGCTCTGGCTCGCCGGCGTGGTGCCCGGGCTGATGATGGCGACGATGTTCATCGTCTATATCTATGTCCGTTGCCGCATCACCCCGTCGCTCGGTCCGGTCCTGCCGGTGGACGAGCGCTCGGTGCCGCGTGCCGAGAAGCTGCGCCTGCTCGGCGCCGGCGTCCTGCCGCTGGCGATCTTCGCGGCGATGATGGTGCCCTTCGTCAATGGCTGGACCTCGCTGGTCGAGAGTTCCGCCATCGGCGCCATGACCGCTTTCCTGGCCGCTGTCCTCAAGCGGCGGATGACCTGGACCGTCTTCGAGACCTGCCTGCGCCAGACCCTGGCGATCTCCTGCATGTTCATGTGGATCATCCTTGCGGCCCTTGGCTTCGGCGCCGTGTTCGACGGGCTCGGCGCGGTCAAGGCGATCGAGACCCTCTTTACCGAAAGGCTCGGCCTGTCGCCCTGGATGATCCTGATCCTGATGCAGGTGTCGTTCCTGGTGATGGGCACCTTCCTGGACGATACGGCGATGCTGGTCATTGTCGCGCCGCTCTACGTGCCCTTGGTCGCGGCGCTCGGCTTCGATCTCGTCTGGTACGGCGTGCTCTACACGGTCACCACCCAGATCGCCTACATGACCCCGCCCTTTGGCTATAACCTGTTCCTGATGCGGGCGATGGCGCCGCCGCAAATCTCCATGCGCGACATTTACGGCTCGATCACGCCCTTCGTGCTGGTCATGATCCTGGCCCTGGCATTGATAATGATGTTCCCGCAGATCGCCCTGTGGCTGCCCGACTATGTCTATGGCCGCTGAGACCGGAGGGCCGAACCGATCCGTTCGTTCGCAGCAGAAGGAGAACCGCCGACCCGCATACGGACCGCCGCGCCACCACAACAATCAGAACGGGCGCGCCTTGCATCTCGTCAACGAAACCAAGGGGAATGAGACATGACCAACAGACGCGACTTTCTGAAGAAGGCGGGCCTCGGCACCGTCGCCGCAGCCGGCGCCTCGACGCTGGCCGCCCCCGCCGTTCTCGGTCAGGCACCGATCAAGTGGCGCCTGCAGACCTATGCCGGCGCGGCGCTCGCCGAGCATGTCATCAAGCCGCATATCGACGCCTTCAACCAGGCGGCCAACGGCCAGATGGAGATCGAGCTGTTCTTCGCCGACCAGCTCGTGCCGACCGGAGAGCTGTTCCGTGCCATGCAGCGCGGCACCATCGACGCGGTGCAGTCGGATGACGATTCCATGGCCTCGCCGACGGAAGTGACCGTATTCGGCGGCTATTTCCCCTTCGCCAGCCGCTACTCGCTGGACGTGCCGGTGCTGTTCAACCAGTACGGCCTGAAGGAGATCTGGGAGGAGGAATACGCCAAGGTCGGCGTCAAGCACATCTCCGCCGGCGCCTGGGATCCGTGCCACTTCGCCACCAAGGACCCGATCCGCAGCCTTGCGGACCTGAGGGGCAAGCGCGTCTTCACCTTCCCGACCGCCGGCCGCTTCCTCGCCCAGTTTGGCGTCGTGCCGATGACCCTGCCCTGGGAGGACATCGAGGTCGCGATGCAGACCGGCGAGCTCGACGGCGTCGCCTGGTCGGGCATCACCGAAGACTACACGGTCGGCTGGGCCGACGTGACCAACTATTTCCTCACCAACAACATCTCCGGCGCCTGGGCCGGGTCGTTCTTCGCCAACATGGACCGCTGGAACGAACTGCCCGACCATCTCAAGACCATGTTGCAACTGGCCATGGATGCGTCCCACTACTATCGCCAGTGGTGGTACTGGGGCGGTGAGGCAAGCCTTCGCGTTCACGGAACCAAGATGGAACTCACCTCGATCCCGGACGCCGAATGGGCGACGGTCGAGGACGCCGCCGTCAAGTTCTGGGACGAGATCGCCGCCGAGTCCGCGACCAAGGCCAAGGTCGTCGAGATCTTCAAGAAGTACAATGCCGACATGCAGAAGGCCGGGCGGCCTTACCGCTACACCTGATGCCGACCGACCGGGGCGGCGGCTGCCGCCCCGGTCGCCTTTTCGTTTCACACGCGCTTTCGCCCCGCTTAACCGACAATGATGGTTCCAATGGCTGGCAATCTCACTTTTGACGCTCTCAAGGCTGCCGTCGCCGACGGCACCATCGACACCGTGCTGGTCTGCGCCGTTGACATGCAGGGCCGTCTGATGGGCAAGCGCTTCCATGCGCGTAACTTCATCGACCACTCCTTCGAGGAGACCCATTGCTGCAATTACCTGCTGGCGACGGATCTCGAGATGTACACGGTCGAGGGCTATGCCGCGACGAGCTGGGCCGGCGGCTATGGCGACTATGTCATGAAGCCCGACCTTTCGACCCTGCGCCCCGTGCCCTGGCTGGATGGCACGGCGATGGTGCTGTGCGACCTGCTCGACCATCATCACGAGGCGGTGCCGCACTCGCCGCGGGCGCTGCTCAAGGGGCAGATCGCCCGTCTCGAGGCCTTGGGCCTCGAGGCCAAGATGGCGACCGAGCTGGAGTTCTTCCTGTTCGAGAAGAGCTTCGACGACATCCGCCGCTCGGGCTTCCGCGATCTGCAGCCGATCTCCGCCTATAACGAGGACTACCACATCCTCCAGACCACCAAGGAAGAGGAGGTGATGCGGCCGATCCGCAATCATCTCTATGCCGCGGGCATCCCGGTGGAGAACTCCAAGGGCGAGGCCGAGGCCGGGCAGGAGGAGCTGAACATCCGCTACGCGGATCCGCTCGCCTGCGCCGACCACCATACCATTGCCAAGCACGCCACCAAGGAGATCGCCTGGCAGCATGGCCGCGCGGTCACCTTCATGCCGAAATGGCATCATGCCCGCGTCGGCTCTTCCGCCCATGTCCATCAGTCGCTGTGGAAGACGGACGGCACCAGTGCCTTCTTCGATGCGGACGCGCCGCATGGCATGTCGCAACTGATGCGTCACTACATGGCCGGCCTGATCCGCTATGCACCGGACTACACCTGGTTCCTGGCGCCCTATGTGAACAGCTACAAGCGCTTCCAGAAGGGCACCTTCGCGCCGACCAAGACCGCCTGGTCCATCGACAACCGCACCGCCGGCTTCCGGCTCTGCGGCGAGGGCACCAGGGGCGTGCGCGTCGAGTGCCGCATCGGCGGCTCGGACCTCAACCCCTATCTGGCTCTGGCCGCGCAGCTTGCGGCGGGTATCCGGGGCATCGAGGAGAAACTGGAGCTCGAGGCGCCGGTGACCGGCGACCTCTACCAGTCGCGCCGGCTGAAGGAGGTGCCGCGCACGCTGAGGGCGGCGACGGAGACCCTGCGCAAGTCGAAGATGCTGCGCGAGGCCTTCGGCGATGCGGTGATCGACCATTACGTCCGTGCGGCGGAATGGGAGCAGGAGGAATTCGACCGCGTGGTGACCGACTACGAACTCGCCCGCGGTTTCGAGCGCGCTTAGGAAAGTAACAAAAGGTACTGTTGCAACACTTTTGGATTGGAGGTAGCGTGAAGCCGTCCGGGCAGTCCGGCAACGATCACGGAGGTTGCAATGCGCAAGTACGATCCTCTTGGAGCCTATCTGAAGACCAGAAATATTGAGCAGGTTCCTATGACATTCGCGGAGATCGAGAAGCTCATCGATGACCGGTTGCCCGCCTCCGCTCGCCGGCATCGCGCTTGGTGGAGCAACAATCCGAGTAACAGTGTTATCACAAAAGTGTGGTTGGACGCAGGCTATGTCACCGCGAATGTCGATCTGGCGAGGGAGCGCCTCACGTTTCGCCGGGGGCGGCCGCCTGTGCCGTCGGCGCCGGCTGCGTCGCCGCGCCGCGCGGGACGGCTCTATGGTTGCATGAAGGGCACGCTGACCGTTGCCGAGGGGGCCGACCTCACCATGCCGGCCGATCCGGACTGGGCGGGGGTTTATGCCGATGGCTGAGCGGTTCCTGCTCGACACCTGCGCAATGATCTGGATCTCTCAGGGAGATCCGATCGCGGAGGACGCTCTGGCGATGCTGGATACCGGCTCGCCGGTCAGTCTGTCCGCGATGTCGGCCTGGGAACTCGGTGTGCTCGTCGCCAAGGGGCGGCTGGCGTCCGTCAAGCCGCCATTGCGGTGGTTCAACGACTTCGTGGAGGCAGCCGATCTTGAGGTGGAGGCGGTGACCCCCGACATCCTGGTCGCCTCTTCCTTTCTGCCAACACCGGTTCACAACGATCCCATGGACCGGATCCTCATTGCCACGGCGCGCGAATACGACCTAACCATCGTCACTCGCGACCGGGCCATCCTCGCCTATGGCGAGGCGGGACACGTAAAGACTCTAGCGTGCTAAATGAAAGCCGAGGTCATGTCTGAAACAGTGAAGCTGATTTCCCCTGTCGACGGGTCCGTCTATGCGGAGCGCCCCGTGGCGAGTGCCGCCGAGATCGACAAGGCGGTGGCCGAGGCCCGCGCCGCGCAGGCTGGCTGGGCCGCCACTCCGATTTCCGAGCGCTGCGCCGCAGTGCTTGCCGCCGTCGCCGCGCTTGAGGCGATGAACGACGAGATCGTGCCGGAACTCGCCTGGCAGATGGGCCGGCCGGTACGCTATGGCGGCGAGAAGGGCGGTACGCGCGAGCGGACCGACTATATGGTCAAGATCGCCGAGGAGGCGCTGCGGCCCCGCCACCATACCGACCGACCGGGCTTCACCCGCTATGTGCGGCCCGAACCGCTCGGCATCGTCATGGTCATCGCGCCGTGGAACTATCCGTTCATGACGGCGATCAACACCATCGTCCCGGCGCTGATCGCCGGCAATGTGGTGATCCTCAAGCACGCGGCGCAGACGCTGTTGGTCGGCGAGCGGCTCGACAAGGCATTCAAGGCGGCTGGTCTGCCCAAGGGCGTCTTCCGCAACATCGTGCTGAACCACGGTCAGACCGAGGCGCTGCTCGGGTCGGGCCGCATCGACCATATCAACTTCACCGGTTCGGTCGCCGGCGGGCGCGCCATCGAGAAGGCGGCGGCCGGCACCTTCGCCACGCTCGGCCTCGAGCTCGGCGGCAAGGACCCGGCCTATGTCCGCGCGGACGCCGATGTCGCCTTCGCGGTCGAGAACCTCGCCGATGGCGCCTTCTATAATTCCGGCCAGTGCTGCTGCGGCATCGAGCGCGTCTATGTGCATGAGACGCACTATGACGCGGTGGTCGAGGGTCTGGCGGCGGCCGCCTCCGCCTACACGCTTGGCAATCCGCTCGATGCGGCGACGACGCTCGGGCCGATGGCGCAGGCGCGCTTTGCCGCCCATGTGCGCGAGCAGACCGCCGAGGCCCTGCGCAAGGGCGCGAAGGCCTTGGTCGACCGGGCAAGCTTCCCGCAGGACAAGGAAGGCACGCCCTACCTGATGCCGCAGGTGCTGGTCGATGTCGATCACCAGATGTCGGTGATGCGCGAGGAGAGCTTCGGCCCGGTCGTCGGCGTGATGAAGGTGCGCTCCGACGAGGAGGCGATCGCCCTGATGAACGACAGCCCCTACGGCCTGACCGCTTCGATCTGGACCGCCGACGAGGAGGCCGCCATCGCCATCGGCGACCGGGTGGAGACCGGCACGGTCTTCATGAACCGCTGCGACTATCTCGACCCGGCGCTGGTGTGGACCGGCGTCAAGGATACCGGCAAGGGCGCCGCCCTGTCGGAGATCGGCTACCTGTCGCTGACCCGGCCGAAGTCCTTCCACCTGCGCGCCCGCTCGTAAGGGCGCGCAGACATCTCCGTTTCGCGCTTCTTCCTCTCAGGATCCAAGGCATGACCACCACCCCGTCCGTCAACTGGAACTATCCGACCTCCGTCCGTTTTGGCGCCGGCCGCATCAGCGAGCTCGGCCAATGCGCCGCCCTGCTCGGCATGAAGCGCCCGCTGCTGGTCACCGATCCGGGCCTTGCCCGCCTGCCGATGACCGCCAACGCGCTGGAGCTGCTGCGCCAGGCCGGCCTGGAGCCGGACATCTTCAGCGACATCAAGCCGAACCCGACCGCATCGAACGTCGAGGCGGGCGTTGCCGCCTATCGCGCCGGCGGCCATGACGGCGTCATCGCTTTCGGCGGCGGCTCCGGTCTTGATGCCGGCAAGGTCATCGCCTTCATGGCCGGCCAGACCCGGCCGATGTGGGACTTCGAGGACATCGGCGACTGGTGGACCCGCGCCGATCCGGACGGCATCGCGCCGATCCTCGCCGTGCCGACCACGGCCGGAACCGGCTCGGAGGTCGGCCGCGCCGGCGTCATCACCAACGAGGAAACCCACACCAAGAAGGTCATCTTCCACCCGAAGATGCTGCCCGGCATCGTCATCTGCGATCCGGAGCTGACCGTCGGCATGCCGCGCTATTTCACCGTCGGCACCGGCATGGACGCCCTCGCCCACTGCCTGGAGGCCTATTCCTCCACCTTCTACCATCCGATGGGCGACGGCATCGCGGTCGAGGGCATGCGCCTCGTTTTCGAGAACCTGAAGCGCGTCGCCGAGGTGCCGGACGATCTCGTCGCCCGCGGTCACATGATGTCGGCCGCCGCCATGGGCGCGGTCGCCTTCCAGAAGGGCCTTGGTGCCATCCACGCGCTCTCCCATCCGGTCGGCGCGCTCTACGACACCCATCACGGCATGACCAACGCGGTCTTCATGCCCTATGTGCTGGTGTTCAACCGCGCGGCCATCGAGACCAAGATCGACCGGCTCGCCGGCTATCTCGGCATCTCCGGCGGTTTCGACGGGTTCCTGCAGGCGGTGCTCGACCTGCGCACCGCGCTCGACGTGCCGCATACGCTGGAAGGGCTGAAGGTCGACGGCGCCAAGGCCGCGAAGATCGCCGAGATGGCCATTGTCGATCCGACCGCCGGCGGCAACCCGATCGAGTTGACGCTCGAGGGTGCCGCCTCGATCTTCGACGCGGCGCTGACCGGCCGGCTCTGATGTCGGCGGCGCGGCGGCCTCAGGGGCCGCTTCGCCGATTGACAGGGGGCCTGTCTGCCCCCTACATCCCCACTGGCTTTCGCGGGCAGGACTGGCCCGCGACAGCCGCGACCGGCCGGCCCTGGGGGCCGGACGACACCGGCAGGACAATGACAGGGTGGGACCGGGCAGATGAGTGACACGCGGATCGACCGCCGCTTTGCGGCATTGCAGGCGGCGAACCGCCCGGCGCTGGTGACCTTCGTCACCGCCGGCGATCCGGACCTTGCCACCTCGCAGGCGATCCTCGATGCGCTGCCGGCCGCAGGCGCCGACGTCATCGAGCTCGGCATGCCCTTCTCCGATCCGATGGCCGAAGGCATCCCGGTGCAGCTCGCCAACCAGCGCGCGCTCGCCGCCGGCCAGACCATGGACAAGACGCTGGACATGGTGCGCGCCTTCCGCCGCCACGACCAGGACACACCCATCGTGCTGATGGGATATTACAACCCGATCTACGTGCGCGATCCCGCGGTTTTCGTCAAAACGGCGGTCGAGGCCGGCGTCGACGGGCTGATCATCGTCGATATCCCGCCGGAGGCCGACGATGAGCTCTGCCTGCCGGCGATGGCCGCCGGGCTCAACTTCATCCGCCTGACGACGCCGACGACCGATGACAAGCGGCTTCCCGCCGTTCTCGCCAACACGTCCGGTTTCGTCTATTACGTATCGGTGACCGGCATCACCGGCGCCACCATCGCTAACCGCGACCGGGTCACCGAAGCGGTCCGCCGCATCAAGCGCCACACCGCGCTGCCCGTGGCGGTCGGCTTCGGCGTCAAGACGGCGGAGGATGCCGAGGTGATCGGCCGCGACGCCGATGGCGTCGTCGTCGGCTCGGTGCTGGTGGAAGCGGTGCGCAACAGCCTTGATGGCGAGGGCCGGGCAACGCCGGCCACCGTCGAGGCGGTGGCGGAGGTGGTGCGGGCGCTTGCCGGCGGCGTCGCCCGGGCTCGCGGCTGAGCCGCAGCGGCCAAGGACGGCCGGAAAGCCAATGACGGCCGGGAACATGCAAGACAACGGACGGTATCTGCCTTGAACTGGATCAACAACGTCGTTCGCCCGAAGATTCGCGGCCTGCTGCAGAAGCGGGACGTGCCGGAGAACCTCTGGATCAAGTGCCCGGAGACCGGCGAGATGGTCTTCCACCGCGATCTTGAGGCCAATCAATGGGTGGTGCCCAATTCCGGTCACCACATGCGGATTTCTGGCAGTCGCCGGCTCGAACTGTTCTTCGACGGCGGCATCTTCGAGAAGGTGGCGACGCCGGAGGTCGCCGCCGATCCGTTGAAGTTCCGCGACGAGAAGCGCTACACCGACCGCCTGCGCGATGCCCGCGCCAAGACCGGTCTGGACGATGCCGTGACGGTGGCGACCGGCAAGCTGCGCGGCATGGACATGACCGCCGCCGTGCAGGACTTCGCCTTCATGGGCGGCTCGCTCGGCATGGCCGCCGGCGAGGCGGTGCTGACCGGCATGCAGACGGCTGTCGCGCGCAAGACGCCCTTCGTGCTCTTCGTCGCCTCGGGCGGCGCGCGGATGCAGGAAGGCATCCTCTCCCTGATGCAGATGCCACGCACCACCGTCGGCGTGCAGATGCTGCGCGAGGCGGGCCTGCCCTATGTGGTGGTGTTCACCAATCCGACGACAGGCGGCGTCACCGCCTCTTACGCGATGCTTGGCGACGTCCACATGGCCGAGCCGGGGGCGCTGATCGGCTTCGCCGGGCCGCGCGTCATCGAGCAGACCATCCGCGAGAAGCTGCCTGACGGGTTCCAGCGCTCCGAATACCTTCTCGATCACGGCATGGTCGACATGGTGGTGCATCGCCACAAGCTGCCCGAGACCATCGCCCGGGTCTGCTCGATCCTGATGAAGGCCGAGGTCAGCCTGCCGGACGAGGAGGAACTGAAGATGCTGCCGGGTTCGGACAGTGCAGCCGAGGTTTCGCCGGAATTCGCCCATGGCGGCGACAGTTCCTCGGGCGGTGACAGCGGCGGCGAAAGCCACTAGCCGGCCGCGCTGTCGCAGGCACGACACCGGCGGACGCTGCCAGGCTTGCCGCGTCCCCGGAAGTTCCCCTAACCATGAAGGCTGCTGCAGGCGCGCTTCCAGCGCGGCGGGACGGGCGGACAATGGACCAGGTAACCGCGATCCTCGACCGATTGCTTGCGCTGCATCCGCGCGAGATCGACCTGTCGCTCGGCCGCATGGAGCGCCTGCTGGGCGCGCTTGGCCGGCCGCAGGACCGGCTGCCGCCGCTCGTCCACATCGCCGGCACCAATGGCAAGGGCTCCACCACAGCCTTCATGCGGGCGATCCTGGAAGCTGCCGGGCTGAAGGTGCATGTCTACACCTCGCCGCATCTCGTCGCCTTCAACGAGCGCATCCGCCTTGCCGGACGTCTCGTCACCGACGCGCGGCTGATCGAGGCGCTCGACGTCTGCGAACAGGCCAACGCCGGCGCGGAGATCACCTTCTTCGAGGTCACCACCGCCGCCGCCCTGCTGCTCTTTGCCGAGGAGCCGGCGGACGTGCTGCTGCTGGAGGTCGGTCTCGGCGGCCGGCTCGACGCGACCAATGTGGTCGACGCGCCGCTCGCCGCCACCATCACGCCGCTGTCGATGGATCATGAGCGCTATCTGGGCGAGCGGCTGACCGACATTGCGGCGGAAAAGGCCGGGATTCTCAAGCGCGGCTGCCCGGCGGTGATCGCGCCGCAGCCCGACGAGGCGATGGCGGTGATCGAGCGGGTCGCTGCCCGTCTTGGCGCGCCGCTCCAGGTGTTCGGGCAGGATTTCACCGCCTTCGAGGAAAACGGCCGCCTCGTCTATCAGGACGAGGAGGGGCTGATGGACCTGCCCTTGCCGCGCCTGTTCGGCCGCCACCAGATCGTCAACGCGGCCATGGCCATCGCCTCGCTGCGTGCGGCCGGCCGTCTGCCGGCGGTCGAGGCCATCGAGGCCGGGCTCCTGTCGGTCGACTGGCCGGGCCGCATGCAGCCGCTGACGGAAGGTCCGCTGCTGGATCTCTGCCCGCCCGGCAGCGAACTCTGGCTCGACGGTGGTCACAATCCCGGCGCCGGCATCACCATCGCCGAGGTGATGGCGGAGCAGGAGGAGCGCCGCCCAAGGCCGCTCTATCTCGTTTCCGGCATGTTGAAGACCAAGGATCCGGTCGGCTTCTTTCGCCCCTTTGCCGGTCTTGTGCGCGAGGTCGCCTGCGTCCCGCTGACCACCACCGATGCCGGCCGCGATCCCGCCTGCCTTGCCGGATCGGCACGGGAGGCGGGCCTTGCGGCCGACGCCCATGCCTCGCTTGTCGCAGCACTCGCCCATGTGCGGGAGCGCGCCGCCGGTGACACTGTGCCGCCGCGCATCCTGATCTGCGGCTCGCTCTATCTCGCCGGCGAAGTGCTTGCCCGCAACGGCATGAAGCCGGCCTGAGGGAGCCTGTACATACCATATTGGTGGATCAGAAGTATTGACCTCGCTCTCGCTTGTTACCTAAGCTGGTACACAAGGTGGCCTTAACTGGGGAGCTGAGCGTGCCGGATCACCACGGTAGGACAACAGAGCAAGAATTATCTTTTGTAATTCTGCATATTTTATCTCAAGAGCCCTCTGGGCAGTTGTCGATTCAAGAACTTATTCAAAAAATACCAAAATTTATTCAATTGACAAAATTTGATAGGTCGCCGTCCTATAGTCGGGCCGGGGAAGAGAAATGGGAGCAGAGAGTAAGGAATATTAAAAGTCACTATAATACGGAGGGGAATTACCTCAAAGAGGGGTTGCTTGTTCATGTTAAGGGCGGGCTTAAAATATCGCCCGCCGGCTTGGCATTCTTGCAGTCTAATCTCTAGCTATAGCGACGCTTGTAACCTGGCTTAAGCCATCTAAGCTCAGTTTTTTTTGCTGAGTTTATGTCCCACACAAACCAAGCGTACGCGGTTGTTCCTGTGCCTTTCTGTACGGCGCCTGCGGGATAAAAGGTGATCCGCTCGCTGAACACCCATACTCGCGAAGGGGGCGAACTGTCGAATATCGTCTTAGCTCGGTTAGCTCCCTCCAAGAAAGCCAATCTCAAGAGTAGAGCAAATTTATTTTTTGCAAGTTTAAGTCCTTGATGAACAAATTCTTCGGCGCTATTGTATGGGGGGTTAGTGATTATGTTTTCAGATTTCCTTTGAGAGATTTTGAAATCTACATTTGGCTCTCCGTAGCCTCGGTCAAATAAATCTGAGCTATATACTGGGTTTCCGGTTGTTTCTAAAACATCGGACATTGCACCATTACCGCATGCGCACTCCCAAATCTCACCAGAGAAAGCCTCGTTATCAATGAGTGCATGAGTCGCCCAAGCGGGCGTTGGAAAGAAGTCAGGCCCGTCCAAGTCTGCGAAGCGCTTGACCGTGGGCTTGAAGCCGCCATTTAGGTTGTACGTCGCGTCCATGAGAGGCCCCTCTACATCATAGCAGTAGGGTTGATCTGTTTGGTTAATAAGCCATTAACTGGGGGGCGTGATCGCCACTACAGCTTGCGCAGGCGCACCTCGTTGATCGCGTGGGTCTCGGCCTTGCGCAGGATCAGGTCGGCGCGCGGCCGGGTCGGCAGGATGTTTTCCTGCAGGTTGACCAGGTTGATCTCGTTCCACAGCCCTTCGGCGATCGCCAGCGCCTCGTCGTCGCCGACCTTTGAATACTTGTTGAAATAGGAGCCGGGATCGCGGAAGGCGGTCTCGCGCAGCCGCATGAAACGCGACACGTACCAGTCGTGCAGCACGTCTTCGTCGGCGTCGATATAGATCGAGAAGTCGAAGAAATCCGAGACGAAGGGCACCTCCTTGCCGTCGCGCGGCAGGTTGGTCGTCTGCAGCACGTTGAGCCCCTCGAGGATCAGGATGTCCGGCCGGTCGACCGTGACGAACTGCCCCGGCATCACGTCGTAATAGAAGTGGGAATAGACCGGCGCGCGCACATGCCGCCGCCCGGCCTTGAGGTCCGACAGGAATTTCAGCAGCGTTGCCCGGTCGTAGCTTTCGGGAAAGCCCTTGCGCCGCATCAGGCCCTCCGCCTCCAGCACCGCGTTGGGATAGAGGAAGCCGTCGGTGGTGACGAGGTCGACCTTCGGGCTCGCCGGCCAGCGCGCCAGCAGCGCCTGCAGCAGGCGCGCCGTCGTCGACTTGCCGACCGCCACCGAGCCGGCGATGCCGATGACGAACGGGTTCTTGACGTCGTTGCTGCCGAGAAAGCGCGTGGTCGCGCGGTGCAACTGCTGCGTCGCCTCGACATAATAGGCGAGCAGCCGCGACAGCGGCAGCAGGATCGATTCCACCTGGGCGATGGACACCGGATCGTTGAGCGACTGCAGCCGGCGCACCTCCGCCGCCGTCAGCGTCATCGGCGTGTCGGCCCTGAGTTTCGCCCACTCCGCCTCGGTAAAGACCCGGTACGGCGACAGATCGTCCTCGGTGAACCTGTTGAGGCTGTGCTCCATGGCGACCATGCAATCCTCGCTCCTGCCGGATGCCCGGCCGTTCGCTCGCAAGACCCGGAAACGGTCGCGTGGGCCGTGCCGGGCAGTCCGTCGCAAGGCCGGTTGTCAGCCGGGCCGCCGCGATGCCTTCTCCGCAAGACCCGTCTGTGCCGTGCGGCGTTCCAGCTCCGCCATCACGTCCGCAAGCGGCACGTCGCGCACCTTGAGCAGGACGAGCAGGTGGTAGAGCAGATCGGCGGCCTCGCCGGTCAGCTCCCGCGCATCGCCTGCCACCGCCGCGATCGCCGTCTCAACTGCCTCCTCGCCCACTTTCTGGGCGATCTTCGCCGGCCCCTTGCCGATCAGCTTGCGGGTGTAGGAGCTCTCGTCGTCGCTTTGCGCCCGCGCCGCGATGATGCGGTCAAGGTCGGTCAGTGTGAAGCCGGTCATTGGTCGGACATCTCCTGCGGCTTCGCGCCCCTGCCGGCTGTTTTCTGCGCGTCGGGGCGGGCCCTGGTGTCAGGCCGCGTCGAGCCGCATGGGAATGCCGGCCCGGGCCATGTGTTCCTTGGCTTCGCGGATGGTGTGGGTTCCGAAATGGAAGATCGAGGCGGCGAGCACCGCCGTCGCGTGGCCGTCGCGCACGCCCTCGACCAGGTGGTCGAGAGTGCCGACGCCGCCGGAAGCGATCACCGGCACCGGCACCGCATCGGCGATGGCGCGGGTCAGTGCCAGATTGAAGCCCGTGCGGGTGCCGTCGCGGTCCATCGAGGTGACGAGCAACTCGCCGGCGCCCAGCGCCACCGCCTTGCGGGCGAAGTCGACGGCGTCGATGCCGGTCGCCTCGCGCCCGCCATGGGTGAAGATCTCGAAGCGTTCCGCTTCGCCGGGCGCGTTGACCTGCTTGGCGTCGATGGACACGACAATGCACTGGGCGCCGAACTTTTCCGCCGCCTCGCGGATGAAATCGGGGTTCTTCACCGCCGCCGTGTTGATCGACACCTTGTCGGCGCCGGCCACCAGCAGCTTGCGGATGTCCTCGACCCGGCGCACGCCGCCGCCGACGGTCAGCGGCATGAAACAGGCCTCCGCCGTCCGCCGGACCACGTCGAAGATCGTGTCGCGGTTCTCGTGGCTTGCAGTGATGTCGAGGAAGCAGAGTTCGTCCGCGCCGGCCGCATCATAGGCCTTCGCGGCCTCCACCGGATCGCCGGCATCGACCAGATTGACGAAGTTCACGCCCTTGACGACGCGGCCGTCCTTGACGTCCAGACAGGGAATGACACGTGCTTTCAACATATTAGGCGATTACCCGACGTATTTCGCGGTCGCAGCATACAGGTCCTGACCCGTGCTGCAAAGCCGGGAAAGAGCGCAAGGGCGGCGACGACTAGCATCTTACCCTGCGGCAAGGATCTTCAAGGCCTCGGCCGGATCGAGCCGCCCGTCATAGAGCGCCCGGCCTGAGATCGCGCCTTCCAGCACGGCGCAGTCGGGGGCGGCGAGCCGCTTCACGTCCTCGATGGAGGCAAGGCCGCCCGAGGCGATCACCGGGATCGAGGTGGCGCCGGCCAGTTCCAGCGTGCCGTCCCAGTTGATGCCGGCAAGCACGCCGTCGCGGTCGATGTCGGTATAGATGATCGCGGCAACGCCGGCGTCCTCGAAGCGGCGGGCGAGATCGATGGCTGAGAGCTCCGAGGTCTCCGCCCAGCCCTCGACCGCCACCTTGCCGCCGCGCGCGTCGATGCCGACGGCGACCCGGCCCGGAAACGCCTTGCAGGCGGCCTTGACGAGATCGGGATCGCGCACCGCCACCGTGCCGAGGATCACCCGGGCGATGCCCTTGGCGAGCCAGGCTTCCACATGCGCAAGGCTGCGGATGCCGCCGCCAAGCTGCACCGGATTGGTCGTTGCTTGCAGGATGGCGTCGACCGCCGCGCCGTTGCGGCTCTCGCCGGCGAAGGCGCCGTCGAGGTCGACCACATGCAGGTAGCGGAAGCCCTGCGTCTGGAAGCTGAGGGCCTGGGCGGCCGGGTCGTCGTTGAAGACGGTGGCCTGCGCCATGTCGCCGAGCTTCAGGCGGACGCATTGGCCGCCCTTCAGGTCGATGGCGGGAAACAGGATGGGCATGATAGGTGTTCCGTCTCGTCGCAGGTGCCGCTTACGGCGCCCACTCGATGAAATTGGCGATCAGCGCAAGGCCGAGCCGCTGGCTCTTTTCCGGGTGGAACTGGGTGCCCACCATCGTGTCGCGTCCGACGATCGCGGTGATCGGCCCGCCATAGTCGGCGGTGGCGATGACATGCGCCGGGTCCGCCGCCTTCAGGTGGAAGGAGTGGACGAAATAGGCGTGCAGGCCCGTCTCGCCCGTTTCGATGCCGGCAAGCAGCGGGTGATCGGCAAGCTTGCGGATCGTGTTCCAGCCCATATGCGGGATCTTCAGTGCCGGATCGTCCGGCGTGATCGCGGTGACGTCGCCGGGAATCCAGCCGAAGCCTTCGCTTTTCTCGAACTCCAGGCCGCGGCTCGCCATCAATTGCATGCCGACGCAGATGCCGAGAAAGGGGCGCCCCTTCGCCTCGACCGCCTCGACGAGGGCGGCCTCCATGCCGTCGACCGCGCGGATGCCGCGCCGGCAGTCGGCAAAGGCGCCGACGCCCGGCAGCACGATCCGGTCGGCCCGCGCCACCACGTCCGGGTCGGCCGTCACCCGCACGCTGGCGCCATGGCCATGGGCATGGGCGGCCCGCTCGAAGGCCTTTTCGGCCGAGCGCAGGTTGCCGGAGCCGTAGTCGATGATGGCGATCAGCATGGGTTCAATCCGTCAGGCGATGCGGGAAGGTGGCAGGGGCGGCGCGGTGTGCCGGATGTCAGCCTTGATGCGGGGCAAGGCTCAGGCCGACGACCCGCTCCGCGCCGATGCGCGGCACCGGGTAGCCAGGGCGATGCGGCGGCGGGGTCTCGGGCTTCGGCGTGGTGCCGGCGGCGTCTGCCTGCGCCTGGTGGGCGGCAAGCCTTGCGAAGAAGCGCCGTTCCGCCTCCTCGCGGTTCTGCGCCTCGATCGCCGCGACGAACTGCCAGCCGCGCCGCTCCAGCGTCCAGCGCCACAACCCGTTCGCCTCGAAGGCGAAGAGGATCGACAGCGCCGCCGTGGCAATGCCGGGCATCGACCCGCCGACAAACCGCGAGGCGAGTTCGGCGGCAAGGCCGACCAGCAGATAGGCGAGCAGCACCAGCCACAGCCGCTTCACCAGCAGCCAGGGCAGGGTGAAGACCAGCGCCGCCCAGTTGAAGCGGTCGGGGATGAAGACGGTGCGCTCGGCCGCACCCTCGCCGATCGTCTCGGGCGAGGTACCGGGCGGGATCAGCACCATATGAATCGTCATCTGTCCCTCCGTCCGGCGGTCTCAGCCGCCGAGCTGGCCCTTGGTCGAGGGCACGCGGCCGGCCTGTCGCGGGTCCGGCTCGATCGCCTTGCGCAGCGACCGCGCCACCGCCTTGAAGCAGGTCTCGGCGATGTGGTGGCAGTTGCTGCCCGTCAGGTTGGCGATATGCAGCGTGATGCCGGCATTCATCGCGAAGGCGCGGAAGAACTCCTCGAACAGCTCGGTGTCGAAGTCGCCGACCTTGTCGCGCGGAAAGGTGACGTCCCACACCAGGAACGGCCGGCCCGAAACGTCGAGGGCGCAGCGCGTCAGCGCCTCGTCCATGGCCAGATGGCAGTCGGCATAGCGGGTGATGCCGGTCATGTCGCCGAGCGCCTGGCGCAGCGCCTGACCGAGGGCGATGCCGACATCCTCGGCCGTGTGATGAAAGTCGATATGGGTGTCGCCGCTGGCGCGGATCGTCATGTCGATCAGCGAATGCCGGGACAGTTGCTCCAGCATGTGGTCGAGAAAGCCGACCCCGGTCTGCACCGAATAGGCGCCGGTCCCGTCGAGGACGATCTCGACGGCAATGTCGGTTTCCTTCGTCTTGCGCGAGATCTTCGCGGTGCGCATGGGCGACCCTGTCCTTCTGTCGCCGGCCTGCTGCCGGCAGCGAAGCCTTGTAACAGGAGGCTTGCCGCAATGAAATACCTGCGCGCGCCGCGCCGCGATCTGGTCAAGATCGCCCTGCACGGGTAAGACGGATTTTCGACACTTGCAACGTTCCGGAGACCTGCCGATGCAAAGCGCTGCCCTACCGCTGGACGAGGACCCGTCCCCTTTCGCGCCGGCGAGCGCCCGCGACCGCCTGATGGTCGGCCTTGACGTGCCGACGGTGGAGGAGGCACGCGCCATCGTGCGCGAGACCGCGGGTGCCGTCGGCACCTACAAGATCGGCATGCAGCTTCAGTTCGCCGGCGGCCTGGAACTGGCCGCCGAGCTTGCCCGCGAGGGCCACAGCATCTTTCTCGACGTGAAGCTTCTCGACATCGACAACACGGTGATGAAGGCGGTCGAGAACATCGCCCGCATGGGCGTGCGCTTCGTCACCATCCACGCCTATCCCAAGGCGATGCGCGCGGCCGTTGCCGGCCTTGCCGCGGCCGGCGGCGATGTCTGCCTGCTCGGCGTCACCGTACTGACCTCGATGGACGAGGACGACCTGCACGATGCCGGTTATGCCGGCGGCGTCGAGGATCTGGTGATTGCGCGCGCTGCCGATGCCCGCGCGGCCAATATGGGCGGCATCGTCTGCTCGCCGCTGGAGGTCGCCTCGCTGCGCCCGGTGGTCGGCCCGCGCCTCGTCACCGTGACGCCTGGCATCCGTCCGGCAGGGTCCGAGGCCGGCGACCAGAAGCGCATCATGACCCCGGCCGATGCGATCGCCGCCGGTGCCGACTATTTGGTGGTCGCGCGGCCCGTGATCATGGCCGCCAACCGCCGGGCGGCGGCGGAGGCCATCGTCGAGGAGATCGGCCGCGCGCTCTAAGCGAACCCAGGACCCGGTTCAGCGGGGCTCGGCGAGCCCCGCCGCCAGGCGCTCCAGTGCCGCCTGCACGCCACCCGCGCCGTGCGGAACGCCGAGCATCTTGAGCCCCAATTCCAGCGTCCCGAGCGTGCCCAGCACCATCGGCGCGTTGACATGGCCCATATGGCCGATGCGGATGCCCTTGCCGGCGATCTCGCCGATCGTGCCGCCGATGGTGACGTTGCAGGTCTGCTGGCACCAGCGGCGCAGCACGGCCGGATCGAAGCCCGGCGTCAGCACCACGGTGACCGAGTTGGAGCGCTGGGCCTCCTCCAGGATGTTCAACTCCATCGCCCCGCCTTCGGCCCATTTGGCGACGCAGGCGCGCACGGCCGCGGCCAGCAGCGCATGGCGGTGATGGGCGGCGTCCAGCCCTTCGTCCAGCAGCAGGTCGAGCGCCTGGCGGAAGGCGAAGAGCAGGTGCTCCGGCGGCGTGCCGCAATATTTCTGGTAGTGCTCGCTGCCCTGGCGGAACGTCCAGTCCCAGTAGAAGGTCTTCAGGGTTGCCGTCTCATGCGCGGCGAGCGCCTTGGCATTGGCGCCGACAAAGGCAAGGCCCGGCGGCGTCATCAGCCCTTTCTGCGCGCCGGTGACGGTCACGTCGACGCCCCACGCGTCCATCTTGTAGGGCACGCAGCCGAGCGAGGCGATGGTGTCGACCATGAACAGCGCCGGATGGCCGGCCGCATCGATCGCCTTGCGCAGGGCGGCGATGTCGTTGAGCACGCCCGAGGCCGTGTCCACCTGCACCACCAGCACCGCCTTGATTTCATGCGCGGTATCCGCGGCAAGGCGCGCGGTCACCGCCAGCGGATCGACGGCCCGGCGCCAGTCGCCCGGCAGCACCTCGATCTCGAGGCCGGACATTTTCGCCATCTCGCCCCAGCCGCGGGCGAAGCGGCCGGAGTCCAGCACCAGCACCCGGTCGCCGCGCGACAGCGTGTTGGTCAGCGCCGCTTCCCAGGCGCCGTGGCCGTTGGCGGCATAAAGGAAGGCCTTGCCCGTAGTGCCGAACACCTTCGGCAGGTCGGCGAGCAGGCTGTCGGTCAGGCCGACAAGCGAGCCGGTATAGATGTCGATCGCCGGGCGGTGCATCGCCCTGAGCACTTCGTCCGGCACCGTGGTCGGCCCAGGGATCATCAGGAATTCGCGGCCGCTGGCGAGCGTCATGGCAGGCTCCGGAAAGGCTGCGCGGCAAAAGGCGGCCCGCATGTGGGAGGCGGGCCCGCCGCGCGGGCGGGGGAGAGAATGGCCGTGCAAGCTGCGCGTGAGGCGAACCCTGCAGGATCAGACCATGGTGTTTTCCACCACCACGCGTCGTTGTGCAATCCGTTCGTGCGACGGCGCGCCGAGATCGAGCCTGTGCCGTGGCAGGTCGGTGACGAGGAATGGGGCAGGGGCCGCGGGCCCCCGCCCTCCATCACCTGCTCAGAAGAACGCCTGCAGGCCGGTCTGGGCGCGGCCTAGGATCAGCGCATGAACGTCATGCGTGCCCTCGTAGGTGTTCACCGTCTCCAGGTTCTGGGCGTGCCGCATCACGTGGTACTCCTCCTGGATGCCGTTGCCGCCATGCATGTCGCGGGCCTGGCGGGCGATGTCCAGCGCCTTGCCGCAATTGTTGCGCTTGACGATGGAGATCATCTCCGGCGCCACGCGGCCTTCGTCGAACAGGCGGCCGACGCGCAACGAGGCCTGCAGACCGAGCGCGATCTCGGTCTGCATGTCGGCGAGCTTCTTCTGGAAGAGCTGGGTCTGGGCCAGCGGCTTGTTGAACTGCTTGCGCTCCAGGCCGTAGTTTCGAGCCCGGTGCCAGCAATCCTCGGCCGCACCCAGCGCGCCCCAGGAAATCCCGTAGCGGGCGCGGTTGAGGCAGCCGAACGGGCCCTTCAGGCCGGAAACATTCGGCAGCAGCGCGTCCTCGCCGACTTCGACATTGTCCATGACGATCTCGCCGGTGATCGAGGCGCGCAAGCTGAGCTTGCCGCCGATCTTCGGCGCGGAAAGGCCTTTCATCCCCTTGTCAAGCACGAAGCCGCGGATCGCCCCGTCATGGGCGTCGGACTTGGCCCAGACGACGAAGACATCGGCGATCGGCGCGTTGGAGATCCACATCTTGGAGCCCTTCAGCCGGTAGCCGCCGTCGATCTTCTCGGCGCGGGTGCGCATGCCGGCCGGGTCGGAGCCGGCATCGGGCTCGGTCAGGCCGAAGCAGCCGACGAATTCGCCGCTGGCGAGCTTCGGCAGGTACTTCCTGCGCTGCTCCTCGCTGCCATAGGCATAGATCGGATACATCACCAGCGACGACTGCACCGAGTTCATCGAACGGTAGCCGGAATCGACCCGCTCGATCTCGCGGGCGACGAGGCCATAGGCGACATAGGAGGCGTTGGCGCAGCCATAGTCTTCCGGCAGCGTGATGCCGAGCAGGCCGAGTTCGCCCATCTCGTTGAAGATCTCGCGGTCGGTCTTCTCCTGCGCATAGGCCTCCAGCACGCGCGGCTGCAGCTTGTCCTGGGCATAGGCGCGGGCCGTTTCCATGATCAGGATCTCGTCCTCGTTCAACTGGTCGCGCAGCAGGAACGGGTCTTCCCAGGAAAAGCGGCCGCCGCCGGTCGGGTCGGACTTGTGAACGGATGCGTGTGCGGTCATGGCTGTGGTCTCCTCCGATCCGCCTGCGGGCGCTGCTGCTGGCGGAGTGCGTTCGTTATCAGGGCCCGCGCCGCTCTGGGCGGCCGGACCCGCGAAAGGGGTGAATGTCCGGGCGCGAGTGTCCGGTCTGTCGCCCCCGGCGAAAAGTGATATGTTGTCCCAAGTTCATGAGCGGATGGAATAGGGTTTGAAACGCGGCTTCGTTCCCCATGTCGACAGCCTGATCGCCTTCGAGTGCGCGGCACGGCACGGCAGCTTCACCCGCGCGGCGGAGGAGTTGCATCTCACTCAAGGTGCCGTCTCCAAGCAGGTGCGCCATCTCGAGGTCCGGCTCGGCGTCGAACTGTTCAAGCGGGTGCGTCAGCGCATCGTGCTCACCGATGCCGGGAGGCTCTATCTGCACGATGTGCGCGGCGCGCTGGAAAGCCTGACCGCCGCCACCCGCCAGGTCATGTCCTTCGCGGGCAACGAGGACGTGCTCAACCTGGCCACCCTGCCCTCCTTCGGCACCCGCTGGCTGGCTCCGCGCCTCTCGGGCTTCATCGCCGTCCATCCGACCGCCAGCCTCAATGTGACGGTGCGCCTGCGGCCTTTCGATTTTGCCAAGGAGCCGTTCGACGTGGCGATCCACTACGGCGATCCGGTCTGGGCGGGCGCCGTTGCCGAGCCGCTGTTCCGCGAGGAGGTGATCGCGGTCGCCTCGCCGGCCTTCCGCGCCCGCCACCGGATCCGCCGGCCGCAGGATCTTGCGCCGCTCACCCGGCTGCATCAGTCGACGCGGCCGCTCGCCTGGCGCCAGTGGTTCGAATGCGCCGGGGTCGAGACGGAACTCGCCTTCCAGGGGCCGCGCTTCGAACAGTTCGTGATGATGGCCGAAGCCGCCGCCAACGATCTCGGCGCGGCCCTGGTGCCGCGCTTCTTCGTTTCCGAGGAACTGGCCTCCGGACGGCTGGTGCAGCTCTTCGACACGGTGCTGCGGCTGCCCTCCGCCTATCACCTCGTCTATCCGGAGGACCGCTCGCTGCGCCCCGTCGCTGCCCGGTTCCGCGACTGGCTGATGGGGGAGGTGGCGGCCGGCGGCGGCGACCGGCCTGCGCTGCCGGGCTGAGGCGCCACCGGCGGCCACCGCTTCGCCAGCCACGACGGGCACAGCGGCGATACGCAAGATTCCGGGTTTGCAGCCGCGGCGAATCCTGTTGCTATCGATCTGTCTTCGTCAAGGAGATGCGGCGGTCCTGGCCGTGGGGTTTCCCCCTCCCTCCTCACGGTCAGGACCAGTTTCCCGTCCGCTTCGGCCTCCCGTCCGACAGGCGTCCGGCCGCAGCCTTCGGCGTGCGGTCTCAGCCGCAGGAGGGCGTCGCCTTGCCGGTCACCGTCACCCGCACCTTGGTCACTCCCCGACGCAGGAATTTCAGCTCGCGTGCCGCCCGCCGCGAGACGTCGAGCACCCGGCCCCGCGCGAAGGGTCCCCGGTCGACGATGGTCAGCGTCACCGTCTCGCCATTGGCGAGGTTCTCGACCTTCACCCGCGTGCCGAAGGGCAGGGTGCGATGTGCCGCAGTCAGGGCTTCCGGATTGTTGGGGGTGCCGCTTGCGGTGCGCCCGGTCAGTTCGTACCAGGAGGCGCTGCCGCATTCCGCCAGGGCAGGCTTGGCGGTCAGTCCGGCGCAGAGCGACAACGCCAACAGGCGGGCCCGGGGCTTGCGAATCATTTTCGGCAATCCATATTGTCAATCCTAACTATCTTGCGGATCGCGCCACGCGGCTCCGACACGGTATTGATCATCTCCTCCGGGAATGGCCGTTTTTCATGACTTTGTTGTGGCAAATCCCGCTTCATGCCGCTACGGCTTCTGCGAAAGTGGAACGATGTTGCGGGGGCGGACCGAATGACATCGGATGACGCGGCAAGGCCGGACCTGGCATGGCCCGCTGAGGGGCTGCATGCCGCGATCATCGCTGCGTCTCAGGATCCCATCTATTTCTGCACGCCGGACTATGTCATCCGCGAGGCCAACGAACCTTACGTGATGATCGCCGGCCTCAGCCGCGAGCAGACGATCGGTCGCACGGTGCAGGAGATTGCCGGCGCCACGGCCTTCCCGCGCCGCGCGCCGTTCCTGGAAAAAGCCCTGTCCGGTTGCGCCACGGTGCTGCAGGACTGGATCAACGTGCCCGGCCAGGGCCGCCGCTTCTTTCACGTGCGCTACCAGCCGGTGCATGATGCCGCGGGTCACTTGCTCGGGGTTGCCGCCTATGGGCGCGACATCACCGATCTGAAGGCGGCGGAGGAGGTGCTGCGGCTCTATGAGAGCGCCGTCACCCAGATGTCGGACCGCCTGTCGATCGTCGATCGCGATTACCGCTACATCCTCACCAACGAAAGCAATGCCCGCTGGCATGGCCGTACCGCCGAGAGCTTTCGCGGAGAGTCGCTGATCGAGATTGTCGGCGAGGCGCGGTTCGCCGCCGAGGTCCGCCCCTGGCTCGACCGATGCCTTGCCGGCGAGGCGGTGGAATACGATTTCCACGAGACGGCGCCGGACGGCTCTCCGGTGGTGATGGACGCCCGCCTCGAACCCTTCCGAAACAGCGATGGCGAGATCGACGCGGTCGTCGTTACCCTGCGCGACGTCACCGAGACCCGTCGCCTGTCGGAGCGGCTGGAGCGGCTGGCGCTGCAGGACGATCTCACCGGCATCGCCAACCGCCGCGCCTTCGAAACCGGGCTGGAGGAGCGCGTTGCCGCCTTCCGGGCGCGCCGGAGCGAAGGCTTCAGCGTCGTCTTCATCGATCTCGACGGCTTCAAGCTGGTCAACGACACGGCCGGACACGGCGCTGGCGACCGTTTTCTTCAGGATATCGCGCGGCTGCTACAGCAATCGGCCGGCGAGGACGTCGAGGTGGCGCGCATCGGCGGCGACGAGTTCGGCCTGATCATCGACAGCATGCTGCCCCTTGCCGCTCAGGCGATCTGCAACCGGTTGCTGGCCACGTTCGAGGGATACCGCCTGAACTGGGAAGGCATGAGCTTCCGCAGCAGCGCCAGCATCGGCATCGCCACCGTGGCGGTGCCCGCGGCTGGCGACGAGGAGGGCGCGCGGCAGGCCGTCACCGTCGGCCGGGTGCTGCAATGGGCCGACTTCGCC
Source organism: Stappia sp. TSB10GB4 (assembly GCF_900185745.1). Lineage (NCBI taxonomy): Bacteria > Pseudomonadati > Pseudomonadota > Alphaproteobacteria > Hyphomicrobiales > Stappiaceae > Stappia > Stappia sp. TSB10GB4. The sequence continues at coordinate 31,784 of NZ_FYAV01000049.1, read as the reverse complement.
TGCATGCAGGCCAAGGCGGCCGGAGGCCATCGCATCGTCGTGCATGACGGCATGAGGAAGCCCGGCGACGACAGGAAGGTGGAGATCCGTCACCTGCTCGCGGTCGAACGGGCAATCGCCGGCAACGGCTTCGTGCTGAATGTCATGGCCATCGTCGATCTCGCCAGCGGCTTGCCGGCAATGCAGGAGGTGCTGCCGCGTCTTGCCACCGAGGACGGCGAGTTGCACGGACCCTCGATGATCCGCGCCATTGCCGAACGGCACGGCCTGATGCGGGCGGTCGACCGGCTCGTGGTCAATGCCGTGCTGTCCCGTCTCGAGGCGGGAACGAGCCACCGGTTACCGATCGCGATCGACCTGTCGGAGGAAACCCTGCACAGTCCGGTCTTCGCCCGCCAATTGTTCGATCGGTTGGGGCGCTCGCCGGGTCTTTCGGAGCGGCTCGTCTTCGAGGTGCCGGAGACGGCGCTGTCGCGGCTGAAGCCGGAGGCGTGGAACCTGATGGCGGACCTGCGCGCGCTCGGCTGCCGCATCACGCTGGACAAGTTCGGCCGTGGGTTCGCCGCCTTCACCCAGTTGCGCGCCAATGCGTTCGATTTCATCAAGATCGACCGGCTGCTGACGGCGGGCCTTGCCGGCGATCCGGTCAAGCGGGCCGCGGTTTCGGGGGTCGTCGGCCTTGCGGAGGCGCTCGGCCTGCCGACCGTCGCCGAATATGTGACGGAAGCCCGGCATCTCGACATCCTGAGGGAACTCGGCGTTTGCTTCGCCCAGGGGCAGGCCGTGTCGCCGCCCGAAACCTGGCACTGAACCTGGCACTTAAACCTGGCACCCCAGCCCGGCCCCAGCCTGGCATTGACGGTTTGCGGCCGCCGCCGGCTCACCAGGGAGCCGCCTCCGGCCAGTCCTCGCCGGGAAACCGCTCGCGCGCCTGCGCCGCCAGGGCCGTGCGGGTCGTCGCGTCGGCCGCCGCCAGCCGTGCCTGCCACACCATCTTGCGCCAGCGCTTGGGCAGCGCGCCGGCTCCCGGCATCGCGTCCACCCTCTCCTGCACCCCGGCAAGCCAATGTGCCGCCTGCTCGCGCTCACCGAGGCGGATGAGCGCCTGGCCCACCGCCAGCCCATAGCCCGGATTGACGCGTGCGTAAGGGTCGGCAAGCGCCTCCCCCACCGCGTCCTGGCTATCGTGCTCCTCCGCCGCCATGCGACCGGCGAAGGCGGCAAAGCGGGCGAGCTCTGCGGTGCCGTCCTCGGCGATCAACCCACGTTCGGCGCACAGGGTCCCGAGATCGCGGGAGAAGCCGGCGATCAGCTTGCGGGCGATGTTGAGCGTGTAGAGATGGTCGTGGCTGGCATGGGAGGAGAGGAGCCGCAGCACCTTGACCCGCGCCGGCAGATCCTGCCCGGCCAGGGCCACGGCGCCGGCCGCGTCCGTCGCGTCGAAGATGCCGAAGATCAGCGTCAGCTCCGGTCCTTCGCCGCACCGCGCCAGCCGTGGTGCCAGGTCCGGGGCGGTGGCCATCGCCGGCCGGACCACCGCGCCGCTCTGGCTGCCGGGCCGGCCGAGTAGCAGTTCCGGGCCGAAGGCGAAGACCTGCCCGTCGCCGCGCCGCAGCGCGGTGACGAGCGCACCATAAGCGCCCTTCGAGGCCCCGTAATGGACGATCCGCGCCGCGCCGGAGGCCGCAAGCGCCGCATCGATCGCCCGGTCGATCGCTGTCTCGCAGCCGAGATACCATGTGGGGTCCGGACAGTTGAGAAACAGGCAGGCGTGGCGGGTGTTGGAGAAGAACCGCTCCAGCCCGAAGCGGCCGGGGGGCACGCGCACCTGCGAGAAGACCACGGCAAGCAAGTCGCTGCCTCCGGCGGGCGCGGGGCGAAAACGCCAGGCAAGCCCGCTTGCCGGATCGTGTCCCTCACCTGTCCGCGCGTCGCCGTCCATCGTCCCGCCACCCATCCTCCCGCCTCAGATTTCCGGGCCGATCCAGAAGTCCGCTCTGGTTGCCTTGCGCGGCTGGCGTGCCTCCGCGATATGGGTCGTGCGCGGGTCGAGCGCGGCAAAAGCCTCGTATTGGGTGAGGAACACCTTGCCGTTGAGATGGGTCAGGAAATCGGTCCGCTGCAGCCGGTCCATCACCGGGCCCTTGACCTCCGACAGGTGGAAGCCGACCCCCGCGGCCTCCAGCCGCCGGCTGATCTCCTCCAGGCTCTCCAGCGCCGAGGCGTCGATCTCGTTCACCGCCGTGCACATCAGCACCACATGGCGCAGCTTCGGCCGTTCTGCCACCAGCTCCGTCAGCCGGTCCTCCAGGAAGCGGCTGTTGGCGAAGAACAGGCTCTCGTCGACCCGCAAGGTGAGCACGGTGTCGCCGGTGATCACCTTGTGCCGGTTGACGTTTCGGAAATGCTCCGTGCCCGGGACGATGCCGACGATCGCCATGTGCGGCCGGGCGCTGCGATAAAGGTGCAGCGCCAGCGACACGCCGACACCGACGGTGACGCCGGTTTCCACGCCAAGGACGAGCGTTGCCGCAATGGTGGTCGCCATCGCCGCGAAGTCGCTGCGCGAATAGGCCCAGACCCGCCTGAGCGCCTTCAGGTCGACCAGCGACAGCACTGCCACGATGATCGTCGCCGCCAGCGTCGCCTGCGGCAGGTCGGCGATCAGCGGCGTCAGGAACAGGGTGGCCAGCGCGATGCCGACCGCGGTGAAGGCGCCGGCGGCCGGGGTTGCCGCGCCTGCGTCGAAATTCACCACCGAGCGGGCGAAGCCGCCGGTCACCGGATAGCCGCCGGACAGGCCGGAGGCGATGTTGGCCGCGCCGAGGCCGATCAGTTCCTGGTCGGGGACGATGCGCTGGCGCTTCTTGGCCGCCAGCGTCTGGGCGACGGAAACGGACTCGACGAAGCCGATCACCGAGATCAGCAGCGCCGGCACCAGAAGCTGGCTCCACAGATGCGGGTCGAGCGAGGGAAGCGCCGGGGTCGGCAGCCCGGCGGGAATGTGGCCGACCAGCTTCACCCCCTTGTCGCCGAGGGAGAAGACATGGGCCGCCAGCGTCGTCGCCGCCACGGCTGCGACCGGGCCCGATTTGGCGACGATGTCGGCAAGCCGTGGCCGCAGCCCGGCGCGGATCAGCGCCGGTTTCAGCCCGCTGCGCACCCAGAACAGGAAGGCGGTGACCGGCACGCCGATGGCGAGAGCGTAGGGATTGACATTGCCGAGTTCGGAAGCGAGCCCGGCGAGGATCTCCACCAAGGTGTTGCCGGAGCCGCCGAGCCCGAGAATATGCTTGAGCTGCCCGGCGGCGATGATCAGTCCGCTCGCCGTGATGAAGCCGGAAATCACCGGATGGCTCAAGAGGTTGGCGAGAAAGCCGAGGCGGAACAGCCCCATCGCGACCAGCATCGCGCCCGACAGCAGAGCCAGCACGATCGCCGCGCCGAGATATTCGGGCGTGCCCTGGGCGGCGAGTTCTCCCACCGCCGAGGCGGTCATCAGCGACACCACCGCCACCGGCCCGACGGCGAGCGCCCGGCTGGTGCCGAACAGCGCATAGGCCACCAGCGGCAGGATCGAGGCGTAGAGGCCGACTTCCGGCGGCAGGCCGGCCAGCAGCGCATAGGCGAGCGACTGCGGGATCAGCATGATCGTGACGATCAGCGCGGCGATCAGATCGTCGGTCGCCGTGTGCCGAGTGTAGCTGCGTCCCCAGTCGAGGATCGGGAGATAGGAGGCAAGGCGGGTCATGTCCGGGCCGGAATAGAGGTCGCAAGAAAAAGGACGCCGCGCGCAAGCGCGCGGCGCGTCGAGACGGTCCCCTCGCACGGGGAGACCCACCTGTCGTCCGGCTCTGGCTCTGGCTCCGGCGTCAGCGCCGGTGGGCCTTAGCCGGGCAGGCCGTGGCTGGCGATCTGGCGCAGGGCCGGGGCAAGGGCGGACAGGTCGTAGCCGGCCTCCGCCGCCAGTTGCAGCAGTTCGGCCGGGTCGCGATCGGCAGCCTGGGACAGGGCCCACAGGTTGATCGAGCGCGTGCCGGTCCGGCAAAAGGCGAAGACGGGACCGTCGGCGGCCTCCAGCACCTCCTGAAAGCCGCGGATCGTGTCGGGCGTGATGCCCTCGCGGCCCGAGACCGGAAGCGCCGCATAGGCGAGGCCCGCCTCGGCGGCGGCGCGGGCGATTTCTTCGCCCGCCGGCTGGTCGGCGACCTCGCCGTCCGGCCGGTTGTTGATGATGGCGACGAAGCCCGCATCGCGGATCGCGGCGACATCCTCCGGCTGGATCTGGAACGATACGGTGAGGGTGTCGTCGACCCGTGCGCTCTGCATTCTTCCTGTCCTTACAATCCGTTGACCGGCACCTTCAGGAAGGTCCGGCCGCTTTCGTCCTTGGGGGGCAGCTTGCCGGCGCGCATGTTGACCTGTATCGAGGGAATGATCAATTTCGGCATGTCCAGGGTCGCATCGCGCGCCTGCCGCATGGCGACGAATTCCTCTTCCGTCACACCGTCGCGCGCATGGATATTGTGCTTGCGCTCCTCGCCGACCGTGGTTTCCCAGCGGATTTCGCGGCCGTTCGGGCCGTAGTCGTGGCACATGAACAGCCGGGTCTCGTCGGGCAGCGCCAGCACCTTGTGGATCGACCGGAAAAGCTCATGCGCATCGCCGCCGGGGAAGTCGGCCCGCGCCGTACCGCCGTCGGGCATGAACAGCGTGTCGCCGACAAAGGCGGCATCGCCCATCACATGGGTCATGCAGGCCGGCGTGTGGCCGGGCGTGTGCATGGCGAAGCAGGTCATGCCGCCGACCGTGTAGGTGTCGCCGTCGCGGAACAGGTGGTCGAACTGCGAGCCGTCGCGCTGGAACTCGGTGCCCTCGTTGAACACCTTGCCGAACGTGTCCTGGACGATCCTGATGTTCTCGCCGATGCCGATGCGCCCGCCGAGCTTGCCCTGGATATAGGGGGCGCCGGACAGATGGTCGGCATGGACATGTGTCTCGATCAGCCACTCGACCGTCAGCCCGTTCTCGCGGACGAAGTCGATGATCCGGTCGGCGGATTCGAAGGAGATGCGGCCGGCGGCGTAGTCGATATCCATCACGCTGTCGACGACGGCGCAGGCCGTGGAGGCCGGATCCTTGACCACATAGGAGATGGTGTTGGTCTGCGGGTCGAAGAAGGCGGTGACCTCCGGCCGGGTCGTCGGATCAATGGGATAGGTCGTCTCGGTCATCGTGTCGTGCTCCATCGGTGTCGATGTCGTTTCGTGAAAGGCCGTGTCCGGCGGGCTCAGGCGGTCTGCGGCTGCCGTACCCGCCAGGCTTCGACGAGGCGGATCGCGGCGATCGCCGCCACCATCGCGCCGGCGAAGACGAACGGCTCGCTGCGGCCGAGGCCGAGTGCCGGCACCACGCCGCCCGGGCAGAAGCCGGCAAGGCCCCAGCCGATGCCGAACAGCGCGGAGCCGCCGATCAGGCGCATGTCGAGGCGGGTGGTGCCCGGCAGCGAGAAGCCGGCGGCAAGCACCGGCGCCGGGCGGGCCATCACCAGCCGGTAGCCGATCACCGTGACGATCAGCGCTGCGCCCATGACGAAGGCGAGGGAGGGGTCGAAGGTTCCGGCGATGTCGAAAAAGTTCAGAACCTTGGCCGGATTGGCCATGCCCGACAGCAGGATGCCGGTGCCGAACAGAAGGCCGATGAGGAAGGCGGGAAGGATTCGGGTCATCGGTCAGGCTCCGGCGATGTGGCGGACGATGAAGACGGTGGCGGCCGTGGTCGCCATGAAGGTCAAGGTGGCGGTGATCGAGCGCTTCGAGAAGCGCGCCATGCCGCACACGCCGTGCCCGGAGGGGCAGCCGCTCGCATAGGACACGCCAACACCGGCGATCAGACCACCGGCCACCAGCATCGGCAGCGACACGGGCACCTCGATCTGGGGCAGGCTGCCGGTTGCCGCCAGCAGCACCAGCGGCGAGGCGATCATGCCGACAAGGAAGGCCAGGCGCCAGCCCCGCTCTGCGGCCGCGACGGACCCGGTTGCATAGGGGGGCAGCAGGCCGCCGATGATGCCGCTGATGCCGGCGATACGGCCAAGCAGCGCCATCAGCATGACGGCGGAGAGGCCGATCAGCGCGCCGCCGGCGGCGGAAGAAAAGGGTGTGAACTCGCTCATGTCGATGTCTCGCGGAACGGGGGGTGGCGGAGATCTCGGGAGAACGAAGAGCCTGCGGTGTCAATGGCACCTTGTGTGGTTGCGACTTGCTGACCCATCAGGGCTTCCTCGGATTGCAAATATATAAAGGGGCAATAAATTAGCAAGCATGAATATTCAAGACATGGAAAATAAGGCCGACGAGGCCGCCGCTCTCCTCGCCGCGATGGCCAACAGCCGCCGCCTGCTGGTGCTGTGCCATCTGGTGCGCGGGGAGCATTGCGTCGGCGCGCTGGCCGAGCGGGTCGGCCTCAGCCAGTCTGCCTTGTCCCAGCATCTCGCCAGGATGCGCGCCCAGGGCCTGGTGGAGGCCCGCCGCGACGGCCAGACCGTCTATTATCGGCTGGCCGGCGACGAGGTTCTTGCCGTTCTCGAGGCGCTTTACGGCATCTACTGCGCCGCCCCTTCCGCGCCGGGCGTCGAAGCGGGAGCCTGATCCGGCAACGGATCCGCCGGGTTTGCCGGGCGCATCGCCGCCGGTCCTCCCAGCGCCACGGTCGAGCCGTCCCGCCGCATCCTCAGCACGATCCCCGGCAGGTCGTTCAGCGGGTTCTCGTCCGCCTGCGGCAGATCGCGGTCGGCGCGCGGGGCCGACAACTCGTTGAGCGGCCGCAGGATGCGCTCGTGAATCAGCGAGCCGACCCTGAGCGGCAGCCGTTCGCCGGTCTGCGTCATCACCTCGAAGCGCGTCGGCCAGAGCCGCAGCACCCAGCGCCCGCCTTGCGTGCCGTCGGTGTCGTCGCCGTCGCGGCGCACCAGTACCAGATCGGCGCCGCGTCCGTTCTGGATGCGCGGCAGGGCCGGCAGGTCTTCCGCTGCCGTCTGTCCGGTCAGGAAGCCGGTGAAGGTGACGAGCGACCATCCGGGCGCCGGACGGTAGCCGTCCTGCGCGAGGGCTTCGGCCAGCGCCTGCGGGTCGCCGCTCCATTGCAGGATCAGCGGTTCCTCCTGCTCGCCGCTGAGTTCGATCCGGTGCGTCGGCAGCTTTTGCCAGCCGCCGGACAGCCATTCGTCCGCGCTCAGGATCTCCACCGGCATGCTCGGGCGGTACATCTCCCGCGCCTGGTCGAAATTGCGCGCCATGTGAATGCCGCCGACCACCGACAGCGTCGCTGCCGTCAAGGCCGCCAGCGACCAGCGGCCGATCTTCTCGTTGTGCACCGAGCCGAAGACGAAGGCGAAGGCGGCGACCATCGCCGTGCCGAAGGTGATGCCGCCGACCACGTCGCTCATCCAGTGCGCGCCGAGATAGATGCGGGAGAAGGCGACGGCGCCGATCAGCGGCACGGCCAGCGAGAAGATCCCGGCCTTGGTCAGCGGAGAGCGGTCGTGCGCGACCAGCACCGCGACGATGCCGAACAGCACCACGGTCAGCGTCGCATGGCCGGAGGGAAAGGACAGCGCGTCGGCGCCGGTGTAGATGTCGATCGGCCGCTCGCGCTGGAACAGCATCTTGAACAGCGGCACGAACACCGCCGCGCCGGCGATCGCGATCATCAGCCCGGTTGCCCGGCGCCAGGCCTTGCGGGCGAACAGATAGGCGATCACCACCGCCGCCACGGCGGCGATCACCACCCCGTCGCCGAGCATGGTGATGAAGGTCATGATGTCGTCGCCGACCGGGGTGCGCAGGTCCTGGAACAGGTTGCGGATCGCCGTGTCGGCGCGGCTCAGCCCATTGTCGGGCGAGATCGCCGCGGCCAGCGCCACGAACAGCGGCACCGTGACGATCAGCAGCAGCGCCGACACGATCATGCCGGCCGAGCGCGGATGCGCCGGGTCGAGCATGCGGGCGAACCACTGGCTGACGCGGTTCTCGTGCCGGCCCAGCCATTCGACGGTCCTCAGCCGGCTGCCGGCATAGAGCGGCAGCACGATCAGGATCAGCCAGCGGGCGATCATCACCGCGACGAACAGCAGCACCAAGAGCACGCCGAGCACCGTCGCCAGCCGGCCGCTGATCGCGCCGAGAGCGCTGAAGGCGGTGCCGGCGATGACGCCGGGGCCGAGATGGACGATGGCCCAGGCGATCGCCGAGGTGACGTTGATGAAGGTGAAGCGGCCGACCGGCATGCCGACCATGCCGGCGATGCCCGGCACGATCGCCTTCACCCCCGGCACGAAGCGGCCGATGAAAACGCTCTTGCCGCCATGCTGCCGGAAATAGGCCTCGCCCCGCTCGACCAGCGTCCGGTAGCGGTTGAACGGCCAGACCGACTTGATTCGGTCCTTGTAGACATGCCCGACCCAGTAGGAGATCGCGTCGCCGGCGATGGCGCCGAGCGTCGTCCACAGCAGGATCGGCCAGGGATCGAGCTTGCCGAGGCCGACCAGCGTTCCCGCGCCGACCAGCACCACCGTGGAGGGCACGAACATGCCGACGATGAACAGCGCCTCGCCCATCGCGATCAGGAACACGACCGCATTGGCGAGGGTCGGGTTCTCGCCGATGAAGGCGACAAGCTGGTTGAGAAGGTCCGTCACGAGACGCGGCCCGGCATGAACTGGTTCCTGGCTGGCGAGGGGTGGATTTCCCCGGTCGCGGCCCGCTACATGTACGTCCTGCGGCCTGCTTCGCCAATCCTCGCAAGACGCATTTTTCCCTGTGCGCTCCGAAGGCTGGCCCGGCGGTCATGATCGGTGCGGACGGCGGTGCCATTGCATCGCGGCGCCGGGCACGGCACCTTGTGCTCGATCAAACGGTGCTTGAAAACAAGACAGCAGGAGACGTGTGCCCGTGTTCCAGTCGGCTTCCCTTCCCGTCGACCTGTCGCGCACCGATTTCGATGCGCTCGAGCCGAAGCTGCGCACCGAGCTGCTCGCCGCCCAGCTCGAGGTGATCGAAAAGAAGCTCTTCTCCGTGCTGATCGTCATCGCCGGCGTCGACGGCGCCGGCAAGAACGACGCCATCGCCCGCCTGCACGAATGGCTGGACGTGCGCTATGTCACCTGCAACGCCTATGACGAGGCGACCGACGAGGAGCGCGGCCGTCCGGACCTGTGGCGCTACTGGCGCGACCTGCCGGCGCTGGGCGAGACCTCGATCGTCGTCTCCTCCTGGTACAACGAGCCGCTGCGCTGCTTCGTCCAGGGCGAGATCGGCGAGGCCGAGTTCGAGCGCCGCCTCGCCCGCATCAACCGGTTCGAGGGGCTGCTCGCCCGCGAGAACGTGCTGGTGCTGAAATTCTGGTTCTCGCTGACGCCGGCGATGCAGAAGCGCCGGCTCAAGGGGCTCGGCAGAAAGGGCCGCGCCCGCCGCATCCTTGCCGAATGGACCGACATCGCCCATGCCTCCGGCGCCCAGGCGGCCTTCGAGCAGGCGGCGCTCGCCACCTCCACGCCGATCGCCCCCTGGATCGTCATCCCCAGCGATGAGCCGCGGGCCCGCGACCTGGCGCTGGGCCGCTGCGTCGAAATGGCGATCCGCCGCCGGCTGGAGGCCGCCCCCGCCGATCCGTTGGCGCTGCCGGCCGTGGTTGCCCGCGTCGAGCGACGCAGCGCGGTGGAAGCGGTCGACCTCGGCGCCCGCCTGTCCAACCACCGCTATCGCACCGAACTTGACCGCCTGCAGGACGAGCTCGCCCGGCTTGTCGACCGCAAGGCCTTTCGCGACCGTTCCCTGGTCGTCGCCTTCGAGGGCAACGACGCGGCCGGCAAGGGCGGTGCCATCCGCCGCCTGATTCGCCCGCTCGATCCGCGCCGCTATCGGGTCCACCGCATCGCCGCCCCCAGCCAGGAGGAGCACGCCCATCCCTGGCTCTGGCGGTTCTGGAACCGGCTGCCGCGCCGTGGCCATGCGGCGGTCTTCGACCGATCCTGGTACGGGCGGGTGCTGGTGGAGCGGGTCGAGGGCTTTTGCAGCGAGGCGGCCTGGTCGCGCGCCTACAACGAAATCAACGAGTTCGAGGCCGAACTCGCGGATGCCGGAGCCATCGTCGTCAAGTTCTGGCTGGCGATCAGCCGGCAGGAACAGCTTGCCCGCTTCAAGGAGCGCGAGGAGGTCCCCTACAAGCAGTTCAAGCTCACCGATGACGATTGGCGCAACCGGCTGAAATGGGATCACTATGCCGAGGCCGCCGGCGACATGGTCGACCGCACCTCGACCCGCCTCGCGCCCTGGCATCTGGTCGCCGCCGAGGACAAGCGATTCGCCCGCGTCGAGATGCTGCGCCAACTCGTCGGACGGCTCGAACAGGCCTTGTGAGGGCGTGGCGCCTCAGTCCGCGCCGGAGGTGAAGCCGGCGCGGAAGGCGCTCGGCGACAGGCCGGTGGCGGCCGAGAAGACACGGGAAAAATGCCCCGGATCGGCAAAGCCGAGCCGGTAGGCGATGTCGGCGACGCTTGTCTGAGTGTAGGCGAGCAGCCGCCGCGCCTCCAGCATCTGCCGCCCCCGCAGCACGGCGGAGGCGGGCTGGCCGAGCACCTGTCGGCAGGCCCGCGTCAGGTGCGGCACCGTCACCGCCAGCGCCGCGGCATAGGGGCCGAGCCCGTGCCAGTGCCGGTAATGGGCGTCGACCAGCGCCTGGAAACGCCCCGCCAGCCGCGCCGCCGCCTGGCCGCTGGCCGCCGGGCTTGCCGTGTCCGGACCCGCGTCGAGCCGCCTCAGCACCCAAATGAAGGTCAGTGCCGCCAGCGCCGCCAGCGCCTCGTCCCGCCCCGCCCGCCGCCCCAGCAACTCCGCCTGGACCGCTTCCATCTCCGGCGGCGCGGTGCGCGCCCGGCCCCTGCACGGGGCAAGCAGCCGCCCCTGCGGATCGATGCGGGCGCGGATCGGCTCGAACACCGCCAGCGGCAAGGTCAGCACCATGCCGGCACTGCCCGGCAGGAAGCGGAAGCCATGGGCAACGCCTGCCGGCATGTTCAGGACGTCGCCGCCGGCCAGCGCGCTCTCGCCCCCCTCACCGAGCAGCACGCCGCCGCCCCGCTCGATCCAGAAGAGCTGATGCAGCGAGGGGTGCCGGTGCCGGGCGATGCGCCAGCGGCGGGGTCCGCTGCGAACCGAGAGATGTTCGATATGGAGCATGTCGGGAAAGCCGGATCCCACCGGTTCCCCATAGAGTCCGTAATCCGGCGCAGCCTGGAATGTTCGATTCATCCCTGTATTTGACCGAATTCTGCATTCCCTTGTCCAGTGCTTCGCGCCCATTCTCGGCACACTGGCAGGCCCGCTCGCGGGCCGATCGCGTCAAGGATCCGTGCGCATGACCCCCGATCTTTCCGGCTGCAGCCCCGCCGACGTTCCCGCCCGCACCGGGGTCGTCATTGTCGGCGGCGGTCCCTCCGGCCTGCTGCTGTCCCAGCTTCTGCATCTTGCCGGCATCGCCAATGTGGTGCTGGAGCGCCGCTCCCGCGCCTATGTTCTGTCGCGGATCCGCGCCGGCGTGCTGGAACAGGGGGCGGTCGACCTGCTGCGCCGGGCCGGCGTCGGCGCCCGCATGGACCGCGAGGGGCTTGTCCATGACGGCGTCGAGATCTCGTTCCATGACCGGCGCCTGCGCATCGACCTTGCCGATCTCACTGAGGGCAAGACCGTTATGGTCTATGGCCAGACCGAGGTGACGGCCGACCTTTACGAAGCACGGGATGCCGTGGGCGGCAAGGTGCTGCACGAGGCGGAGCACGTTCAACTGCACGATCTGGAGGGCGGGCGGCCCTTCGTCACCTTCCGCCTCGGCGAAAGATATCACCGCATCGAATGCGATTTCGTCGCCGGCTGCGACGGGTTTCACGGGGTCTCGCGCCGGTCTATCCCCGCCGACCGGCTGCGGCTGTTCGAGATGGTCTATCCGTTCGGCTGGCTCGGGCTGCTCGCCGACGTGCCGCCGGTGCATGATGAACTGGTCTATGCCGGCCACGAGCGCGGTTTCGCGCTGTGCTCGATGCGCTCGCGCACGCGCAGCCGCTACTATGTCCAGTGCCCGCTCGACGAGAAGGTCGAAGACTGGTCCGACGATCGCTTCTGGACGGAACTGGTCTCCCGCCTGCCCGCCGACATCGCCGGCCGCCTGATCACCGGTCCGTCGATCGAGAAGAGCATCGCGCCCTTGCGCTCCTTCGTCGCCGAGCCGATGCGCTTCGGCCGGCTGTTCCTTGCCGGAGATGCCGCCCATATCGTGCCGCCGACCGGCGCCAAGGGCCTCAATCTCGCGGCCTCCGACATCCATTATCTCTCCGAGGCGCTGACCGCCCATTACCGGCGCGGCGACGACAGCGGTCTTGCCGCCTATTCCGACCGGGCGCTGGCAAGGGTCTGGAAAGCCGAGCGTTTTTCCTGGTGGATGACGACGACGCTGCATGCCTTTCCCGATCGCGGCGCCTTTGCCGCCCGCATGCAGGAGGCGGAGTTCGACTATCTCGCCTCCTCCCGCGCCGCCCGCCAGGCGCTCGCCGAGAACTATGTCGGCCTGCCCTATTGAGTTTCGCGCAGCGCGCTTGATGCCGGTCAAGGCGAATCCTGCAAAAGTGTGCAGGCTGACCCAGCGACCTCCGCCGGACCGTCTTGCGGCCGGCGGAGCGCATCGGTTTTGCGGCAGGAGGAGGCGCGCGTGACAGACAGCGACCGGCAGGTATCCGACACACGTGGCAGGCAGGCAGCAGCGGACCCGCTCGCCGAACCGGACACCAGCCCTCCCGCCGGCTCCGGCCGGCGCGGGCGGCGGGTCGATCTCTCGGGACTTTCGGAGCAGCGGGTCGTTGCCGCGCAGGAAAGCGAAGTGACCGCGGTCGAGCGGATCGCCTCGCAGGACATCGGCACGAGTGACGAGGGGCTTGACGCGATCCTCGAGGGCGCCTCGCCCGACGATGCCGGCGTGATGCGGCGGGCGCTCGGCCTGCCCAAGGCCGCCGGCACGCCGCGACGGACCAGCGACGAGCTGTCCGCCGACTGGCGCGAGGGCGCTTATCCCTATCGCTTCAAGATGCTGCGGCGCGACTACGAGCGCCAGAAGTTCACTCTGCAGACGGAACTGCTCAAGCTGCAGTCCTGGGTCAAGGATGCCCGCCAGCGGGTTGTGATCCTGTTCGAGGGCCGCGACGCCGCCGGCAAGGGCGGCGCGATCAAGCGCTTCATGGAGCATCTCAATCCCCGCGGCGCGCGGGTCGTGGCGCTGGAAAAGCCCAATGAGGTCGAACGCGGCCAGTGGTATTTCCAGAGATATGTCAGGCACTTGCCGACCGTCGGCGAGATCGTCCTGTTCGACCGGAGCTGGTATAACCGCGCTGGCGTCGAACGGGTTATGGGGTTTTGCAACGAAGAGGAGTATCGCGAGTTCCTGCGCCAGGTGCCGGAGTTCGAGCGCAACCTCGTGCGCAGCGGCACCCATCTGATCAAGTTCTGGTTCTCGGTCAGCCGCGAGGAGCAGAACCGCCGCTTCCGCGAGCGCAACGTCCACCCGCTCAAGCAATGGAAACTGTCCCCGGTCGACCTTGCCTCGCTCGACAAGTGGGACGACTACACCCAGGCCAAGGAAGCCATGTTCTTCCACACCGATACGGCCGATTCGCCCTGGACGGTGATCAAGTCCGACGACAAGAAGCGGGCGCGGCTCAACGCCATGCGCTACGTGCTGCACGCCATGCCCTACAAGGACAAGGACGGCGAGCGGATCGGACGCGTCGACGATCTCCTGGTCGGGCGCGCGAACGTCATCCATGAGCGCGGCGAATACGACCAGCGTCGCGGCTGGGAAGCCCCGGACGCCATCGCCCGGTCGCTGTAAAGTGCGGCAGGGTCGCGACCGCGCTTGAAACCGGCGCGGTTGCGGCCGAAACTGCGGCGAACCTGCCCCGAGCCTTGCGCCGATTCCGGAAAACGCCGCCCATGTCCTTCGATCTTCTCGTCAAGAACGCGACCCTGCCCGACGGGCGCGAGCGCATCGACATCGCCTGCCGGGACGGCCGCATCACCGCCGTCGAGCCCGGCATTTCGGGCGAGGCGGGGCGCGTGATCGAGGCCGGCGGCCGGCTGGTATCCCCGCCCTTCGTCGACAGCCATTTTCACATGGACGCGACCCTGTCGCTCGGCCTGCCGCGGATGAACGAGAGCGGCACCTTGCTGGAAGGCATCGCCCTGTGGGGCGAGTTGAAGCCGCTGCTCACCGTCGAGGCGGTCGTCGAGCGGGCGCTGCGCTACTGCGATCTTGCTGTTTCGCAAGGGCTTTTGGCGATCCGCACGCATGTCGACGTCTGCGACGACAAGCTCACCGGCGTTAAGGCGCTGCTGGAGGTGCGCGAGACGGTCGCGCCCTATATCGACCTGCAGCTCGTCGCCTTCCCGCAGGACGGGCTCTACCGCTCGCCGACGGCGGAGCGCAATCTTATCCGCGCCCTCGACATGGGCGTCGATGTGGTCGGCGGCATCCCGCATTTCGAGCGGACGATGGACGACGGCGCGCGCTCGGTGCGGGCGCTGTGCGAGATCGCAGCCGCGCGCGGCCTGATGGTCGACATGCATTGCGACGAGAGCGACGACCCGCTGTCGCGCCATATCGAGACGCTGGCCTGCGAGACGCAGCGCCTCGGCCTCCATGGCCGGGTCGCCGGGTCGCACCTCACCTCGATGCATTCGATGGACAATTATTACGTCTCCAAGCTCTTGCCGCTGATCGCCGAGGCGCAGGTGCACGCCATCGCCAACCCATTGATAAACATCACGCTTCAGGGCCGGCACGACACCTATCCGAAGCGCCGCGGCCAGACCCGCGTGCCGGAAATGCGCAAGCACGGCATCAATGTCGCCTTCGGCCACGACTGCGTCATGGATCCCTGGTACTCGATGGGATCGGGCGACATGCTGGAGGTCGCCTCGATGGGGCTGCACGTCGCGCAGATGATGAGCCGGGACGAGATCCGCTATGCTTTTGAATGCGTTACGACCCACCCGGCGCGGGCGATGGGGCTTGACGGCTACGGCCTCGCGCCGGGCTGCAACGCCGATTTCGTGCTGCTGCAGGCGGCCGACACGATCGAGGCGATCCGCCTGCGGGCACGCCGCCTGGCCGTCGTGCGGCGCGGCAAGGTGATCGCGCAGAGCGATCCGGCGATCACCCGCCTGTCGCTCGACGGACGGCCGGAAACACTCGATCCGGCGGCTTACGCGCCTGGAAAATAAAGGGTTTCCGCCGATTTTCGGCGTTTGCGAATTTCGAGACGGATTTTGCGAAATTCGCTCTCAATTTCGCGAAATTTCGAGAATGGCGTCTCGAAATTGCCCAAAGGCCGGACTTGGAGCCGGTCGCCGGGTTTGCCATAAGGGAGGGACGAAACGCCCCCCGGTCGGACAGGCGCCCCGACAAGACCCCGATAAAACCCCGGACAGGACCCATGCAGCGACCGACAGGAACCATCGACGGGGAGAGGACCGGGGATAACCCGGCCGCCGGCTGCCCGGTCGCCGGCCATGGCGGAACCTCTTCCGCGACCGCCGAGGCTCCGGCGCCGGACGTCGGGGCAAAGGCGCCCGGCATCTACGTGCCGCCCTGCCCGATGCGGCCGACGGCGCCGCCGCCGGTCTGGAAGCTGATCGGCCTTGCCCGCCGCAACTTCCTCTCGGTCTGGCCGTCTTCGGCCTTCGCCAAGCCGTGGCTGCGGGTCGCCGTGCTGCGCAAGCAGATCTTCGTCTGCAACAGCCCGGACCTGGTGCAGGAGGCTTTCGTGCGCAAGCACGACACGTTCGAGCGCAAGAGCGCGCAGATGCGCCACGCGCTGGAACCGCTGCTCGGCGACGGCCTGTTCATCTCCGACGGCGAGACCTGGCGCCGGCGCCGCCAGATCGTCGGCCCGATCATCCACGCTTCCAAGGTCCGCGACTTTTTCCCCGTGATGGCCGAGACCATCGCCGAGCGTCGCGCCGCCTGGGAGGCGGCCGGTGCCGACGCGCCGGTCGACATGCTGCAGGAGATGGCGCATCTGACGGCGGAGATCATCTGCCGGACGATCTTCGGCCGCCAACTCGGGCGCGACTATGCCGCCGAGGTGGTCGAGAGCTTCACCGACTACCAGCGCCATATCGACCAGATCGACCTGATCTCGCTGCTCGGCCTGCCCGACTGGCTGCCGCGCCGGCGCGGCCGCGCCATCCGCCAGGCGGTGGCGCGCATCGACAGGGTGCTCGACGAGATCATCACCAGCTACGAGGCGCGCCGCCGCGACGGCGAGACCTCGGTGATCGGCGGGCTGCTGGACGCCCGCGACGAGGACGGCAAGCCGCTGTCGCGCGAGGCGATCCGCAACGAGGCGGCGGTGATCTTCATGGCCGGCCACGAAACGACGGCCAACACGCTGTCCTGGGCCTGGTTCCTGCTGTCGCAGGCGCCCTGGGCGCGCGCGGCGCTGAAGACCGAGCTCGACACGGTGCTGGCCGGCCGCATGCCAACCTATGACGATGTCGCCCGCCTGCCCTATACCCGCGCGGTGATCGAGGAGACGCTGCGGCTCTATCCCCCCGTGCCGATCCTCGCCCGCGAGGCGCTGGCCGACGAGACGGTCGGCGGCGTCGCGACGCCGAAGGGCTCGCTGGTGATGGTGGTGCCCTGGCTGCTGCACCGCAATCCGGAGCTTTGGCCGCGCGCCGACCATTTCGAGCCGGAACGGTTCCTGGGGGCGACGCGCGGCGGCCAGTCGAAATTCGGCTACGTGCCCTTCGCCATCGGCCCGCGCATCTGCGCCGGGCTCGCTTTCGGTCTGACGGAATCGATCCTGTCGCTGGCGATCCTCGCCCAGGGCTTCGAGGCGGAGCTGGAGCCGGGCACCGATGTGCAGCCGGTCTGCCGGCTGACCCTGCGCCCGGGCGAGACCCTGCCGATGCGGCTTCAGCCGCGCGCTCCGAGCGCGTGAGGCCGCTCCGGCCATGACCGCCATGCGCGGCCGCCGGCGCATCCCTCCGGTTGCCTTCGAGGAAACCCATGCGCGCGAGGTGCCGGGCGAGCCCTGGCGCCGCGAACCAGTGCTGGGGCCGGTCAAGCGCGCCATCCACGAGGCGCTGCGCCGCCTGCCGGTGGGCTTTGCCCCGCGCCTTGCCCACGCGCTGGCGCCGCTGATCCGGCACCTGGAGCGGCGGCGGATCTATGCCCGCCGGCTTGTCTGGACGCTTGCCCGGCTGCACCCGGACGCGCCGCTTGCGGCGGCCGAGCTGGCAGCGGCGGTGCGGCGCTGGTGGCGGCAAGCGGGCGCGGTTATGGCCGAATATGCGACGGTCGAGCGGCTGCGCGCGGCGGGGCGGCTGGAGGTCGACGACCCGCACGGCACGCTGGCCGGCCTGCCGGCGGATGCGCCCGTCGTCTTCGCCTGCGTCCATCTGGGGCCGTTCGAACTGTGCTTCGAGACCGTGCTCAACACCTTCGGCCGCGAGGCGGTCGGCACCTGGCAGCCGGAGCCCTCGCCCGCCGCCAACCGCATCCTGCACGAGATGCGCGCCCGCTACGGGCTCTATGTGTTTCCGCCCGGCCAGCGCTCGGCCCGGCACCTGCACCGGCTGGTGGTGGGAGACGGCTTCGACGCGATCCTCTTCGTCGACGAGGTGCGCGAGCGGCAGATCCACCTGCCGGCCTTCGGCCGGCCGCTGCCGCTGCGCGGCAATGCCTCAATCGCGATCAAGCTGGCGTTGAAGACAGGGGCGCCGGTGGTGCCGATCCATGTGCTGCGCACCGGGCCGGCGCGCTACCGGGTGCATGTTGGCGTGCCGCTCGCCTTCGAGCGCGGCGGCGCGCCTTCGAGCGCCACGATGGCCGGGATTGCCGCGCTCGACCGGCATTTCGAGCCTATCGTCCGGCACAATCTCGACCAGTGGTACATGCTGCCGGAGCTGCGTCTGCCGGACTTCGACCCGGCGAAGGTGTGAGCGCGAGGGGAGCCGTGCGGCCCCGTCAGTAGAGCAGCCGCACCAGGGCGAGCGTCAGGCCGGGAAACAGCACCAGGATCGCCACCCGCACGATGTCGCTGGCGATGAAGGGCACGACGCCGCGGAAGGTCTGCGACAGCGGCACGTTCGGCGCCATCGAGTTGATGACGAAGAGATTCATGCCGACGGGTGGCGTTATCAGCCCCACCTCCACGACGATCAGCACGATGATGCCGAACCACAGGGCGAACTCTTCCGGCGGCAGGCCGAAGTCGAGCGCCGCGACGATCGGAAAGAAGATCGGGATCGTCAGCAGGATCATCGACAGCGAATCCATGATGCAGCCGAAGATCAGGTAGCAGATCAGGATGACGACGAGCACGGTCCACGGGCTGAGCCCGAGCCCGGCGACATAGGCCGCCGACTGCTGCGGCAGTTGCGAGAAGGCGAGAAAGCCGTTGTAGACGGTGGCGCCGAGCACGATGAAGAAGATCATGCCGGTGGCGCTGGCGGTCGACAGGAAGGACTCCACCAGCCCCTTGCGGTCGAGCCCGCCATTGAGCAGGGCGACGATGCCGGTACCGGCGGCGCCAACCGCCGCGCCTTCCGTCGGCGTGAAGACGCCCGAATAGATGCCGCCGATCACCGCGACGAAGATCACCATGACCGGCCACACGGCGATCAGCGCGGCGATCCGCTCCGCCCCGCTCGCCTTGTCGCGGCTGCCGGCGCTGCCCGGGCGCAAGCGCACATAGAGCGAGACGGTGAGCATGTAGCCGAGGGCGGCGAGAATGCCGGGAATGAAGGCGGCGACGAACAGCTTGGCGATGTTCTGCTCCGTCAGGATGGCGTAGATCACCAGCACCACGGAGGGCGGAATGAGGATGCCGAGCGTGCCGCCGGCAGCAAGGCAGGCGGTCGACAGGGCGCCGGAATAGCCGCAGCGCCGCATCTCGGGCAGCGCCACCTGGCCCATGGTCGCGGCGGTGGCGAGCGAGGAGCCGCAGATCGCGCCGAAGCCGCCGCAGGCCGCGACCGCCGCCATGGCGACGCCGCCGCGCCGGTGGCCGACCATGGTCTCGGCGGCGCGGAACAGGGCGCGCGACATGCCGCCGCGCGTGGCGAACTGGCCCATCAACAGGAACAGCGGCACGATCGACAGCGAGTAGTTGGAAAAGGTGCTGTAGACCAGCGACTTGAGCTGGGCGAGGATCGGCACCGTGCTCCCGGTGACCAGCGTCGTGCCGGCGATGCCGACCATCAGCATGACGAGGCCGATCGGCAGGCGCAGGAAGATCAGCAGCAGGAGGACCGGGATCGACCACAGGCCGTATTCGAGGGATGACACGTCGTCTTACTCCCGGCCGGCGGCAGCGGGCCGCGCGAGGGTCTCGTCCAGGCTGCGCCAGACCGTATAGGCGCAGACCACGACGGCGAAGCCCGCCCCGGCCAGCGCGGCGGCATAGGGCCACCACAGCGGAAACTGCAGGATGAAGGTGGTCTCGCCATAAGCCTTCTTGTCGAGCATGCCGAGCCACAGGCGCCAGGCGATCAGGCTGCTCACCAGCGTCATCAGGATGTTGGCGACAAGGTCGACGCCGGCATTGAGGCGCGCACCGAAGCGGGCGAGGAACAGGTCGACGGTGACATGGCCGCGCTTCAACTGGCACCAGGGCAGGAAGGCGAAGATGGCGAAGGCGGTGCCGGCCTCGACCAGCTCGTAGTCGCCGGGGATCGGCCCGAGGCCGGCGAAGATCAGCGCCCGGCCGGCGATCGACACGACGGTGATCACGGTCAGCGCCACCAGCGCGGCGCCGCCGGCGATCGCCAGCCAGGCGGACAGCCGCTCCAGCAGCCGTTCGACGGCCAGACGCCGCGAAGACTGGCGTCCCGAAGACTGGCGTCCCGAAGACTGGTCCCCCGAAGAGTGGCGCCCCGAAGACTGGCCCATCCGATCTCGTTCCTCCCAACCGCGGGCCGCCGCCTCCACGCCGGCCCACCTGGCTCTGCTCTGCCCCTGCTCTTACAGCATCGGCCCGAAAACCTGAATCGGTTTTCGGACGGCGCGCGTACCGTCCGGAGCGCAGGCCGGCTTGGCATGACCGACAGGGTGGGCCACGCAAAAGGTGATGTAAAATGAGATTTCAGGGCATTTGCATAACCGCAAGGCCCGTTGCCGGCGGGCCTCAGGCGGCGAAGAACGCCCGCCGCGCCATCCGCACGGCGCCGTCCAGCGCATCGCCGAGCGGGGCGGCGAGATGCGCGGCAAAGCGCGGCGCGAGGCGCGCCGCATAGAAGGGGGCAAGCCCGCCCATCAGCACGATGCGCCGGCAGGAGGGAAAGACGAGGGCGCCGAGCATCTCTTCGACCTCGGCCGTGAAAGCGCAAAGCAGCGCCTCGGCCTCGCCGTCGCCGGCCTTGGCGGCATCGAAGACCACTGGGGCATGGCGGGCGAAATCCGCCTGGCGGGCGGTGGCGGCGAAGGCGACCATGCGCGCCGGATCGTCGCCGAAGGCGGCCAGCAGCGTCTCGGCGAGCCTTCCGCGCGGGCGCACCCCGTCGCGCGACAGCAGCGCCGATTTCAGCGCCTCGCGGCCGAGCCGGGCGCCGCCCCCCTGGTCGGCGAGATGCACGCCCCAGCCGCCGACGCTGCGGATCTCTCCGCCATGGCGGGCGAGAAAGGCGGACCCGGTGCCGAGGATCGCCATGATCCCGTCTTCGGGGCCGAGCGCGCCCTCCAGCGCGATCTCGCCGTCGCCGACGAGCTCCACCCGCGCAAAGGGAAGGGAGAGCAGCGCGCGGCCGTCGCGGCCGAGCTGGCGGGCGCCGGCAAGACCGAGCAGCGCCGGGCAATCCGCGAGCGCCTCCGCCGGCAGGCCGGCCTCGGCAAGGGCGGCGCCCGCCGCCGCAAGGATATTGGCGGCGGCCTGTCCTGGGTCGGTCGCGACATTGGCCGGGCCGGCGAGACCGCGCGCGACGATCTCGCCGTCACGGCCGGCAAGGGCGGCGCGGCAGGTGCTGCCGCCGCCGTCGACGGCGATGAGCCAGGAGCTCATGCGAGGACGCTCATGTCTCGCTCAGTGGGTGGCGGGCTGCTCGGCGAGCTTGCGGGCCTGTTCGATCCAGCCGTCGCGGTCGATGCGGCCACGGAAGTCGAGGCGGCTGTCGAGCGCGGCGATCTGCTCGTCGGTAAGCGCGGCGATCTGCCAGTAGTGGAAGATGCCGGCGCCGTTCAGCGCGGTCTGCAGCTTCGGGCCGATGCCGCCGATGGCGGTGAGGTCGTCGGCAACGCCGCGCGGCGTCGCCAGCAGCACCTCGGCCAGCGGATCGGAGATCTTGCCGGAGGCCCTGGCCGGCCTTGCCCTGACGTCGGCCTTCGGCGGGGTCGCCGGAAGCTGGGCATGGCTGCGCATGAAGTCGAGGATGCGCGGGGCGATCTCGGAGCGGAAGCGCGAGCCGTTGAACACGCCGTAATGGCCGACATCGGGCTGCATGTAATGGGCGCGCAGGTCGGGGGCGAGGTTGACGCACAAGTTGTGCGCCGCCATCGTCTGGCCGCGGCCGGTGATGTCGTCCTTCTCGCCCTCGACGGTGAGCAGGGCCGAGCGGCGGATGGCGCCGCAGTCGACCAGCTCGCCGCGATGGCGCAGCTCGCCCTTGGCGAGCGCGTGGCGGATGAACACGGTCTCCACCGTCTGCAGGTAGAACTCGGCGGTGAGGTCCATCACCGCCAGATATTCGTCGTAGAAGTCGCGATGCTTCTCGGCATTGTCGCCGTCGCCGGAGACGAGATGCTGGAAGAACTCGTGATGGGCGTTGACGTGGCGGTCGAGGTTCATGCTCATGAAGCCGGAGAGCTGCAGGAAGCCCGGATAGACGTCGCGCATGAAGCCCGGCTGCGGGAACGGCACCTTCATGATGACGTTGCGCTCGAACCACTCGATGCTCTTGCTCTCGGCGAGATCGTTGACGGCGGTCGGGTTGATCCGCGTGTCGATCGGCCCGCCCATCAGGGTGACGCTGGCCGGGGCGCAGGGATCGCCATGCGCCTCCATCACCGCCGTGGCGGCGAGCACCGGCACCGACGGCTGGCAGACGCCCATGACATGGGTGTCCGGCCCCAGGAAGTGCAGCATCTCGATGACATAGTCGATATAGTCGTCGAGATCGAAGCGCCCCTCGGTGAGCGGCACCATGCGCGCGTCGATCCAGTCGGTGATGTAGATGTCGGCGCTCGGCAGCATCGTCTCGACCGTGCCGCGCAGCAGCGTCGCATAGTGGCCCGACATCGGCGCCACCATCAGGATGCGCGGGCCCTTGTGCTTGCGCTCGCCGAGCTTGCGGTCGAAATGCAAGAGGTTGCAGAACGGCTTCTTCCAGACGATCTCCTCGCGCACCGGCACCTTGACGCCGCTGACGGTGGTCTGGGTGAGGCCGAATTCCGGCTTGCCGTAGCGCCGGGTCATCCGCTCGATCAACTCGCAGCCGGCGGCGACCGAGCGCCCGATCGGGGTGTGCGAGAGCGGGTTGAGCGGGTTCTGGAAATACAGGCGCGCCATGTCGGCGCTCGCCCGCAGCGGACTCATCGCCGCATGATTGAATTCATAGACCTGGTAGAACACGTGACCGACCTCGCAATCTCCGTGAGGCAGCGCAGCATGGACGGCTGCCTTTTGTCGCATTGCAAAAATAATATGACAAAGATGAAGGCCGCTTCAACAGGCAGGACGGTCTCCGGCCGGTCATGCGGTGACGGAATACCGGAAGTGCGGCCCTTGCCGCCGGAATCTCCTCCGGATGTCCCTGAAAACGCAAGCCAAGACAGGATCTTGCGCAAATCGGCAACGCGGTGGAAAAAAGTTGCCGGAGCCGTCAATTTTCAGGAGATATCGTAAAAAATTACGATGCAAGATCTGCCACGACCGCATCCAATACGAGCAGACCGGCCGGCGTCACCCGCATTCTGCTGTCGCTGAGTCGTTCCACCATGCCGTGTTCGATGAGGTCGGCGACGCGGCGCGGATCGATCCGGCGGTCGGAAATCGCCTCGAAGCGGGCAAGGTCGACGCCCTCCACCAGCCGCAGGCCCATCAGGAGGAACTCGTCGCCCTGCTCCTCCCGGGTCAGCGACACGTCCTCCACCAGCCCCTCGCCGCGCGCCTCGACGGCGGCGAGCCAGGTCTCCGGATGGCGCTCGGTGGCGGTGGCGAACTTGCCGTTGCCGCCGGTCAGCCGGCCATGGGCGCCGGGGCCGACGCCGACATAGTCGCCATAGCGCCAATAGACGAGATTGTGCCGGCACTCGGCGCCGGGCACCGCATGGTTGGAGACCTCGTAGGCCGGCATGCCGTGGCGGTTGCAGATCTCCTGCGTCAGGTCGTAGAGATCGGCGGCGGTGTCGGGATCGGGCACCACCAGCTTGCCGGCGCGGTGCAGCTCGAAATAGGGCGTGCCCTGCTCGATGGTGAGCTGGTAGAGCGACAGGTGGTCGGCGGCAAGGCCGATCGCCTCCTCCAGCTCGGCGCGCCAGGCGGCGGCACTCTGGTCGGGCCGGGCGTAGATCAGGTCGAAGGAGATGCGCTCGAAGGTCGAGCGGGCGATGCCGATCGCCGCGCGCGCCTGATCCGCGTCATGCAGCCGGCCGAGGCGCCTCAGGTCCGCGTCCCGAAGCGACTGCACGCCGAGCGACAGGCGGTTGACGCCGGCCGCGCGATAGCCGCGGAACCGCTCCGCCTCCACCGAGGAGGGGTTGGCCTCCATCGACACCTCGACGGTCGGCGAGATTTCCCACAATCCGGCGATGGCGTCGAGCACGCGGCCGACGGTCGCGGGAAGCATCAAGGACGGCGTGCCGCCGCCGAGGAAGATGGAATCGACCCGGCGGCCGCGCGTGCGAGCGGCGAAATAGGCGAGCTCCCGCTCGAAAGCCGCGGCAAAGCGCGCCTGATCGACGCCGGCATGGCGGACATGGCTGTTGAAGTCGCAATACGGGCATTTGGCCTCGCAGAAGGGCCAATGCACATAGATGCCGAAACCGCCGTCCGCCTCTGCCATCATGCCTCCAGACAGCGCGCGGAGAACTCCGCGAAGGCGCGGGCCCGGTGCGACAGGGCCCGGTCGGGCCGCGTCCAGCCGTGCTTTTCCTCCGCCGACATCTCGCCGAAGGTGCGGGCGTGGCCGTCCGGCTGGAACATCGGATCATAACCGAAGCCGCCGCTGCCGCGCGGCGGCCAGACGGCGGTGCCCTCGACCTCGCCGCGGAACAGGGCGATCTCGCCGTCCGGCCAGGCGAGGCAGAGCACGGCGACGAAGGACGAGCGGCGGTCCGCCGGATCGAGCGCGCCGGCGGCCTGCAGCTTTTCCTCAATGGTGCGCATCGCCATCGCGAAGTCCTTCTCGGGGCCTGCCCAGCGGGCCGAATAGACCCCCGGCGCCCCGTCCAGCGCGGCGACGCAGAAGCCGCTGTCGTCGGCGAGCGCCGGCAGGCCGGAGGCCTCGGCGGCGGCGCGCGCCTTCAGCTCCGCATTGGCCTCGAAGGTGGTGCCGGTCTCTTCCGGCTCGGGCAGGCCGAGCGCGCCGGCCGAGACGACCTCGTAGCCGTAAGGCGCCATCAGCTCGGCGAATTCGCGCAGCTTGCCCGGATTGTGGCTCGCCAGCACGATCCGGCCGGGCTCGAGCCGGCGGATGGGCGTGGATGCGGTGTCGGTCATGCGAACCTCACGAGATCGCCATCTTCTGCAGGTCGACCAGCCGGGCGATGCCGGACTTGGCGAGCTCCATCAGCTCGGCGAACTGCGCCTCGGTGAAAGGTGCGCCCTCCGCCGTGCCCTGGATCTCGACGATGCCGCCGGCGCCGGTCATGACGAAATTGGCGTCGGTATCGGCGTCGGAGTCCTCGAGATAGTCGAGGTCGAGCACCGCCTGGCCGCCATGGATGCCGCAGGAAATCGCCGCCACATGGTCCTTCAGCACCTTGCCGGCGAGCATGTCGCGGGCGCGCATCCACTCGATGCAGTCATGCAGGGCGACCCAGGCGCCGGTGATCGCGGCGGTGCGGGTGCCGCCATCGGCCTGGATGACGTCGCAATCGACCGAGATCTGCCGCTCGCCGAGCAGCGGCAGGTCGACGATGGTGCGCAGCGACCGGCCGATCAGCCGCTGGATCTCCTGGGTGCGGCCGGACTGCTTGCCGGAGGACGCCTCGCGGCGCATGCGCTCGCCGGTGGCGCGCGGCAGCATGCCGTATTCCGCCGTGACCCAGCCGCGGCCCTGGCCGCGCAGCCAGGGCGGAATCCGCTCTTCCAGGCTCGCGGTGCACAGAACATGGGTGTCGCCGAACTTGACCAGGCACGAGCCTTCCGCGTGTTTGGAAACGCTCCGCTCCAGCGTCACGGCGCGCAACTCGTCCGCCGCGCGTTTGGATGGCCGCATGTCGATCCCCCTTGAAGCCTGCCGCTCGGGGCGCCAATGCCCCTTGCTCCTGTTCCGCGTCCCTCTTAATCCAATATGGGACAGGAATGAAATGCCTGTCTGCCGCTTGTCCCGCCTCGCCGGCCGGTCGGCGCCTTTGATATGGGCAATCGCGGGCGGGCCGCACTATATTCGCTGAGGCTGGCCGCGTTGGCGGCAAGGCAGGATGTCAAGGTGCGGAAGCTGGAGTTGCTGAACCGGGGAGCGCGAACGTGACGCTGGGTGTGCCGTCCGTCAGCCTGAGCGATCTCGACAAGCGGTCGCGGGAGATCTTCCGCGCCATCGTCGAATCCTATCTCGACACCGGCGAGCCGGTCGGCTCGCGCAACCTGTCGCGGCTGCCCTCGATCCAATTGTCGCCGGCCTCGATCCGCAACATCATGTCCGACCTCGAACATGCCGGCCTGCTCTACGCGCCGCACACCTCGGCCGGGCGCATGCCGACGGAAGGGGGCCTGCGCTTCTTCGTCGACGCGCTGCTGGAGGTCGGCGACCTGACGCGCGAGGAGCGCGACCAGATCGACATCCAGGTCAAGGCGGCGCGCAGCGAGCGCACCAGCGAGCAACTGCTGACCGAGGCGAGCCAGATGCTCTCCGGCCTGTCGCGCGGCGCCGGCGTCGTCTTCACCCACAAGGCGGATGTGCGCCTGCGCCATGTCGAATTCGTCCGCATCGAGCCGCTGAAGGCGCTCGTCGTGCTGGTCGGCGACGACGGCTCGGTCGAGAACCGCATCGTCGACCTGCCGCCCGGCCTGCCGCAGACGGCCCTGATCGAGGCGTCGAACTATCTCACCAGCCTGATCCGCGGCCGGACGCTCGCCGAGGCGCGGCGCGAGCTGGAGACCCAGCGCGATCGCCACCAGAAGGAGCTGGACGAACTGACCGCCAAGCTGGTGGAAACCGGCATCGCCACCCGCAGCGGCGCGGTCGATGCCGCCGGTTCGCTGATCGTGCGCGGCCGCTCCAACCTGCTGTCGCATCTGGAGGCCGAGCAGGACCTGGAGCGCATCCGCCTGCTGTTCGACGATCTGGAGAACAAGCGCGAGCTGATCCAGCTTCTGACCGCCGCCGAGGGCGGCGAGGGCGTGCGCATCTTCATCGGCTCGGAGAACAAGCTGTTCTCGCTCTCCGGCTCCTCCATCGTCGTCTCGCCCTTCCGCGACCAGGACGAGCGGATCATCGGCGTGCTCGGCGTCATCGGCCCGACCCGGCTGAATTATGCCCGCGTCATCCCGATGGTCGATTATACCGCCCGGCTGGTCGGCCGACTGCTGCGCTGACCGCCCGCCTCCCCGTTTCGACGCTCCGGATCCTTGAATGACCCCGCTTTCGCCCGCAGAACTCGAACGCTATGCCCGCCACATCGTGTTGCAGGATGTCGGCGGCCCCGGCCAGCAGAAGCTGAAAGCCGCAAGGGTGCTGGTGATCGGCGCCGGCGGGCTCGGCGCGCCGGTCTTGCAATATCTGGCGGCGGCCGGCGTCGGCACGCTCGGCGTCGTCGACGACGACACCGTGTCGCTGTCCAACCTGCAGCGCCAGGTGATCCACGACACCGACCATCTCGGCGAGCCGAAGGTGGCGAGCGCGGCCGAGGCGATCGCCCGGCTGAACCCGCATGTGAAGGTCGAGCCGCATGTGGCGCGGCTCGTTCCGACGAACGCGCTGGCGCTGATTTCGCGCTACGACCTCGTCATCGACGGCTCGGACAATTTCGCCACCCGCTATCTGGTCTCCGATGCCTGCTTCTTTGCCGGCAAACCGCTGGTCACCGGCGCGGTCGGCCGGCTCGACGGCTCGCTGACGCTGCTGAAGCCGCATGAGAGCGGTGAGGACGGCACGCCGAACCCGACCTATCGCTGCCTCTTCCCCGAGCGCCCGGCGGAAGGGCTGCTGCCGACCTGTGCTGAGGCCGGCGTGCTCGGCGCGCTGACCGGCATTGTCGGCACGCTGCAGGCGATGGAGGCGATCAAGGAGATCGTCGGCTTCGGCGAGGGTCTGCTCGGCCGGCTGCTGCTGATCGACGCGCGCTCGATGCGCTTCGAGACGATCCGCTACCGCTGGAGCGCCAAGAACCCCTTGAGCGGCACCGTCCGCAAGCGCTTCGACGAACTGGCCGGCGCGTGAGCGGCTTCTTCCGCCTGCGCCGCCAGCCGGCCCTGCCCGAGGAGATCACCCTGGAGATCGACGGGCGGGTGCAGCGCATCACGCTGCGCGCCAATCCGCGCGCGCAGCGCTACATCCTGCGCGTGCCGGCCGATGGCGGCCCGCCGGTGCTGACCGTGCCGAGGGGCGGCAGCCTTGCCACCGCGCGCGACTTCGCGCAGCGCCAGCGCGGCTGGCTCGCCGGGCGGCTCGGCGAGCGGCCCGAGGCGGTGCCTTTCGTCGAAGGCGGGGTGATCCCGCTGCGCGGGGCGGCGCATCGGATCGTCGCCGCCGGCGGCTTGCGCGGGCTGGTGCGCGCCGAGCCGGCGGCGGAGCGGGAAGACGAGGCGATAGGTCACCTGCTGGTGCCCGGCGCTGCCGAGCACATCGCCCGCAAGCTCACCGACTGGCTGAAGCGCGAGGCGCGGCGGGATCTGGAACGCGCGGTGGCGCGCCACGCGGCCGCGCTCGGCCGTGCGCCCTTGGGCCTCACCTTGCGCGACACCCGCAGCCGCTGGGGCTCCTGCACGGCGGACGGGCGGCTCTCCTTCTCCTGGCGGCTTGTGCTTGCGCCGCCTTCGATCCTCGATTACGTCGCTGCCCATGAGGTCGCTCATCTTGCCGAGATGAACCACGGCCCGCGCTTCTGGGCCCATTGCCGCCGCCTGGCCCCGCATACGGAAGAGGCGCGCGACTGGCTGAAGCGCGAGGGCGGCCGCCTGCATCTCTACGGCTGAGGCGGCCCGCAAGTCCCGCCGCAGCCGCCTCCCACACGGCGCCCGCCCGCCCGCGCGGCCGGCGCCCCCGCACGAAGGCCGATCGCATGCTCAAGCCGGACACCTGGGCGCTTACCATCCTGCTCGCCAGCCTGACGGCGCTCGGCCCGATCTCCACCGACATGTATCTGCCGGCGCTGCCCTCGATCCTGCGCGATCTCGAGGCGACCCACGCCTCGGTGCAATTGACCCTGTCGGTGTTCCTCGTCGGCTTCGCCGTCGGCCAGGTGGTCTACGGCCCGCTCGCCGACAGGGTCGGCCGCAAGCCGGGGCTGATCGCCGGCCTTGCGATCTACGCGCTCGCCAGCCTTGCGTGCACGCTGGCGCCGAGCGTCGAGGTGCTGATCGTCGCGCGCTTCTGCCAGGCCTTCGGCGCCGCCGGGCCGGTGGTGCTGGCGCGCGCGGTGGTGCGCGACCTCTACGAGGGCCCGCGCGCGGGCCAGGAACTCGCCCGCATGGGCTCGATCATGGGCCTTGCCCCGGCGATCGCGCCGTTCTTCGGCGGGCTGATCGCGGCGGCCGGCGGCTGGCGCCTCGTCTTCCTGGTGTCGGTCGCCTTCGCCTCCCTGGTGATCGCCAGCGTCTGGCGCGGGTTGCCCGAGACGATCCGGGCGCGCGAGACCGCGCCCTTTTCCGTCCGCGCCGTGCTGTCGGGCTTTGCCGGCCTGCTGCGCCACCGCGCCTATGTCGCCTATCTGGCGGTGGTGACGCTGACCTATAGCGGCCTCTTCGCCTTCATTTCCGGCTCGTCCTTCGTGCTGCAGGACATTTTCGGACTGACCCCGCAGCTCTACGGCATCGCCTTCGGCGCCTGCGCCGGCGCCTATGTGGTCGGCACGCTGATCGGCCAGCGGCTGGCGCCGAAAAAAGGCGCGGAGGTGACGATCCTCACCGGCTGCGTGCTGCTGGCGCTGGGCGGGGCGGCGATGATCGCCGCGGTTCTCGCCGCGCCGTCGGCCGCCTCCGTCATCGCGCCGATGATGCTCTATATGGTGGGGGTGGGCCTTGCCCTGCCGCAGGCGCAGGCGGCGGCGCTGATGCCCTTCCCGGACCGGGCCGGCAGCGCCTCCTCGCTGATGGGCATCTGCCAGATGAGCATCGCCGCGCTGGTCGGCATCGGCGTCGGCGCCACCCATGGCGCCACCGCCCTGCCGCTGGCGCTGATTGTCGCCGTCAACGGCTTCGGCGCGGTGCTGGCGCTGCTGGCGAGCCGCCGGGTGCGCTCCGCCACCTGAGGCGGGCGCCCGGTCGGCCGGGGAGGGTCAGCCGGGGAAGGTCAGCCGCCAAAGATCCGGTTGATGAGGTCGAGCGGGCCGCCGCCGCCCTCGCCGTCCTGCATCGGCGGCAGCCGCCGCGCCGGGTCGCCCTCGGCCGGAATGTCGCGCATCGGCATGTCGAGCGGCGTGGTGGCGGGCTCGGCGACCCGCACCGGCCGGTCGGAGACGCCCGGCAGGCTGGCGACCGGCAGGCCCTGGTGGCCGGCCTGCATCACGTCCTTCCAGATCTTGGCCGGCAGCGAGCCGCCGGTGGCGCGTTTGGTCGGCGAATTGTCGTCATTGCCGAGCCAGACGGCGGTGGTCAGCGTGCCGGTATAGCCGATGAACCAGCCGTCGCGGAAATCCTGGCTGGTGCCGGTCTTGCCGCCGGCCGGCCGGCCCTCCAGATGGGCGATCTTGCCGGTGCCGGTCATCAGGGTCTGCGCCATCATCATGTTCATGTCGGCGAGCGTCGCATGGTCGACGACCCGGCCGGGACCGTCGCCGGCGCGGGCATAGAGCACCTTGCCGTCGACCGTGCGGATCGAGCGGATGACATGCGGCACCACCGCGTAGCCGCCATTGGAGAAGGGCGTATAGGCGGCGGCGATCTCCAGCGGCGTCACTTCCGAGGTGCCGAGCGAGATCGACAGGTTGGAGGCGAGCGGCGAGGAAATGCCGAGCTTGCGGGCGGCGCGGATGATGGCGCGCGGGCCGACTTCCTCGGCGAGGCGCGCGGCGACGGTGTTGAGCGACAGCGACAGCGCCTCGGTGAGCGTCACCGGGCCGCGATAGGTCTTGGTGTAGTTCTGCGGCGCCCATTTGCCGATCCTGACCGGCTCGTCGACGCGCACGGTCGCCGGCGTCAGCCCGCGCTCCAGCGCGGCGAGATAGACAAAGGGCTTGAAGGCGGAGCCCGGCTGGCGCCTGGCATTGACCGCGCGGTTGAACTGGCTCTGGGAATAGTCGCGGCCGCCGACCAGCGCCTTGACCGCGCCAGACCCGTCCAGCGTGACGATGGCGCCCTGGCCGACGCCGAGCTTGGCGCCCTCCTCCGACAGCGCCCGGCGCAGGGAATCCTCGGCGATGATCTGCAGGCCGAGATCGATCGTCGTGTCGACGATGATGTCGGTCTCGATGGCGCCGACATAGCCGGGCAGCCGCTCCATCACCCAGTCGGCGACATAGTTCTCGCTGGCCGAGGTGTGGTGGGTGACGACGCGCATCGGCGCGGCAAGGGCATCGCGCGCCTCCGCGTCGCTGAGATAGCCTTCCTCGGCCATCGCCGCCAGCACGGTGGCGGCGCGGTCCTGGGCAAGGTCCGGATTGCGGGTCGGGGCATAGCGCGAGGGCGCCTTCAGCAGGCCGGCCAGCGTTGCCGCCTCGGAGACGCTGATGAGCCGCGCCGACTTGCCGAAATAGCGCCGGGCGGCGGCATCGACGCCATAGGCGCCGGCGCCGAAATAGACCCGGTTGAGATACATCTCCAGGATCTCGTCCTTGGAGTAGTTGGTCTCCAGCCACAGCGCCAGCACCGCCTCCTGCACCTTGCGCCGCAGGGTGCGGTCGGGCTCCAGGAACAGGTTCTTGGCAAGCTGCTGGGTCAGCGTCGAACCGCCCTGCGCCAGCCGGCCGGAGGTGAGGTTGGTCACCACCGCCCGGCCGAGGCCGAGCGGGTCGAGGCCGAAATGCGAATAGAAGCGCCGGTCCTCGATGGCGATCACCGCCTGCGGCAGATAGGGCGGCAACTGCTCCAGCCGCACCGCCTCGCCGCCGGTGTCGCCGCGATTGGCCATCAACGTGCCGTCGGAGGCGACGATGCGCACATTGGGCGGGCGCTGCGGCACCTTCCATTCGGAGGTCGGCGGCAGATAGGCGGCGTAATAGATGAGGACGCCGAGGCCGGCGATGCCGGCCCAGATGCACAGGACGAAGCTCCAGTAGAGGCCGCGCCGCAAGAACCGGGTCAGGCCGCCGCGCTGGCGCTTGGCGCGCGACTTGCCGCGTCCGCCGCCCTTGACCGCGCCAAGGTCGAGGCCGCCGCCGTCGCCGCCGGTGGCGGCGGGCTTGCGGGCCGGACGCCCCCGCGG
>NZ_FYAV01000058.1:0-44291 GCF_900185745.1 Stappia sp. TSB10GB4 | reverse complement strand
GTGCAACTGTTCAGGTTGATCATGCGAAGCGGGACGGGGCCAAATGCCGGTCTACGGTCTCACAACGACCAGGGGTCCAACGGCCTCCGTCCCGCAAGCATCATGACACAACCCGGACATACAGGGATCCAGGTACCACAGGTCGGGCGGCTTGGGGTTCGGCGCTGCCTTGCGCAAGTCTCCACCGAGGTGTCACCATGACCACCAGCGGATACTGGACGCCTGCCTGCGCAGGCGTGACAGCCGGGAGGGTGGCGATGCGCTCCCGTCCCGCGTCCTCCCGCGCTCCACCCCCTCCTCGCGTCTTCCCGCACCGCTCTCTCCCCGCGTCATCCCGGCCGCAGAGCCGGGATCGGCGAGCCGAGGGCCTATGGGGTGCGCTCCCGCCGGACTCCACGACCGCTTCTGGCTCCCCGGTTCCGGATCATCGGCCTTCGGCCTCGTCCGGGACGACGCCGGGGAGAGGCTTTCACACCTCATGCCTGCCGAGGGTGCCAATGGTTCCCGGATCTCGCGATGCTCGTCCGGGAAGACGCCGAGGAGAGGCAGGAGCGCATGAGCTAGGCTGCCGCCCCTCCCGTCCCACGTCGGCTGAGGGTGCCAATGGTTCCGGTCCCGGATCTCGCGATGCTCGTCCGGAAAGACGCAAGGAGAAGCATTCCGCGCCGCGCCTTCTTCGGCAGCCTTTGAAAGTGCCGCTTTCCGCAGGCAGGCAGGCC
Source organism: Stappia sp. TSB10GB4 (assembly GCF_900185745.1). NCBI lineage: Bacteria > Pseudomonadati > Pseudomonadota > Alphaproteobacteria > Hyphomicrobiales > Stappiaceae > Stappia > Stappia sp. TSB10GB4. The sequence goes on along the minus strand of NZ_FYAV01000058.1, from coordinate 43,572 downwards.
GCCCGATCGTCAGCTCTTGCCCTTCTGGCGCGGGGCGGCCTCCATGGCGGAGAGCTTGACCCGGTTGGCGAAGGGGATCTCCGGTTTCGCCTCCGTCTTCGCCTGCTTGGGCTTGCGGATTTCCCGGTTGCTACGCTTTTGTCCCTTGGCCATTATCCAAACGTCCTTTTCATCAAGCTTGCCTGGGCGCCGGAACCGGACGTGTCGATCGGCTCCAGTTCGTCCTGCATCGCCACCCGCTCGTGGTTCTCTTCGGCATTGCGGATGCGGTATTGGGGAGCGCCGGCCTCCACGGGCATGACGCCGGTGATGCGGTAGACATCGCCCTTGCTCGCCTGCCTGCCCCGTATGGTCCTGAGGCGGACGTCCTGTCCGACCCTTAGCAGGTGCGGCCCCTGTTCGGCGGCGGGCGGACCGGCTCTGCGCCGGGTGAAGAGTGTTGCTGTCATCTCCGAGTTTCCTTTTCGGTCACGGCATCTGTCTCGGCCGGGTCGATCGGCACCAACTGCCGGATCGCTGCCCGCACGCCGATTGCCGGCAGGTGAATGAAGATCCCACCCGTCTCCGGACGGTCCAGGACAGGCCCCCGATCAACGCCTCTTCCCGGTCGACCTGGTCGTCGCCCGGTGGCTGCGGCTCGACGACGCCGGACAACAGATAAGGAGCCCTGGAAACGGACGCCGGTTGGCCTGGTGCGCGTGGTCATGGTGTCGACCTTCACGGCCTGGAATGGAGTCCCGGCATCTTCCGGGTCGGGCCAGACGATCCGGGGCCAGGCGATCCGGGGCCAGGAGATCCGGGAACGGTCGTCGTGCTGTTGTCTGGTGGTGCCGCTGCGGCCAGCCCGATGGCTATCGATTTCTGCCCACATCTCTTGAATTCGGGCAACTTGAATTCGGACATCTCTTGAATTGCGAAATTCATCATGACGCAGAATTGAGTTCCAACCATGACGATGATCGTACTGTAGCACGTTTTTCCGGGTTTCTATTTTATTATCTGAAATATTTTTGCAGATCATTCCGGGTTTTATTTTTGCATTTCCACTGGCCGGGATCGAAAACGCCGGTGCCGTTCGCCCTCTCAGGCGTGGCGCGGGCGGTGCGCGCTCTGTATGCTGGGGCTTGCACGTCCGATATCGGTGATCCCGTGATCCATCCGCTGCGCCTCAACAAGTTTCCGGAGGACCATCCGGACCCGATCATCTCCTTCATCGGCACCGAGCGGCCCGGCGCCGTGACCAGACCGCATGCGCATGGCCGGGCCCAGCTCTTCCATATCCTGCGCGGGTCGGTGACCGTGGTGACGCAGGGCGGCAGCTTCGTCGTGCCGCCCGAGCGGGCGATCTTCATCCCGCCCGGCATCGTCCACCATTCCACCTATCACACCGAGACCGACGTCCGCTTTCTCTACATGCGGCCCGACGGCCTGCCGGCGATGCCGGACACGCCCTTCGTGGTGCAGGTGACGCCCCTGCTCAAGGAGTTGATCCTCGCCTTCATGTCTTCTCCGCCGGATTATGACCCGGACAGCCCGACCGGGCGGCTCGCCGCCGTGCTGGTCGACCAGATCGCCGCCTCGCGCGTCGCGCCGCTGCATCTGCCGATCCCGGAGGAGCCGCGCCTGCGCGAGGCGATCCGCCCGCTGATCGACGATCCGGCCGCCGATCTGTCGGCCAGCGACCTTGCGGCGCGGGCCAACCTGTCGCTGCGTTCGTTCGAGCGGCATTTTCCGGCTGAGACGGGCCTCTCCTTCCGCGCCTGGCGGCGGCAGGCCAAGCTGATGAAGGCGGTCGAGTGGTTGTCGCAGGGCCTCTCCGTCGGCGAGGTCGCCGACCGGCTCGGCTATGAGGGGCCGAGCGCCTTCGTCGCCTCGTTCAAGAAGTCCTTCGGCGTCACGCCCGGCCGTTATTTCGGCGACTGACGGTGCGTCCGGCGAGCCGGTTCCGCGTCCCGCCGATGCTGGTTTCAGCGGTGGCGAAGCCTATCCCCGGGGCGCCTTGGCGAAAATCGCCGATTTCTCGAAATTTGCGCCGGTTTGCGGCGAATTGAGACGGATTTTGATGTCGGATTCTCAAAATTTGCGACGATTTCGCAATCTCGCGCAATTTCGCACTCTCGCGCGCGCGGGGACAGGCGGGGGAGAGGGTCGCGGAGACCGGCGGCGCCTGACGGATCCCGGCGGGGATCGTGCGGGGAGAGCGGGACCGGCGGGGATTACCCGTTTTTCGCGGTTTCGACGCCAAAACGGGGACAAGTTGGCCGCCTTGCGTGGCTCAGCCGGGGAGAGGCCGGCGTCTATCCCCGCCCCGCTAGCGTGACAGCTCCTTCATCGCCGCTTCGAGCCCGTTCAGCGTCAGCGGGTAGTGGCGCCCGCCCATCAAGTCCCGGATCATCTGGATCGAATGGGTGTAGCTCCAGTGGCGCTCGGCCACCGGGTTGAGCCAGACGCTGCGGGCGTAGTGGCCGGCGAGCCTCTCGACCCAGACCGAGCCGGCCTCCTCGTTCCAATGCTCCACCGAGCCGCCGGCATAGGCGATCTCGTAGGGGCTCATCGAGGCATCGCCGACGAAGATCAGCTTGTAGTCGGGGCCGTACTTGTGCAGCACATCGAAGGTCGGGATGCGCTCGGAATGGCGGCGCGCGTTGTTTTTCCAGACGAATTCATACGGGCAATTGTGGAAGTAGAAATACTCCATCACCTTGAACTCGGAGCGCGCGGCCGAGAACAGTTCCTCGCAGACCCGGATATGGTCGTCCATCGACCCGCCGATGTCGAAAAACAGCAGCACTTTCACGGCGTTGCGTCGCTCGGGCCGCATCCGGATGTCGAGCAGGCCGCGATGGGCGGTGGCGCGGATCGTGTCGTCGAGATCGAGCTCGTCATGGGCGCCCTGGCGGGCGAAGCGGCGCAGCCGCTTGAGGGCGACCTTGATGTTGCGGGTGCCCAGTTCCACCGTGCCGTCGAGGTCGCGGAAGGCGCGCTTGTCCCACACTTTCACCGCCCGCCGATGGCGGCTTTCCGCCTGGCCGATGCGCACGCCTTCCGGGTTGTAGCCATAGGCGCCGAAGGGCGAGGTGCCGGCCGTGCCGATCCACTTGCTGCCGCCCTGATGCCGCCCCTGCTGCTCCTTGAGGCGCTCGCGCAGCGTCTCCATCAGCTTGTCGAAGCCGCCGAGCGCCTCGATCTGCGCCTTTTCCTCCTCCGTCAGGTGCTTTTCGGCGAGCTTGCGCAGCCACTCCTCCGGCAGCTCGCGCGCCTGCGTGCCGTCGCCGCCGCCGCCGAGCTCCAGGCCGTTGAAGGTCTGGCCGAACACCCGGTCGAAGCGGTCGAGATTGGCCTCGTCCTTCACCAGGCAGGTGCGCGAGAGGTAATAGAAATCCTCCACGCTCTTGTCGGCGAGGTCGGCCTTCAGCGCTTCCAGCAGCGTCAGATATTCCCGCAAGGAGACGGGCAGGCCGGCGGCGCGCAGGTTGGTCAGGAAGGTCAGGAACATGGGCGAAGGTTAGGGAGAACGCGGCCGCTTGTCGAGATGCCGAGCCGCTGTCCCGCGCCATTGCACCCCGCGCCGTGGCGCGGGGCGTGCAGGTGTCCCCACTGCCGCAGACCCTCTCGGCTAAAAATCTGCCAAAGTAGTGCTAGCCCGCCTGCTTCCGGATCTGTTCGATCACGCCACCGACGTCGGTCGATTCCATCTTGAACGAGACCCGGCCGCCCGACCCCGCAAGTTGCTTGAAGCCGCCGTCGAGGTGCTTCTCGCCGAGTGCGGTGGAAAGTGCCGCAACGGACATATCGTTGATCTCGATCGAGAACTTGCCGTCGAACGTATCCGGGCTGACGCTCATGGCACTCGGCTCGCACCACGTGGTGCAGGCTCCAGTGGTGTGGTTGTAGACGGCGCCACAACCATTCGAGCAGGTGATTGAGCAGCCGTGTCCGGCATCGCATGTAGCCATTTCAGAACCCCCCTTGCGTGAACGCCTTTTTGAAAATCGTAGGAAAAACAGACACCAGTGCGGAATGATCCGCAAAAAACGGCGTCGGCAGAAAGAATACATCCTTAAGATGCATTTGAAAATATATTCTAGTCAAAATTTCATGATGCGGCGGACGTCGGTCAGGGGCGCGCGTCCTTCGCCTGCGCTTCCGCCTTTTCCAGCAAGGCCTTGGCTTCCGGGTCGGCGCGGAACAGCTCGCCCATCACGTCGGAGACGCCCGGCCCCGGCTTGCCGATGAAGGGGACGGGGCGGCAGACCTCGATGGCGGCGATGCCGACGCGGGCGGTCAGCAGCCCGTTGACGACGCCCTCGCCGAGGCGGGCGGAGAGCCGCGCGGCAAGGCCGTGGCCGAGCAGTTGCGACACGAGACTGTCCCCGGCCGCCATGCCGCCGGTCATCGCCAGATGCGCACCGACATGGCGGGCGAGCCGCAGGAAGCCGAGAAGGCCGGGACGGCCGCCATAGAGCGCGGCGAGGCGGCGCATGATCCGCAGGTTCTCGATCAGCACGATGGCAAGGTCGAGGGCGGCGCGCGGCGAGATCGCGGTGACGACGGACACCCGCTTGACGCTGTCCTTGACGATGCGCACGGCGCGCGCGTCCAGCTCCTTCAGCAGGTCCCGCTCGGCCAGGACGACGAGGTCGCGGCCGTCGATGATCTCGCGCATATGGCCGCTCAAGGCATTGCGCCCGCGGGCGGTTTCCGGGCGCTCGCCATAGAGCGCGACGAGTTCGCGCAAGCCCGCGCGGGCCTTGTCCTGGTCGTCGGTTTCCGCGGCCAGGGCGAAGGTCCGGCGCAGGGCATCGATGCGGCGCAGGCGCAGGAGCCCGACGATTTCGCGCAGGATCAGGCCGAGGGCGCCGAGCGCCGCCACCGCGGCAAGGCCGATGCCGAGCCAGCCGAGCCAGTCGGTGCGCGAGAACAGGTCGCGGATCAGCGCGTCGACGGACAGTCCCACCGCCAGCGACACCAGCCCACCGAGGCCGATGGCGAACCAGCGGCCCCAGCGGATGCCGGCCTTGCGCTCGGGCGCCGGCAGCCCGGCGATCTCGCCCTCGCGGGTCGGCACGATCCGCGCCTCGCCGGACAGGGTCGGCTGCACGTCGTCCTCCGCGCTCATGCGCACGCGGGCGTCGTCCAGGCGGAAGGCGGCCGGTTTGCGGTCCCGCCGCAGGCCGTCGTCTCTCGAGGTCATGCCAGCCGGTCTCCGATGAGGAACTGCAGGGCGCGGTCGAGACGGATATGCGGCAGCGACAGCTTGACGCCCTCGGCGGTCACCTGGAGCTCGGGCGGGCGGAACCGCACGAAGCGCACCGAGGAGGCCGGCGCGTCGGCGGCGAACAGCACGTCCGGATCGTCGGGCAGGTCGCCGGGAAACAGCGCGATTTCCGTGCGTCCGTCATAGGTCTCGCCGTTGACGCGCTCGCCGGTGAGCGGCGTGCCGAGGATCGCCGGCATCGTCTCGCCGTGATGGGTGAGGCTCGCCTCGCGCGTTGCGCGGATTGCGGCGAGCGCCAGCACGTCCACTTCGGCCCCGCCATATTCGGCGCGCTCGATCGCCCGCCCGACGAGGCGGCGCAGGATCGCTTCCAGCCGGTCGTGATCGGCGCGGTTGAGATGGTCGGCCTTGGTCGCGGCGAACAGGATCCGGTCGATGCGCCGGGCGAAGATCGAGAAGATCCGCGCCACCTTGCCGGGCCGGAAGGCCGAGAGGATCTCGGCCAGCGCGGCCTCCAGGTCGGCCAGCGCGGCGGGCCCGGCATTCAGCGCGTTGAGCGCGTCGACCAGCACGATCTGGCGGTCGAGGCGGGCGAAGTGGTCGCGGAAGAACGGCCGCACCACATGCTTCTTGTAGGCCTCATAGCGGCGTTCCATCATCGCGCCCAGCGAGCCGGGCTTGAGCGGGCCGTCATGGCCGGCAAGGTCGAGCGGGGCGAAGGTGAGGGCGGGCGAGCCCTCCAGGTCGCCCGGCATCAGGAAGCGGCCGGGCGGCAGCATGGAGAGCGCCCGCTCGTCCTCGCGGCAGGCGCGCAGATAGTCGGTATAGGCGGCGGCAAGGCGCCGGGCCTGCGGCTCGTCGGCCTCCGCGGCCGGATCGGTCTCGCCCAGGATTTCGAGATAGGGGGCGGCGACCGTCTCGCGCCCCGGCTCCCTGGCACGGGCCAGGGCCTCAGCGGAAAACGTGCGGAAGTCCTTTTCCAGCAGCGGCAGGTCGAGCAGCCATTCGCCCGGATAGTCGACGATGTCGAGATGCAGCTTGCCGCGGCCAAGCGCCCGCGACAGGAAATGCGCGGAGTCGAATTCGATGGTCAGCCGCAGTTCCGAGACCTGCCGGGTCGATTGCGGCCAGATCCGTTCCTTCAGCAGCGTGTCGACATGCGCCTCGACATCGAAGCGCGGCACGTTGTCGTCCGGCTGCGGCTCCAGATAGGCGCGGGCGATCCGCCCGCTGGCAGCGGCCTCGAACAGCGGCAGCCGGCCGCCATGGATCAGGTTGTGCACCAGCGCGGTGATGAACACCGTCTTGCCGGCGCGCGACAGGCCGGTCACCCCGAGCCGCAGCGTCGGCGTTCCCAGCGTCGACGCGGTCTCGGCGATGTTCTCGATGGAATAGCGGACCTCGTCGGTCACGCGGGTGAGGAAGCTGCGTCGCGTCACGGTGTGTCTCCGCCAGCCCATGTGGGGAAGCGGCCCCTGCGTTGCAAGCGCAAGGCCGGTTCAGCGGTCTGTGGCCGGCACACCGTCATTGGCTGCCTCCGGCAGCGCGGACAGGGAGCTGGTCCCGGACAGGTGTCGCGGCAGGCAATAGGCGACGACCCGGCCGGAGCCGGGTTCGACGGCGGACCAGGCGGACGCGTCGAAGTCGATCACGGCGAGCGCCGCCGTTGGATATTTCGCGCCGATCGCCTCGCGCAGGGCCGGATTGCCGGCGCCGATCAGCGACAGGGCGGTGTCCTGGGTCGCCGGATTGTGGCCGACGACGAGCAGGCTGCGGGCGGCGCCGCCGAGGCTGCGGATGAGCCCGAGATAGCCGAATTCGGACTGGTCATAGAGAGCCCTGGTGACGTGGATGTCCGCCTCGCCGGTGAAGGCGGGCAGCAGGGCGGCCAGCGTCTCGCGGGTGCGCTGCGCGCTGGAACACAGGATGCGCGCCGGCTGCAGCCCGTGCCGGGCCATATGGGCCCCGACCTCCGGGGCGGCCTGCCGTCCCCGCTCGTTGAGCGGGCGCTGGAAGTCGGACAGGCCCGGCTGGCCCCAATCCGATTTCGCATGTCTCAGCAACAGCAGGCGCAGCATGGCGGCAGTGGCTCCCGGCAGTGAACGATGCAGTCAAGTCTAACCGCAAGCCGGCCGCCGCGCGTCCGGAAAATCCATGTCGCCGCTGTCTCTGTGCCGTTCAGCGTGGCCGAAAGGGCTCTAGCGCGAGGCGAGCAGCCGGGCGAAGGCTGCCACCAGCGCGCCGATTTCGCCGGTTTCGTCCGGGAGCGAGTAGGCGATCCACAGGGTGAAATCGGCGCTGCCGTTGCGCAAGCGCCACAGCGTCTCGCATCGCTCCTTGCCGCCGCGCGCGCCGGTCAGGAAGGAGATGCCGCTGGCGGCCGCGCCGGTCATCTCCGCCGTTTTGAAACCGGCGGCGTGGAAGCGGTCGCGGAATGCGCGCGCCGCCTGCTCGCCGGCGCCGGAGGGATGGGTCCGCAGCACCGCCGAGATGCCTTCGGCATTCTGATAGACGCAGCCGGCATGCCGGTCGGACGAACCGGAGAGCACGCGGGTGCGGTTGAGCGATGCCAGCTTGTCCGGACAGACGAGGCCGGTGAAGTGCCGCATGCCGTTGATGACGTTGGTCCAGCCCGCATCCGTGCCCTTGTCCTGGGCCATGGCCGGGGCCGCCCAGGCCGCCGTCAGGAGCAGCAGGGCGAAGAGCGAAGCGGCAAGCGGGACCTGCCGGCGCGTCATCGGGTCAGCGTCCGTCGCGCCGGCTGAGAAAGGCGAGCTTCTCGAACAGTTGCACGTCCTGTTCGTTCTTCAGCAGGGCGCCGTGCAGCGGCGGGATCAGCTTGCGCCCGTCGCGCTCGCGCAGCGTTGCCGCGTCGATGTCCTCGTTGAGCAGCAGCTTGATCCAGTCGAGCAGTTCCGAGGTGGAGGGCTTCTTCTTCAGGCCCGGCGTTTCGCGCAGGTCATAGAACACTTTCAGCGCCTCGCGCAGCAGCTCCTGCTTCAGGCCGGGAAAGTGCACATCGACGATGTCCGACATGGTCTGGGCGTCGGGGAAGGTGATGTAGTGGAAGAAGCAGCGCCGCAGGAACGCGTCGGGCAGTTCCTTCTCGTTGTTCGAGGTGATGATGACCACCGGACGCTGGCGGGCGCTGATGGTCTCGCCGGTCTCGTAGACGTGGAACTCCATGCGGTCGAGTTCGCGCAGAAGGTCGTTGGGGAACTCGATATCCGCCTTGTCGATCTCGTCGATCAGCAGCACCGGACGGGCATCGGCGGTGAAGGCCTCCCACAGCCGTCCCTTGCGGATGTAGTTGGCGATGTCGTGGACCCGGTCATCGCCGAGCTGGCTGTCGCGCAGGCGCGAGACGGCATCGTACTCGTAAAGACCCTGCTGGGCCTTGGTCGTCGACTTGATGTGCCATTCGATGAGGTTCGCCCCGAGCGCTGCGGCGATCTCCTGTGCCAGCACGGTTTTTCCGGTGCCCGGCTCGCCTTTCACCAGCAGCGGCCTCTGCAGTGCGATCGCCGCATTGACGGCAATCCGCAGATCCTCGGTGGCGACATAGCCGGACGTGCCTTCAAAACGCATGTGTCTTCCCGTCAGAACGATCCCAATGCGCGGCACAGTATGGGGCGGGACGGTGCTGCGCAAGAGCTGCCCGGTTGCCGGCCCTGCCCGGCAGGACTTGCCGGGCAGGGAGGACAAAGCTGCCGGCCAGACCCCGGCGCCTGTCCTCTTCAAATGCCTGTTTCCTTTTCTTTCAATGAGTTGCGGAGTTTTCCGGAACTGGCACGACACTTGCGAACTCGGGAGGCAAGAGCGTGGTCCGTCCGGCGGGCCTCGCCACGCCATCCGATCCGTTCTGGAGGTTCACATGGGTGTTTTTGGTGCATTGAACGCGGCCGTGTCCGGCCTTTCCGCGCAGGCTCGTGCGCTGGAGAACATCTCGGGTAACATCGCCAACTCGGCGACCGTCGGCTACAAGCGGCTCGATACGTCGTTCTCCGATCTGGTCGGCGGCGGCAAGGGCGCGCAGCCCAACCAGTTGGCCGGCACGGTCTCGGCGACGTCGCGGGCGACCAACGGCATTCAGGGCGACCTGCAGCAGAGCCAGGTCGACACCTATATGGGCATCAACGGCAGCGGCTATTTCGTCGTGCAGAGCCGGGCCGGCGAAGTCGACGGCCGCTCCATTTTCACCGGCAACGACCTTTACACCCGCCGCGGCGACTTCGAGGTCGACAAGGAGGGGCGCCTGGTCAACGGCGCCGGCTACTACCTGATGGGGCAGCCGATCGATCCGGTGACCAAGAACGTCTCCGGTTCGGTTCCCTCGATCATCACCATCGATACCTCGGTGATCCCGGCGGTGGTGACCGACCGCATCAACTACGAGGGCAACCTGCCGACCACGCCGCAGACCAGCACCAAGCTGGCCGGCGGATCGGATACGCTCGACAGTTCCCTGACCAAGGCCTCCACCGGCGTGGCGCCGGACGGCGCGCCCGCCACCCATGTGGTCGGCGCCAACTCCATTTCCGCCGATGACGAGGTCACGTTCCTCAACAGTTCGATCGCCGGCGAGGCCATCACCGTCTACAACGCCAACGGCACGCCGGTGAACGTGCAGATGCGCTGGGCCAAGACGTTCGAGGACGATGGCACCCAGCCGGACACCTGGTCGCTCTACTATCTCGCGGATTCCCAGGCGACCGGCACCGATGACAAGTGGGTCAAGGTCTCCGATGCCCAGTTCGGCGCCAACGGCCGCATGACGCTGCCGGCCAACGATACGATGACGATGACCGGCCTCAATGTCGACGGGCAGCCGGTCGGCAATGTCACGCTCAGCTTCGGCACCAATGCGCTGACCCAGTTCGCCGACAGCAACGGCAGCGCGAAGATCTCCAAGCTGATCCAGAACGGCTATCCCGCCGGCGACCTGACCGGCGTCACGGTTTCCGAAGCCGGCCGCCTGGTCGCCTCCTACTCCAACGGCCGGACCCGCGAACTCTACGAGATCTCGCTGGTCACGTTCTCGGGCGAGGCCTGGCTGGAGCGCGTCAGCGGCGGCGCCTTCGAGGTGACGCCGGAATCGGGCGAGCCGATCGCCGGGGCGAACGGCAAGATCATCGGCAAGCGGCTGGAGGCGTCCAATACCGACATCGCCGACGAGTTCTCCAAGCTGATCATCACGCAGCAGGCCTATTCGGCCAATACCCGCATCGTCAGCTCCAGCGACCAGATGCTGAAGGAAGCGATCAACATGATCCGCTGACGCGGGCCTGAATTCGGCCGGCTGGCGTCTTTGCGCCAGCCGGTCCTTGCGACGCCGAGAGGCCAACGCCGGGTGAGGCCATGGGACTGAGCAGCGCTCTCAATACCGCTTTGATCGGGCTTGGCTACAACCAGCGCCAGCTCGATGTGACAGCGAGCAACATCGCCAATGCCGACACTGTCGGCTACACGCGCAAGTCGATCAGCGCCTCGGCGGCCTATGACGGCAATGGCCGGATCACCGGCCTCAATGTCGACAGCATGCGCCGATACCTGGATGTGGCGGTCCAGAGCCAGTACCGCACCTCGCTGGCGGAATACAACTACGCCTCGGTCTCGCAGCAATATCTGGCGCGGATCGACACCCTGTTCGGGACGATCGGCGATGCCGGCTCGCTGTCGAACTCCTACAATGCCTTCCTGGCATCGATGTCGAACCTTGTCTCGGGGCCGGAGGACTATTCCAACCGGCTCGAAGTCCTGCGCATGGCGGAGCAACTGGCGGGCAAGCTGAACTCGATGTCCAACGACATCCAGTCGATGCGGCAGGAGGTCGAGTACCAGATCGCCGACCAGGTCGACCGGGTCAATGCGCTTCTAGCGGACATTCAGCAGCTCGACCGCCAGATCGTCGCCTCCTCGCAGGACGGGTCTGCCCCCGTCGGCTTGATGGACAAGCGCGACACGATGCTGGAGGAACTTGCGGGATATATCGACATCACGGTCAAGCCGACGGAGCAAGGCGGCGTCCGCATCCACATGGGTGGCGGCACGCTGCTCTACGATGTCGACGTGATGAAGCTGAAGTTCGATGCCCGCGGCAGCGTCAATTCCAACGCGCTCTATTCGATGGATGGCGACCTGCGGGGCGTTGGAACGCTGGTCCTGGAGAATTCCGAGGGCAGTCAGATCGACCTGCTTTCGACACGGACGTTGCGCAGCGGGTCGATTGCCGGCCTCATCAACATGCGCGACGAGGCGCTGGTGCATGCCCAGACCCAGCTCGACGAGATCGCCGCAGCCGTCGCCCGCGCCTTCTCCACGCACGAGCAGCAGGGAACGCCTCATATCGATGCCGGCGTTCAGACCGGCTACGAGGTCGATCTTGCCAACCTGCAGCCGGGCGACAGTCTCAGCTTCGAGTACAAGGATCTCGCCACCGGGCGAACCAAGTCGGTCACCATCTATCGCAGCGATGGTCCGACCCCGCCGGCCCTGACGGCAACCAACGATTCCAACGACATCTTCCTGGCTGTCGATTTCTCCAGCGGCGACTACACCACCATCGCCGCCAATATCCAGGCGGCCCTCGACGCCGATCCGCGGATCGGTGCGGGCACCTTCGCAGCCTCCGCTCCGGGCGGCTCGACCCTTCGGCTGGAAAGCACGGCACCGGGAAGCGTTCGTATCGAGCGGCTCAGCGCCCTGGAAACCGCCGGGAGTTCCTCGGCCTTTGGCGATGCGTTCTCGCTCTTCGTCGACGACAATGGCAGCGCGTTCACGGGGATTGCGGACGGGCGACCCAACACCACCGGCTTCGCCTCGCGCATCCGTGTGTCGCAGGAGATCCTGAACGACCCGGCGCTGCTCGTCGAGTATGCGCCCGGGGTCGCCACCGGCGATGCGACACGGCCGCAGGCGATCCTCGACAAGCTGAAGGGGACGTCGACGGCCTTCTCGCCGGGCACCCGGATCGGCGGCAGCAGCTCCGTCTTCAAGGGCTCCATCGCCGACTTCGTCACCGCCAGCGTCTCGCATCAAAGCGGGCGTTCCGCCCAGGCGAAAGCGGCTCTGGCCGGCCAGCAGGTGGTAACCCAGAACCTGAAGACACGTCTTGACGACAGTTCCAAGGTCGATGTCGACCAGGAACTGGCGCATCTCGTCACCCTGCAGAATGCCTATGCGGCCAATGCGCGGGTGATGCAGGTGGTGAGAGAACTCTTCGATATCCTGATGCGGAGCTAGCGAGAGCCATGGCGATCAATCCGTACAGCAACAGCTTCACGCTGCCTCGGCAGGTCAGTTACCTGACGGCCCTGCGCTCGCAGATGGATGACCTGCAGCGCCAGCTCGGCACCGGCCTCAAGGCGGAAACCTATGGCGGGCTGGGATCCGAGCGGGTGCTCAACCTGTCGATCCGCCAGCAGCTCTCGTCCGTCGGGGTCTATCGGCAGACCATCCAGATCGCCGGCTTGCGGCTGGATGCTCTCGACAAGACCAGCGGGCGCCTGGAGGCGATCCGCATCGAAGCCAAGGCCACGACAGATCGCAACAATTTCGAGCTGTTCTCCAACGGCCGCACCTCCAGCCAGACGTCGGCGGAGATCGCGTTGCGCGAGTTCATGGCGCATCTCAACACCGATGTGGGCGGCCGCTACCTGTTCTCCGGCAAGACGGCCGACACGCTGCCGGTACAGAGTCTCGACTTCATTCTCGCGGGCAACGGCAACTATGCCGGCTTGCAGACGGTGATCAGCGAGTACAACCAGGCGGATCTCGGTGCGCTCGGTAACGGGCGGACCACGACTGCGGTGGTCGGCAGCCAGGTGACCTTTGCCGAGGACGGCGCGCATCCCTTCGGTTTCAAGATCGACAACGTCTCGTCCGGCTTCAGCAATGCCTCCGTCACACAGACGGCGGGACCGCCGGCGGCGCTGGAGGTCGACTTCACCGGACAGCCGGAACCCGGCGAGGGTATCCGGGTTTTCGTCAATCTGCCCGACGGGACACAGACGGAAATCACGATCGGCGTCCAGGGCGCATCCCAGGACCCGGAGTTCACCTTCCAGCGCGGGGCGACCCCCGCCGACACGGCGGAGAACTTCAAGGCCGCGCTGGACACTGCGTTGCAGACGCTGGCCGGCACGGAACTCAAGGCGGCTTCGACCATGCGTGCCTCCGATGCGTTCTTCGACACCGCGCCGAAGTCTCCGGTGCCGCCCGGCTACCTGCCGCAGGCGCGGGTGGTTCCGAATGCGGGCGACTTCGCGACGGCAACGTCCCTGCGCGACGGCACGCCCGATACGGTCGCCTGGTATGTCGGCGACAATTCCCCCGGCAGTCCGCGGGCGGACATGAAGGCGACGATCGACGAGAATCTGACGGTCGGGTATGGCGCCCGCGCCAACGAAGACGGCTATCGCCAGGTGGTGCAAGCTCTCGCGGCCTTCATCGCCTCCGACTTCTCGCCGTCCCAGCCCGAGAACCAGCGCTTCTATCAGGCGATGGCCGATCGCTCCAACGGGGTGCTGACGCCGAATGGCGCGGATGCGTCGGGCATCCGCAAGAACCATATGGAATTCGCGGCGGTCCAGCGGACGGTGGCGGATGCCAAGGAGCGGCACCGGGTCGAAGAGGGCGCGCTCCAGTTGATCGTCGACGGGATCGAGGGGGTCAATCGGGAGGAGGTGGCAGCCAAACTCCTGACCCTGAGGACCAATCTGGAAGTGAGCTATCAGGCAACCAGCATCATGCTGCAACTGTCGCTGGCGAACTACCTGTAACGGAGCAGCCCGCTGATCGGGTCGGCGGCGCTTTTCTGGGTCGTCGCTTCAACCTACCTGCAGAAACCCCGGCGAACACGGTTCGCTGGGGTTTCTGCTTGTTGTGGCCTGACGTCTGATACCAACTGTCGGTGTGCTTGGCTCATCGAGAGCTAGAGCCCTTTCGGCCAATTCGGAGCCATTCTGACGGAGCGATTTTGTGACAAGGTCAAGCAAAGACACGCAGGCCGTATCTGGATGCGGACAAGGGGCTTTGCGCTGGAATTGGCGCAAAATCGCCCGTCCCGCAGGGCTTCCGATTGGCGGGCGCCCGACGCCGAACCGATCTTGCCCGATGCGAAGGTATCGCGCGGTGACCGTTTCGACGCCGGATCGCCGCTCCAATCGAGAAGCAGAATTGACTTCGAATTGGCCGAAAGGGCTCTAGTCAAGCCCGTGCGGCGCCTGAGCAATTTCAAGGCGCGATGGGTCAGCATCTCGGCACCTTGGTCCGATGCGGGCCATACGGCCACCCGCCTGCCCAGTACGAAAAACGCCGGCCCAAGGCCGGCGTTCGAAGGGATCTTGCAAAGGCGGCGCCGGTCAGGTGCCGCGCAGGCCTTGGGCGATGTTCCGGTTGATCTGGATCAGCGTCGTCAGCCGCTCCGGGCTCGGATTTGTCATCACATCAAGCGTGTGCTTGAGGATGAAGGCGCCGAGCGAACCGAGATTCTGTTTGATCTCGAGCGGCATCGGGTTGTCGTTGCTCGTCACCGAGGTCGCCAGGATCGTCCAGAGACGGCGGTTGTAGGACAGCGCCTCGTCCAGAGAGACGGGGCCGCCCTCGGTGCCCCAGTCATCCTTGACCGCCTGAAGCCTGGCTGCCGCCTTGAGAAGCAGCGTGGCTTCCAGTTCGCGCGGGCTCACGGTCGATTGCGTCGTCTGCTGATATGCTGCGGTGGCCAGATTGTGCATGTGCGATCAGTTCCCGTTCGTACTCGACCAGTTCCTTCGCCCGTCGCAAGGCAGCGTAGAGAGAACCGGTTAAGATCTCATTGTTGACGGCGTCGATCAGGCCGATGGTGCTCGGTGCCGCCCGAATGAGGTCGTTCACCAGGTCGAAATAGACCTTCCTGTGCCGCTCGATATCCTGGTTGAGATACATGAGCTGCACAGCAAGATAGATCCGCTTGGCGGGGGTGTTTGCCGTTTCCGCCGTATAGATGTCCTTCTCGCGAAGGATCGGTTCGCTGCCCTCGATGAAGATATGCGTCCGATGATCCCCGTTCGTGATCACGGTGGACCCGACGATGAACCTTTCCCTTGGCCGCAGTTCGATCTTCAGTGCCATGTTCGAATACTCGCACAACGCAGTGATTCAGGCAAGATTTTAAGGTGTCCCGAAGCAAAAAAGGCGGCGGGGATCCCGCCGCCAGGAAATGTTTGCCTAGTATTTACCTTAGAAGAGGCGCAGCACGGCCTGGTCGGCCTGCGAGGACAGCGACAGCGCCGTGGTGGACAGCTGCTGACGGGTCTGCAGGGCGAGGAGGTTGGCGCCTTCCTCGTTGGTGTCGGCCAGCACCAGGTTGTCGGCACCGGTCTGCAGGGTGTTGATCGAGGCCTTGGTGAAGTCCTTGCGGATCTGCACGGTGGACAGGCTGGAACCAAACTTGGATCCGGCCTCACGCAGGGTGATCAGCGCCTTGGAGAGTTCGTCGAGAGCCTGGTTAGCCTCGGTATCGTTGAGGCTGGTTGACTTGGTGATGTTGAGGCCCGAGGAGGTGAGGTTCTCACCCTGGATGGTCAACTCCGACTTGCTGGCCGCGTCGCGCTTCTCGTTGAAGGCGACGGTGAGCTTCGAGGATGAGGAGTTGATCAGATTGATGCCGTTGAACGAGGTGTCCTGCGCGAGCTTGTCGATCTCGCTGAGGATGCCGTTGAACTGCGACACCAGCTTCTGGCGGGTGGTCGAGTTCGATGCCGGGTTGGCACGTGCGGCGATAGAGAACAGGTCCGCATCACCGGCGCTGGCGCCATTGATGAAGGTCACCTGAGTCTCGCCCGGATCGGTGTAGTCACCGTCGGCCGGGCTGGACAGATCGATCGAGGTGTTGGTGCCGAAGCCGAGCGAGGCGGCCAGCGAGGTCTGCTGGGTGGTCGCGGTCGAGCCGTCGCCGTCCAAGTCGTGAATGTTCAGGAAGAGATCTTCCGCATCGGAAGCGGTGATCTTGAACTTGCCGGCATCGGTGACCTCTGCGGTGGCAACGCCGGAGGCATTGATCACGTCGAGGACGTCCTGAACGGTCGACACCACGCCCGAACCGTCCACCTTCTGCGTCGTGCCGATGGTGATGGAGATGCCGGAAAGCGTTCCGTTGCTCGTGTTCGAGGTCGACAGTTCGATCAGGTCGCCGTTGGTGAAGCCGAGGTTGGTGAGGGTCTGCCGGCGCGCCTGATCCTGGATCGATTCGCCCGAGACCGGGGTGAGGCCGTTGGTCGAGATCGAGGAGGAGCTTTCCACCACGGTGCCGGAGCCGGCGGAGCCGTCCTGCAGGGCCTGGCGGGCCGTCGACTGGGCGCTCTGCACCAGCTTGGTGATGGCGGTGATACCGTTGTCGGCGGCCTCGATCGTCTTGATCGCGTTGCCGATGCCGTCGAGCAGGTTGGTCAGGTCCCTGGCGCGGGCCGACAGCGTCTGCGACGTGAAGAAGTTGGTCGGGTTGTCGAGGGCCGAGTTGACCTTCTTGCCGGTGGCAAGACGGTTCTGGGTGGTGGCCATCATGTCGGCGGTGCTCTGCAGCGTCAGCAGGTTCTGGCGTACACCGGCGGAGAGAGTGATGTCGGACATTTGGAAATCCTTTCGCGCCGCCCTTGTCCCGGGCGCATCTCATTCTGAGAACGCGTTAATAATTGAGCTGAAATTCCTAACGACAGGTTAACCATGTCGCAAATCGCGACCGGCGCTTTAGAAATTTGAAAGAAACCCAAAAGGAAAGGGCGGCGGGTCGAAACCCGCCGCCCTTCGAGAGCGTTTTGCGCCTTTCGGCGAGCTGCGTTCTTAGAAGAGCCGCAGCACGGCCTGGTCGGCCTGCGAGGACAGCGACAGCGCCGTGGTAGACAACTGCTGACGGGTCTGCAGGGCGAGGAGGTTGGCACCTTCCTCGTTGGTGTCGGCCAGCACCAGGTTGTCGGCACCGGTCTGCAGGGTGTTGATCGAAGCCTTGGTGTAGTCCTTGCGGATCTGCACCGTGGACAGGCTGGAGCCGAACTTGGATCCGGCCTCACGCAGGGTGATCAGCGCCTTGGAGAGCTCGTCGAGGGCGTTGTTGGCCTCGGTGTCGTTGAGGCTGGTCGTCTTGGTGATATTGAGGCCCGAGGAGGTGAGATCCTCGCCCTTGATGATCAGTTCCGACTTGCTGGCCGCGTCGCGCTTCTCGTTGAAGGCGACGGTGAGCTTAGAGGACGACGAGTTGATCAGGTTGATGCCGTTGAACGAGGTGTCCTGCGCGAGCTTGTCGATCTGGCCCAGGATGTCGTTGAACTGCGACACCAGCTTCTGGCGGGTGGTCGAGTTCGACGCCGGATTGGCCTGGGTGGTGATCGAGAAGCTGTCGGCATCACCGGCACTGGCGCCATTGGTGAAGGTCACCTGGGTCTCGCCCGCGTCGACGTAGTCGGCGTCGCCGTTGAGATCGATCGAGGTGTTGGTGCCGAAGCCGAGCGAGGCGGCCAGCGAGGTCTGCTGGGTCGTCGCGGTCGAGCCGTCGCCGCCGACGTCGACGATCGACAGGTTGATCGTCTCGGCGTCCGAACCGGTGATCTTGAACTTGCCGGCATCGGAGACCTCGGCGGTGGCAACGCCGGAGGCGTTGATCACATCGAGGACGTCCTGAACGGTCTCAACCACACCGGAGCCGTCGACCTTCTGCGTCGTGCCGACTTCGATCTGGATCTGGGAAACCGCACCATTGGTGGTGTTGGTGGTCTGCAGGGTGATCGTATCGCCGTTGGAGAAGCCGAGGTTGGACAGGGTCTGGCGCTTGGCCTGGTCCTGGATCGATTCGCCCGCGACCGGCGTCAGGCCGTTGGTCGAGATCGAGGAGGAGCTTTCCACCACGGTGCCGGAGCCGGCGGAGCCGTCCTGCAGCGCCTGGCGGGCCGTCGACTGGGCGCTCTGCACCAGCTTGGTGATGGCGGTGATACCGTTGTCGGCGGCCTCGATCGTCTTGATCGCGTTGCCGATGCCGTCGAGCAGGTTGGTCAGGTCCTTGGCACGGGCCGACAGCGACTGCGAGGTGAAGAAGTTGGTCGGGTTGTCGAGGGCCGAGTTGACCTTCTTGCCGGTGGCAAGGCGGTTCTGGGTGGTGGCCATCATGTCGGCGGTGCTCTGCAGCGTCAGCAGGTTCTGACGCACACCGGCGGAAAGAGTGATGTCGGACATTCGGAAATCCTTTCTGGCTGCCCAAATTTTCGCATGGCCTCGTCCTGAGGCTCGCAGCCAAATTGACCCGGAAACGCTAAATTAAGGTTAATGACATGTGTCGAGAATTCCGATTTGCCGTGCAATTACAGCAGGTTTGTTAACCATATCGAAAGGGGCGCGAAAAAGGGCGGCGAGTCGAGACTCGCCGCCCTTCGTGAGTGTTTTGTGCCTTGCGGCGAGCTGCGTCTTAGAGGAGACGCAGCACGGCCTGGTCGGCCTGCGAGGACAGCGACAGCGCCGTGGTGGACAGCGACTGGCGGGTCTGCAGGGCGAGGAGGTTGGCGCCTTCCTCGTTGGTGTCGGCCAGCACCAGGTTGTCGGCACCGGTCTGCAGGGTGTTGATCAGATCCTTGGTGAAGTCCTTGCGGATCTGCACCGTGGACAGGTTCGAACCGAAGGTCGACGAGGTCTCGCGCAGCGTCGTCAGCGCACCGCTGAGCTTGTCGAGAGCCGCATTGGCCTCGGTGTCGTTGAGGCTCGACACCTGGGTCAGGCTCATGCCGGACGAGGTCAGATCCTTGCCCTGGATGGTCAGTTCCGACTTGCTGGCCGCGTCGCGCTTCTCGTTGAAGGCGACGGTGAGCTTCGAGGACGACGAGTTGACCAGGTTGATGCCGTTGTAGGAGGCATCCTGCGCAAGCTTGTCGATCTGGCCCAGGATGTCGTTGAACTGCGACACCAGCTTCTGGCGGGTGGTCGAGTTCGACGCCGGATTGGCCTGGGTGGTGATCGAGAAGCTGTCGGCATCACCGGCACTGGCGCCATTGGTGAAGGTCACCTGGGTCTCGCCCGCGTCGACGTAGTCGGCGTCGCCGTTGAGATCGATCGAGGTGTTGGTGCCGAAGCCGAGCGAGGCGGCCAGCGAGGTCTGCTGGGTCGTCGCGGTCGAGCCGTCGCCGCCGACGTCGACGATCGACAGGTTCAGCGTATCAGTGTCCGAACCGGTGATCTTCAGCTTGCCGGCATCGGTGACCTCGGCGGTGGCAACGCCGGAGGCGTTGATCACGTCGAGGACGTCCTGAACGGTCGAGACTGCGCCCGAGCCGTCGACCTTCTGCGTCGTGCCGACGGTGATCTCGATCTGGGAAACCGCACCGGTCGTGGTGTCGGTTGCCTGCAGGGTGATCGTATCGCCGTTGGAGAAGCCAAGGTTGGACAGGGTCTGGCGCTTGGCCTGGTCCTGGATCGATTCGCCCGCGACCGGCGTCAGGCCGTTGGTCGAGATCGAGGAGGAGCTTTCCACCACGGTGCCGGAGCCGGCGGAGCCGTCCTGCAGCGCCTGGCGGGCCGTCGACTGGGCGCTTTCCACCAGCTTGGTGATGGCGGTGATACCGTTGTTGGCGGCCTCAAGGGTCTTCGTCGCGTTGGAGATGCCGTCGAGCAAGCTCGACAACTCGTTGGCGCGCGAATTCAGGTTCTGCGAGGTGAAGAAGTTGGTCGGGTTGTCGAGGGCCGAGTTGACCTTCTTGCCGGTGGCAAGGCGGTTCTGCGTGGTGGCCATCATCTCGGCGGTCTTCTGCAGCGACAGAAGGTTCTGGCGCACGCCAGCGGAGAGAGTAACGCTCATTGGTGTACCTTTCTGGTAACAGGTCGAGCAACGCATCCTCGTTGCCAGGCGAAAGTACCCCGTCGTTCCGGAATCAATTGTAAAAACAATTGGTTAACGTATCTTAGGGTAAACAGCCGGTTACCAGGTCCGCCGGAGGCTCGCATCCTGCGGCAGGAGCTTAAAACTGCTCGCCGAATCATCCCGAAACGGAGATACTGCGAAGGTGCTCGAACAGCCACCGCCGAGGATCCGGTGCCGTCCGCTGCCTCGCAGCGGTTAAGAAACTGCCGCCTGGCGGGGGTAAGGACAGTGAAACCCGCGAACGCGCCGGACCGGCCTGATCGGAACCCGCGTTTGCCGCGAGCCCGAAAAGATCGCGAGATGAGCCTCTTCACATTTGACAAGTGCACGGTGGTCGCCGAGATCGGCATCAATCACAATGGCAGTATCGACCTGGCGCTGGAGATGATCCGCGCCGCGCACCGTGTCGGCTGCGATGCGGTCAAGTTTCAGAAGCGCACCGTCGATGTCGTCTACTCCGCCGAGGAACTGTCGCGGCCGCGCAAGTCGCCCTTGGGCGAGACCAATGGCGACCTGAAGCGGGGGCTCGAATTCGGCCGGGCTGAGTATGAGCGGATTGCCGCGCTCTGCGCCGAACTGGGGATCGTCTGGTACGCCTCGCCCTGGGACGAGGCGGCGGTCGACTTTCTCGTGGCGCTGGACGTTCCCTATCTGAAGATCGCGTCGGCGTCGGTGACCGACCGGGAACTGCTTGTCCATGCTGCCCGCAGCGGGGTGCCGCTGCTGATCTCCACCGGCATGTGCAATCTGAAGATGGTCGAGGCGGCGGTCGAAGCCATCGAGGAGGCCGGCGGCCAGATCTCCTGCCTCTATCACTGCACCTCGACCTATCCGGCGCTTCCCGAGGAGATCAATCTCGCCGGCATCTCCACCCTGCGCGAGCGCTTTCCCCATCTCAAGATCGGCTATTCCGGACACGAGGAGGGCATCCTGCCGAGCATCCTGTCGATCGCCTTCGGCGCGGTGTCGGTGGAGCGCCACTTCACTCTCGACCGCACCATGTGGGGCTCCGACCAGTCGGCCTCCATCGACGTGGCGCAGATGAAGGAGATGATTGCCGGCATTCGCTTGGCCGAGAAGGTTCGCGGCGACGGCGTCATCGATATCTACGCCCGCGAGCGCCCCGTGATGGAGAAGCTGCGGCGCAAGGATACGCTGGCCGCGCTGTGACCGTCCCATCGTGACCCCCGCTCCGTGATCCCCGCCCGCATGCGCCCGCTCTCCGTCCTGCACCTGGCCTCCTTCGTCGGCAATCTCGGCGACAATGCCATGCATGACGGCGAATACCGGACGCGCGCCGCCGATCTTCCGGTTCCTCTGAACCATCGCCCCATCGAGGTGCGGGACTTCATCCACTGGCGCCGGCGCGCGTTTGACGGGGCGTTCGTGGACGAGGCAAACAGCGCGGATCTGGTTGTCATCGGCGGGTTCAGCCTGTTTCAGCTCTGGCGCGAGACCACCTCCTCCGGCACCTATCTGGATGCGGGCCCCGAGCTATTTGCCGCGATCCGGCGGCCGATCGTGTTCCATGGCCTCGGCGTCGACGCGACGCGCGGCGTCAGTCCGGTGGCGGTGGCGCGGACGCGGGCGTTTCTCGACGATATGCTCGGCTTCGATCACTGCCGGTTCTCGCTGCGCAATGACGGGTCGAGCGACCTGATCCGCGATCATCTGGGCAGCGCTTATGCCGATGCCATGCCGGTGATCCCGGATGGCGGCCTGTTCGCCGAGCCGTCGCCCTGGGCCCATCCCGGCCTGCCGGAGGGGCAGCGCTTTGTCGCCGTCAACCTTGCCGGCGACATGCCGGACAAGCGCTATGCCGGAGACCGCGGCGAAGATCTGACCGACCGCTTCGCGGCCGGAATTGCCGCCGGGATAGAGACGTTGCTCGGCGCCGACGAGACGCTCACCTGTGTCTTCGTGCCCCATATCTACAGCGATTTCGGGCCGATCGGCGCGGTGCTCGCCGCGCTGGACGACAGGTTGCGGCGCGAGCGCATCGTCGTTGCCGGACTGGCGCAAGGGGAGGGCGGCTGGTCGGCCAGTTTCGACCTCTATCGTCGCGCCGCCGCCGTCATCGCCATGCGCTATCATGCGAACCTTGCGTCGATCGGTTTCGGCACGCCGGTCTTCGGCCTCTCCACACACCACAAGATCGCCGGCCAGTTCGGCGCGCTCGGGCTTGCAGACCGCTGTCATGCCTGGACCGCGGACAGCGATCTCGCGCCTCTTTTCGCCGATGTGGCACGCGATCTTGCCGATCCCGCCGCAAGCGTCCGGCGCCTTGCGGCGGTGCGTGCCCGCGAGCGGCAGGTGCTCAGGACCCACCATGATGATCTTGCCGGCTGGCTGGCGGCGCGGGTGGAGGGGTTTGCGTGAGTTCGATCATCGACCGCTGCCTGGCGCTTTACGGATCGGACGATTACTTCGTGCGCTACCCGGCGCGGGTGTCGGCGGACGAATATTGGGACGACAAGCGCGATCCGGACGGCCGTCTGCGCGACATCGCCGCCGAGCGGGAGATGCGCAAGGCCGACCTTGCCTATATCGCTGAGGCGGTGAATGCGCGGCCCCCCGGCCGGGTGGTCGATATCGGCTGCGGTCTCGGCGAGTTGCTCGAGCAGATCGACCCGCGCCACGAGCGGATCGGCCTCGATCCGTCCGCAAAGGCGGTGGAGATGGCGGCGCAGCGCAGCGGCGCCGCTACCCTTCGCGGCGTGCTGGAGCCCGGCCGTTTCCAGCCTGCGTCCTGCGATGTGATCGTCGCCCATCATGTCATCGAGCATGTCGACGAGCCGGTTGCCTTCGTCCGGCTGGTGGCCGAGGCGCTGCGCACGGGCGGGCTTTTCGTGGTCGGCACGCCCAATTTCGCCAGCGCCGCGGCGCGCCTTTTCGGCGAGCGCTACCGCTTGCTCCACGATCCGACGCATGTCAGCCTCTTCACCGACGACTCGCTGATGCGACTGCTGCGGGACAGCGGCTTCCGCATCGCCTCGGTGGAGTATCCGTTCTTCGGCACGCGCTTTGCCACCCTTGAGGCCTTCGAGCGGATGCAGGACCCGGGAACGGGCGTGTCGCCCGCCTTCTGGGGCTCCTTCGTGACGGTTTTTGCGGAAAAGACATGATGATCTGTGATGCGATCGTGCTGGCGCGTGGCGGTTCGAAAGGGATCCCGCGCAAGAATATCGTGCCGGTCTTCGGCAAGCCGTTGATTGCCTGGACCATCGAGGCGGCGCAGGCCGCAGGCTTTGTGCGCGACGTCGTCGTCTCGACCGACAGCGAGGAAATCGCGGAGACGGCAAGGGCTTACGGGGCGCGCGTGCCAGTGCTGCGGCCGGACGAATTCGCGACCGATACCTCGCCGGCGGAGGCCTCGCTGCGCCATGCGATCCAGCATATGTGCCGGGCGGACAAGCCGGATGCGATCCTGTTCCCGCAGGTCACTTCGCCGGTGCGGCGCAGGGACACGCTGGCCGATGCCTTCCGGCATTTCACGGACGGGGGCTACGACTCGCTCTTCTCCGCCAGGCTCATCCGCAACTACATCTGGCGCAACCTGCCCGAGCCGCAGCCGCTTTACGATCCGCACAACCGGCTGATGCGCCAGCAGATCCCGGCCGAGGACCGCTATTATCGCGAGACCGGCAACTTCTACCTGTTCCGCACGGACAGTTTCGAGCGGACCGGATGCCGGCTGACGGGACGTATCGGCTTCTGGGAGACCTGCGACGAGGAAGTCGTGGAAATCGACGAGCGCGACGACATCGCCGTTGCGGAACTGATGCTCGAGCGGCTGGAGCGCAATCTCGAGATCCATCCGATCCAGATGTGACGCTCGTCGGGGCGTTCGCGCTATTTGCGCTCCGCCAGCCAGGTCTGCAGATCCGCCACCAGCCGGGGCACGATGTCGGCCGCCGGCCGTTCCGGGTCGAGCCGCAGGTAGCGCGTTGCCGGGGCCCAGGGCGGGTTGTCCTGGCCGAGCAGGATCGTGCCGGTCACCGGGCCGAAGCGCCAGGTCGGCACGCCGAGCGCACCCGACATGTCGGCGACCGACGTATTGGCCGAGATGACGAGATCCATGCAGGAAGTCAGCGCCGCCACGGTTTCCAGATCGTCGAAGAGGTCGAGGTCGTCCCAGCGATGCAGGGTGAAGGCCGTTCGCTCCTGCAGCGCCGCGATCTCCGCAGTGCGGTCGGTATAGTCGAGAAGGATGAAGTCGACCTCCTCGACCGCGAGCAGCGGGAGCAGGTCTTCCAATGCAAGATAGGACCGGCCGCGCTGGCCCGTGCGGTTGCCGCTGGTCCAGGACAGGCCGACTTTCGGCCGCGATCCGCCGAGCGGTGGCCGCTCGCGCAAGGCAGCGACGCGGTCCGGATCGGCGGCGAGCGCCGCGCGCGTGCCGGGAAAGGCGGCGATGTCCGGCCGCAGCAGGGCGGGCAGCCCGCCAAAGGCGCATTGAACGTCGAAATCCTCACGCGGCCGCGCAAAAGCGTTCAGCCCCTCGTTGCTGCGCGGGCGTATCTCCACTTGCGGGAAATTGCGGGCCAGCAGCGGCACCAGCTTGGGATGGCACTCGACGATCAACCGGCCTGCCTGCCGCGCGAGTTCGGCAAACATCGAGGCGGAGCGCAGCACGTCGCCAATGCCCTGGTCGTCCCAGATCATCAGGGTCTTGCCGGCAAGCGGCTCGCCCTGCCAGGTCGGGCGCGAGAAGCGGCGCTGGATCAGCCCCTTGAGGTTGGCCTCGACGCGGCGCTCGGCGAGCTTCCAGCCGCGCGCGAGATCGCCGCTGGCGAGGCAGGCGAGGCCGAGCGTCATCGCCGTCTCGTGGCGGGCGGGGTCGATGGCCAGCGCCCGCTCCAACTCCTCGACGGCCTCGCCAAAGCGGCCGAGATGGTAGAGCGTCTTGCCGCGCAGCAGACGGGCATCGCTGCCGGCGACGCCGCCGAGGGCGAGCGCCCGGTCCGTTTCCACCAAGGCCTGGGCATAGGCGCCGATGCCCCAGAAGGCATTGGCAAGGCTCAGCCTGTAGGTGGCATCCGTCTCGGCATCGAAGGCTTCGGCGCACTCCTGGAGCAGGGTAAGGGCTTCGCCGGCGCGATGCACCTGGTTCAGCGCGTCCGCAAGGCTGAGCAGCGCGATGCGGTGGGCGGGATCCGAGGACAGGACAAACTGGAAGACACGCACGGCGTCTTCATGCCGGGCGGCGAGGATCAGCGTCTGGCCGAACTCCACCAGCATATCGATGCGCTCGGGCGCTGCCCGCAGGGCCGCATCATAGGCGGCCAGCGCTTCCGGCAGGCGGCCGGCATTGCGCAACACCTGGGCCCGGCGATGGAGCAGGTCGGGATCGGTCGCCCCGCCGGCCTCCGTCTGTTCGGCCAGGGCCAGCAGGCGCGCGGTGTCGCCAAGCCGTTCCAGGCAGTCGAGCAGGTTGACCCGGTAGCGCGGCTCCGCAGGGGCGAGAGCCACCGCGCGTTCCAGAAGCGCCGCGGCCCGCTTCGGATAGCCCTGTTCCAGGAAGCACAGGCCGAGGAGGTTGGTCGCCTCGACGTTGGTCGGGTCCTGTTTGAGAATCTTCTCGTAGATCGGGCGCGCGCGCGCGGGCTTGCCGTCGCGCTGCAGCAGCAGCGCCTTGCGCATCTGGTCCAGGTGGCTCTGGGGAGAGGGCGGCATCCGCAGGGTCCGGGTCGAGGGTGAACGGCGCCCGGACTATAGCCGATTCGGAATCGGGTGGGGCGGAGCGGCCCAACCATGGCCCATGTCCCCGGCAAGGGTCCCGATGATCGCAATGTGGACGGGACGCGCCAACGGCACCCCGTCCGCGATCAGAGGCTGCGGCTGAACGCGAGGCCGGTCATGTCCTTCTGGGTGGTCTCGGCAAAGGCGCGGCGCAACCGCAGGAGGGATTCCTCCGGGATCTGCTGCACCACCTCGCCGGTGTCCATGTCGACGGCGCGGAAGACGATGGAGGCGGTGATCTTGTCGCGATATTCCTCGCGCTTGATGTTGCTCTCGGCCTTGGCGAAATCGTTCTCGGCAGCAGGGCGCGGGGCTGTCGTCTCGCTGGTCGGCTGGACGGACTTCTCGGGAGGCAGGTCCGTGGTCGCAGCCGGAGGCGATCCGGCCTCGGTCGGTCTGGGAGTTGCCGGCTGCGGCGTATAGGCCGCGGTCCTGATCGGTGTTGCTTCCATTGCCTTACTCCTTCACCGGACAGACCCGTGAAGGCCACGCGCCCGGGATCACTGTTGCTTTTCGACCATCACGTCTTTCGCTCGTTAACCCTTCTCGGGTCTTCCGATATGCAACTTCGCTCGCCGCACTCAGGGAGAACGACTTGCAGAATATGGCAAGAAGCTTATCGGAAAACTGTGAATCCACTCTTAATGAAATCGTTAGGATTTGCGGCTGAACCGATCTGATCCCGATTCGTTCCAGTGTGGTTAACCGGGGAAGCGCAGAGGACGCAACGGCAACGCCGCCCGGCCTTGGGAGGCGGGCGGCGTCGAGACCTGTCTCTTTTGCGGTGAGTCGCTTGGCCCGGCCCGGAAACGGCCCTACAGCGCGCGGTTGACGGCGATGCCGTCGGCGAGGGCGGGCGTGCGCGGGGCGCTGCCTCCGGGGCCGTAGGTTGACGGTCCGCGGGTGCTGGCGGCGCTCTCCGCCACCTTGCGCAGCAGGGTGTCGGCAACCTCGCGAGCGGTCGCCAGCACCGCCAGGTTGATGCGCAGCACCGGCTGGAACTCGGCATGGCGGCGCTTCAGCCGGTCGACGGCTTCGGGCGCGAGATTGCCGAGCGCGACGGTCTGGTCGCGCACGAAGGTCATGCCGCGCATGTAGATGCTGACCAGCTTGGCCTTTTCAGGCTGCAGGTCGCCGGCCGCGTCCAGCTTGCCGAGGCGGACCAGTTCCGTCTCCCGCTCGATCACGGCCAGCAGGTCGCCCATGGCGGCCTCCAGGCGAATGCAGGTTGCCTCGGCGGCCTGGGGATCGGCAATGGCGCCGGAAAAGAATTCGGGGGCAATCTCGGCGAGTTGCTTGGTGTCGAGGCTCATTGTCCGGCCATCTCCTGAAGGGCAAGAAGTTCACGCTGGACCGCGTCGGCGATGCCGATGCCGCCGGCCTTTGCGATGGTGTTGGCGTATTGTTCGACCAGCATCCCGCTCCAGGCCTCGGAGCCGGTCTCGTTGCCCCAGGCGCCACCTTCCTCCAGGCCGGCGAACATCGTCTGGAACATCGTGTTGAGAAAGACCGCCTCGAACTGCTCGGCATTCTCGCGCATCACGGCGGCAGAATTTGCCGGGTCGGGCGTGGAGGTGCGCGACGCGAAGCGGCCCTGGGCCGAGGCGAGGACGGTGTCGATGCCGGGCAGGCTCATCACATCACCTCGATTTCGGCCTGCAGTGCCCCTGACGCCTTGATCGCCTGGAGGATGGAGATCATGTCGCGGGGGCCGATGCCAAGGGCGTTGAGACCGTCGACGAGCTGCTGCAGCGTCACGGATTCGCGGACGACGGCGAGCTTGTTGTCGCTGGCATCGTCGACGAGGATGTCCGTCCGCGGTTCGACCGCAGTCTCGCCGTTGGCGAAGGGCAGGGGCTGCACCACTGTCGGGCTTTCGGCGACGGTGATGGTCAGGTTGCCCTGGGCGATGGCGACGGTCGAGACCTTGACGTTCTGTCCCATGACGATGATGCCGGAGTTCTCGTCGATGACGATGCGGGCCGGCAGGTCGGGCTGGATGACCAGTTGCTCGATATCGGTCAGCAGGTCGACGATATTGCCGTTGAACTGGCGCGGCAGGTCGATGCGGACGGTCGCCGGGTCGAGCGGCTCGGCGGTCGGCAGGCCGATCAACTCGTTGACGGCGAGCGCCATGCGCCGGGCGGTGGTCAGGTCCGGATTGCGCAGGGCGAGCCGCAGGCTGGTGAGGGAGGCCAGCTTGAAGTCGATCTCGCGCTCCACCAGCGCGCCGTTGGCGATGCGGCCGGAGGTCGGCACGCCGCGAACGATGGAGGCGGCGTCGCCCTGGGCAGCGAAGCCGCCGATGGCCAGCGGCCCTTGCGCGATGGCGTAGACCTCGCCGTCGGCGCCCAGCAGCGGCGTCACCAGCAACGTGCCGCCCTGCAGGCTGTCGGCGTCGCCGAGGGCGCTGACCGAGACGTCGATGCGGGTGCCCTGGGTGGCGAAGGCCGGCAGGTTGGCGGTGACCATCACCGCGGCCACGTTCTGGGTGTTGAGGTTGAAGCCGCGGGTGTTGACGCCGAGGCGCTCCAGCATGGCTTCCAGGCTCTGGCGGGTGAACGGGGCATTGCGCAGGCTGTCGCCGGTGCCGCGCAGGCCGACCACGAGACCGTAGCCGATCAACTGGTTGTCGCGGATGCCTTCGAAGTCGGCGATGTCCTTGATCCGCGAGGCGGCGCTGGCGGGCCCCGCCAGCGCCGCCACGAGGGCGAGCGTCCACGCCATGCAGAGAACCTGCAGAATGGCAGTGAGGCGGGAGAAGAGGCCGATCAGGGTCATTCTGGTTTGACTCGATTGCGCAACGGGCGACGACGATGGTGTGTCCGCGTTCCGTTATGCGAGCAGCGTGCCAGAATTCGGCGCGGCGGCTGAAATTCTCTAATCAATTGTTTTAAAAGCTAAATGTTGAAAACGGCAGGGGGCTCGGCCAAACTCCGTCCACGGATGCGACCTGTCGCTCGGCAGGAATTGCCGGGTCGTTAACGCTTCGTTTACCAACTCGGAAAATTGTGTAGTGTCGAAGTTGCCTCCAGCGGGATCCGGTTTTCGATGATGAGAATCTCAGGCTACACGCCCCTGACGGGCATCGCCGGACGCAACCAGAAGAAGCGCACCGACGGGTCCGGCAGCCAGTTCGACCTCGGCAGTTCGGGGCGGTCGGAAAGTGCCGCCTCCGCCGGTTCGGCCGGCGGCATTGCCGGCATCGATGCGCTGCTCGCGCTCCAGGAGGTGGACGATCCGTTGACCGGCCGGCGCCGGGCGATGGCGCGCGGCCACGACATGCTGGACATGCTGGAGGAGATCAAGGTCGACCTGCTTGCCGGGCGCGTCTCTCCGGAGCGACTCACCCGGCTGGCCATGTTGCTGGAACGGCGGATCGACAGCGGCAATCCGGCGCTGGAGAAGGTGGTCGACGAGATCGAGCTTCGCGCGAAAGTGGAGCTGGCGAAGCTCGGACTCTACGGCACGTAAACCGCGGGCGGTGCCGCCCGAACAGGCCGGAGTTCTGCCAAAACCGCGGGCAGCCGGCTTAAGTCCATGAAATGCTTCACGGAAATTTGGCGCTATTTTCGACGTCGGCGACATTGTCCATCGGTCGCAGGATCGCTATATTCCGCGCGGCCTAACGGGAGCCGGAGTAGGACATGACGGTTGAGCTGGATGCCGAGTATCGTCCCAGCGAGGACGAGACTTTCATGAACGAGCGTCAGCGCGAGTATTTCCGGAACAAGCTTTTGCGGTGGAAGGAAGAGCTCCTCAAGGAAAGCCGCGAAACGCTCGCAAACCTCCAGGAGGAAAGCCAGAACCATCCTGACATCGCCGACCGGGCGTCTTCCGAGACCGACCGATCGATCGAACTGAGGGCCCGTGACCGTCAGCGCAAGCTGATCGCCAAGATCGACGCGGCCCTGGAGCGGATCGCCGACGGGTCCTACGGCTATTGTGTCGAGACGGGGGAGCCGATCTCCATCAAGCGGTTGGAGGCCCGCCCGATCGCCACCCTGTCGCTGGAGGCGCAGGAAGCGCACGAGCGCCGCGAGAAGGTGTATCGCGACGACTGACCGGTTCTCGGCCGGCACAGACGACCTTTTAAGGCCCGGATCCGTCCGGGCCTTTTTCGTATGGGCGGCGGCCCGGTCATCCGCCCGGCATGGTCCGGTTTCATGCCCTGTTAATAGTTTCTATCCGTCTTGATTAAGACTTCGACAAGCGGCGTCGAGTATCGATGACGTAGAGGAAATTCATCCTCGCGCTACAGATCCTCGGTGTCCCATGCTCGACGTCCTTCTGGTTATGGATCAGGAAAAGCCCTTTCCCGCTTTCGGAAATGCGCTCGCCATGGCTCTCAAGGTCGAGCGCGTCTCGCGTGAATCGCTTACTGTCGAGAACGTTGCGTCGGCGCGGGTGATCGTTCTTCACTGCAGCTTGCGCCGGTCCGCCGACATTGCACGCCTTGCCGGGCTGATCGGCGAAGACCGGCGCAAGAACGACACGATTTTCGTTGCGACGGGCAGCGACCGGGCCTGTCAGGTCCAGGCCGAGGCGCTGGGCATCGAGCGGGTGCTGCCGAGCTTCCGCACGCCCGACGACATCCGTGCAGCGGTCAAGGCCATCCTCTGGCGCAACCTGTCGATCCATCTTGCCGGACGGTCGCCCTATATCGCTAAGGCGATCGAGTGCGGTGAAACGCTCTATCGGGAGCTCGGCAGGGCGATGCGCACCGACCGGCCGCTGCCGCCGGAAGTGATCGGCGCCACGGCGCGGGCGATCTGCGAGGCGACGCGGCGCGACGGGCTCGGGGGCTGGCTGGATGCCGTCCAGTTCCACCACAGCCGCACCTGTCGCCACATGCTCAGCGTCGCCGGCAACGGCAGCGCCTTCGGTCAGCATCTCGGACTGCATGAGAGCGATATCGTGCTGATCGCCGAAGCGTGTCTGCTGCATGACGTCGGCAAGCTGTTCATCCCGATCTCGGTGCTGGAGAAAGACGGGCCGCTGAGTGATGCCGAGCGACGGGTGATCAACACCCATCCGGCACGCGGCGCCTTCGCGCTGCAGCGGAGCGGGCGCGACGATATGGAGGTGATCCATGCGGTACGAGATCACCACGAGTTTCTCGACGGGACCGGCTATCCCAACGGGCTCGGCGGAAGTTGCATCCGCCCGCTGACGCGCATCGTCACCCTCGCGGATATCTATAGTGCGCTGACTGAGGAGCGGGTCTACAAGGCGGCGATGTCGCCCCGTCAGGCCCTGGCGATCATGGCGGAGATGAAGGGCAAGCTGGATGCCCGTCTGTTCACCGCGTTCCGCTCCATGGTGCTGGCGCCGGTGTTTACGACCAAGCGCGGCGGAGAGGGCGCGGAGGGCGGCGTCATGATGCCGTGTCTGCGGGCGGGACGGCATCCGCTCGACCCGGGCGGACGCGAACACGCGGCCTGATCGGCTGGCCGTCCTTTCTGACGGATTCCTCCTGTCTTGCACTTGATACGGAAAGGTGCGGCGGGCACGGGTCCGCTGGGGAGCGGGGGGATCCCGTGCCCGCCTGCCGTTCTCTGCTTGGGGAGCGTGGAGCGGCTTGGGGAGGGGAGAGGTTCGCGGCGCTCTTTGGGGAGCCGCGCCGCGAACCGAAGAGGCGGGGTCAGAACGGCAGGACGATATCGAGCACCTGGGCGCCGTAGCGCGGCTGCTGGACGTCGGTGATCTGACCGCGGCCGCCGTAGCCGATGCGGGCCTCGGCGATCTTCTCGCTTTCGATCGTGTTGTTGGCCGCGATGTCCTCGGGCCGCACCACGCCGGCGACGATCAACTCGCGCACCTCGAAATTCACCCGCACTTCCTGGCGGCCTTCGATCACCATGTTGCCGTTCGGCAGAATCTGGGTGACGACGGCGGCGACCCGCGTACGCAGCTTCTCCTCGCGGTCGACCTTGCCGCTGCCCTGGAAGGTCGAGGCGCCCTGGGCCGAGGCCAGGTTGTCCGAGTTCGAGCCGCTCGGCAGCAGGAAGGTGTTGATCGCAGCGCCCACGGCGCCGCCGGTGCCGGAGGAGGAGGACCCGGTGCGGCTGCGCTGGGTCTTGTTGTCGAACTCCGCCTTGTCGGAAATCGTCACCAGAACGGTGAGGATGTCGCCGATGCGGGCGGCGCGCTGGTCCTTGAAGAAGGCGCGGGCACCAGACCGCCAGAGCGAGTTGGAGTTGTAGTGGTCCGATTGGGGGGCCGGCATCGGCATCTGCACCGGGCGGTAGCCGGCGGTGGTTGTCGGATCCTGGATGGCGGAGAGCGCCGGGGTCTGGCCGACCTGCGAGAGCTTGTCGGCGGTGCCGCAGGCGGCGGTGGCAAGAGCCAGCGACAGGGTCAGGGCCGGCTTCAAGAGGGACATGCGCGGAGCCATCAGTTCGTCTCCTGGAGCTGTGCAAGGTGCTGCCGCGCGACACTGACCTCGATCTGGTCGCGGGAGCGGACGATCCCGGTCACGGTGCGGCGGGACTGCAGGTTGAGGACGTCGATCAAGTCGCCGGCGGCGCCGTTCGCCATGGCCTGACCGATGGTGGTCAGCGTCATGCCGCCGGTGTGGTAGACCAGCGTCACCTTGGCGCCGCGCCGCACCAGGAGGGGCGGCTCGACATCGGCGGCGCGCAGCGGCCGACCGACCTGGAGCGCCTGGCGTGCCGCCTGGCCGACCACCTGCGACGGGTCGGTGATCTGGCGGGCGGTGAGGCGGTTGCGGGCGACGCGCTGCGGCTCGATATCGGCGGCGGTGATGACCGTGCCGCGATCGATCGGCCGGGCGGCGACATAGACTTCGACCATTTCCCGGGCAAGGCCGGTCAGGCGGAGGGTGACGGGACCATCGACGGCGCGCACGCGCAAGGTCGCGGCGAGGCGGCCGGAGTGGCGGTCCCAGGCCAGTTCCGAGACGGTGATCGGCTCGATCCGGCCGGCGTCGGCCAGGAGCGGGGCACGCAGCCCCGACACGGCCACTTCCAGCGTGTCGGCATCGAGTTCGGGCTCGCGGGCGAGCAGTTCGTTCCGCACGGCTTCGGCGACCTCGGCCTCGCCGATGGTCAGGGCGAGGCGCTCGACGACGACCTCGAACAGGCCGTCGGTGCCGGCGAGGGCAAAGCCCGCCGTGCGGGCACGCTCGGCCACCAGGCTCGCCCGCACCGTGCCACGGGTGCCCGGATCGGGCGCCCGGAACAGCGGCGTCGCGGCGAGGGCGCCGGCATGGGGATAGAAGTCGCCGATGGTGACGATCGGGCCGGTGACGGCGACTTCCGAGCGCAGCGCGCCGGCAGCGGCCGGCAGGGCCGAGGCCAGGGCAAGAGCGGCGGCGAGGAGGAGCTTGGCGAACATCGCGAGGGGCCTTCCGGTCAGCCGGCGCATCAGCGCAGGTTCGAGGTGGTGGCGGACATTTCGTCGGCCGCCTTGATGATGCGCGAGTTCATCTCGTAGGCGCGCTGGGCGGCGATGAGATCGGAGATCTCGCTGACGGCTTCCACATTGGCCATTTCGAGATGCTTCTGCAGCACGTCGCCGAAGCCGGGATCGCCCGGGTTGGCGACGATGGCGGCGCCGCTCGACTCGGTCTCCAGGAACAGGTTGTCGCCGATCGCTTCCAGGCCCGACTTGTTGATGAAGCGGGCGATCTGGATCTGGCCGAGCACCTGCACGGCGTTGTTGGCGTCGAGCACCTGCACCTGGCCGTCGGTGGAGATGGTGATGTCGCGGGCGTCTTCGGGAATGACGATGCCCGGCAGCACCGCATAGCCGTCGATGGTGACGATCTGGCCGTTCGGGTCGCGCTCGAAGGAGCCGTCGCGGGTATAGGCGGTGCCGCCGTCCGGCATCTGGATCTGGAAGAAGCCTTCGCCGCGCACGGCGACATCCAGTTCCTTGTTGGTCTGGCTCAGGTTGCCCTGGCTCATGATGCGGGCGGTCGAGGCGGTCTTGACGCCCGAGCCGATCTGCACGCCGGTCGGCACGATCGTGCCGGTGGCCGAGGAGTTGGTGCCCATGCGGCGCAGGTTCTGGTAGAGCAGGTCCTGGAAGTCGGCGCGCTGGCGCTTGTAGCCGGTGGTGCGCATGTTGGCGACGTTGTTCGAGATGACCTCGACGTTCAGTTCCTGGGCGCGCATGCCTGTCGCGGCGATGTGAAGTGCCTTCATGGTGACTGTTCCTTCTTCCGCTTCGCTCAGGCCTGGACGGAGCCGAGGCGTTCGATTGCCTTGCGCAGCAAGTCGTCGCCGTCAGACAGCATCTTCGACACGGTCGTGTAGTTGCGGGTGATCTCGATCATCCGGGTCATTTCGACGACGCCGGAGACGTTGGATTTCTCGACGGCGCCCTGCAGGACGCGGATGCGCTCGGCGGCCTGGGGCGCCTCGCCGGCGAACAGGTTGTCGCCGATGCGTTCCAGGGCCTGCGGATCCTCGAAGGTGACGACGCGCAGCCGGCCCTTGACGCCGAGTTCGGTGGAAACCGTGCCGTCCTCGGCGATGGTCACGTCGCCGTCTTCGGCTGTGAAGACGAAGGGGCCGCCCTCGCCCAGGACAGGCCGGCCGTCGGCCGTCACCATCTGCCCGGTCGCATCGAGGTGGAAGGCGCCGCTGCGGGTGAAGCGCTCGCCTTCGGGGCCGCCGATGACGAAGAAGCCTTCGCCCTCGATCGCCACGTCGAAGGCGTTCTGCGTCAGCGAGATGGCGCCGGCTCCGAAATCGGAGGAGGCTGCATAGTCGAGGACATAGGAATACGTCCGGTCGCCGCGCTGGAAAGCCGTGGCCTCCGCGACGGGCATCAGATATTCCTCGAAGTGCAGCCGCTGGGACTTGAAGCCCGTCGTGTTCATGTTGGCCAGGTTGTTGGCCACCACGTTCAACTGGTTGCGAAGGGCTGTCTGGCGTGACAGCCCGATCAGCAGAGAATTCTCCATGGCGTACCGTTCCTATGCTCCCCAGCGAGCATCCACCCTCCCCAGAGCGGATACCCGTTAACCTTGTTGCAGACATCGTGCCAGTTTTCGTACCTCTGATTTCATTGGGCTTTTTGGTTCGGGGCGGCAGGGTGGGAGGCAGCTTCGTTCCGGCCAATGGTTACCGCCCGGCAAAAATTGCCGCATTTTGCGAGGCGTTAACGGTTCGGTAACCACTCGTTAACCATTGTGACTTTAGAAATTAACTCCACGCGCGGGAGGGCAGCGCAGCGAGGTTGAGTCACAATGACGGCGGATGCGGATGCAGCCGAAACCGGCACCCCGGAAGACGGGGCCGGCCGGTCCAGGAAGAAACTGCTGATCTTCGGTCTCGCGGGTCTCGTCCTGCTGGCGGCCATCGGCGGCGGGGTCTACTACTTTCTGTTCTCTGGCGGCGGCGAGGAGGCTGCGGTCTCGGGAGGCGCGCAGCGGCCGGTGTCCGAGCAGCGGCCCGCGGTGTTCTTCGATCTGCCGGAGATGACCGTCAACCTGTCGAGCGAGGGGCGGGCGACCTATCTGCGCGTTCGCATTTCGCTTGAGGTGACGAACCGCGAAATGGTGCAACGGATCGAGCCCTATCTTCCGCGCATTCTCGACGCTTTCCAGGTCTACCTGCGCGAGTTGCGTCCGGCGGATCTCGAGGGGTCTTCCGGTTTGTTCCGACTCAAGGAAGAGTTGTTGCGGCGCATCAACACGGCGGTTTATCCGGCGCGCGTCGAAGGCGTTCTCTTCAAGGAAATCCTGGTCCAGTAAGGTCTCCGATGGCTGACGACGACGATCTCGGCAATCTCGACGAGGCATGGGGCGAAGCCCTGGCCGAGCAGATGGAAGGCGACGGCGAGGACGAGGATCTGGCCGCCGCCTGGGGCGCCGCGCTCGAGGAGCAGGGCGTCGCCGGCGGCGACGACATGGCTGCCCAATGGGCGGCGATGATCGACGACAGCGAGCCGGAACTGGAAAGCGCCACGCGGGGCGCCGACCGCATTCTCAACCAGGAAGAGATCGACAACCTCCTCGGCTTCAACATCGAGGACACGATCGCCGCCGACCAGAGCGGCATTCGCGCGCTCATCAACTCGGCGATGGTCTCCTATGAGCGTCTGCCGATGCTGGAGATCGTCTTCGACCGGCTGGTCCGGCTGACGACCACCTCCTTGCGCAACTTCACCTCCGACAATGTCGAGGTGTCGCTCGACAGCATTTCCTCGGTGCGCTTCGGCGACTATCTGAACTCGATCCCGCTGCCGGCGATTCTCGGCGTCTTCAAGGCCGAGGAATGGGACGGCTTCGGCCTGTGCACGGTCGAATCGAGCCTGATCTACTCGATCATCGACGTGCTGCTCGGCGGCGGCCGCGGCATGTCGGCGGTGCGCGTCGAGGGGCGGCCCTACACGACGATCGAGAGCAATCTGGTGCGGCGGATGATCGAGATCATCATGCACGACATGGTGCAGGCCTTCTCGCCGCTCTCGCCGGTCCATTTCAACCTGGAGCGCCTGGAGACCAATCCGCGCTTTGCTGCGATCTCGCGCCCGGCCAACGCGGCCATCCTCGTCGAACTGCGGATCGACATGGAGGACCGCGGCGGCAAGATCGAAATCATGATGCCCTATGCCACTCTGGAGCCGATCCGCGATCTGCTCCTGCAGATGTTCATGGGCGAGAAGTTCGGCCGGGACCAGATCTGGGAAGGCCACTTGGCCACCGAGATCTACGCGGCGGAGGTGGATGTCGACGCGGTCCTCTACGAGACCCACATCCCGCTCGGACGGGTGCTGGATCTCAAGGTCGGCGAGACGCTGCTGTTCGACATTTCTCCGAACGACCCGGTCTCGATCAAGTGCGGCGGCATTCCGCTGACGCAAGGAACGATGGGCAAGGACGAGGATTCCATCGCGATCCGCGTCGAGCGCGGGCTGCAGAAGCCCAAGATGACCTTGGCCGCTTTCGAGCGGGCCATGCAGAAGGAAATGGACCCAACATGAGCACGCTCCCTGTCGGACTGATGATCGAGAGCCTCGTTGCCCTGCTGCTGGTGGTGACGATCGGATATTGCGTGGTGCTCAACAAGCGGCTGAAGCGGCTGCGGGCCGACGAGGAGGCGCTGCGCGCGACCATTTCCGAGCTGATCACCGCCTCGGAGATCGCTGAGCGTGCCATTCTCGGGCTGAAGGCGACGGCGGGCGAGGCCGACCGCACCCTCGGCCAGCGCCTTGTCGACGCCGAGCGCCTGTCGCAGGAACTCGCCGCGCATGTCTCGCGCGGCAACACCGTGCTGGAGCGCATCACCCAGATCACCGAGGCCGCCCGTGCGGTTCCGCAGGCGCCGGCTCCGGCCGCCGCCATGGCTGCTCCGGTCGCCGAACCGGCGCCGGCGGCCGCGGCCCGTCCGTCGGCCATGCGTGCCAGCGACATCCGGTCCGCCGCGATGGAGGCGACCGCCCGGCTTGAACTGTTCCGCAAGCGTGCCGCGGAGCAGGCTGCGTGACAAACCTGCGCCTGATCCCCGTTCTCGTCCTGGCGGCCAGCGCGCTTCTCGCGCTGAAGCTGCTGGGGCTCGCCATCGAGGGCGGCACGTCCGTCACCGCCGGCGTGAGCGTGGCGATGGCGCAGCAGCCTACCGATCCTGCAACTGGCACCGCCGGGACAGGGGATGCAGGCGCTTCCGACGGGCCCTCCACCGAGGGCGATGAGGAGGCACCGCCGCCGCCCGGTGTCGGCGGCCTCGAGCTCGGCGGCTCCATTGCCGAACGCAAGGTGCTGGAGTCGCTCAGCGATCGCCGCCGCGAGTTGGACAACCGCGAGAAGCAGTTCGAGTTGCGCCAGCAGCTCATGAAGGCGACCGAGGATCGCCTGCAGCAAAAGGTCGAGGAGATCTCGGCGATCGAGGAGCGGATCCGCGGCTTGCAGGAGAAGGAGGAGAAGAAGCGCGAGGAGGAGATGAAGGACCTGGTGGTCATGTACGAGTCGATGAAGGCGAAGGATGCGGCGCGCATCTTCGATCGGCTCGACCTCGACATCCTCGTGCGTGTCGCCCGCCAGATGAACCCGCGCAAGATGGCCGACATCATGGGGCGCATGTCGCCGGAGGCGAGCGAGCGGCTGACGGTGGCCCTCGTGACCGGACGCAAACCGGAAGAGGCCGCCGCCGTCGTCGCGCCGGACCTGCCGAAGATCATGGGCAATTGATGCGGAGCGGGCGTCCCGTCGTTCCCCGGCGGGAATGCCAGGGAATCCGGGAGGTCGGTTAAACGCAGCGTTAAGCGGCGGCCGCTAGACTGGATGCTTGGTCGAAAGGTTCAGGGGAGCCCGGTGAGGCAGGACGGCTCGAAAAGACGCATGCTTCAGGTCGCCGCCGCGCGGATCACGGCGGCGTTTCTTGCGTTTGCTGTGCTGTTTTCTGGCGTTTTCGCCGCTCTTGCCGTCGTCGCCCCGTCCGCCCATGCCGAGCCGCTGCAGGCGGATCTGCGGGCCTCTCAGCAGGATGGCTATGGCCGGATCGTCCTGACCTTCCGCGATCTCACGCTGCTGCCCGAATATGATGCGATCGCCTCCAACGGCGTTCTGCGCATCCGCTTCCGCGAGGAGGTGATGACCAGTGTCGACAGCGTCCCGATCGACATGCCGAACTTCATCTCCATCGCCCGCCGGGATCCGGACGGTTCGGCGCTGCGCTTCGCGCTGATGGGCGACTTCCGGATCAACACGATGGAGGCGGGAGAGAAGCTCTTCATCGATCTTCTGCCGCAGAACTGGCAAGGCATGCCGCCGGGCCTGCCCGACGAGGTGGTGCAGGACCTGGCCCGTCGTGCCGAGGAGGCGATCCGCCGCGCCCGGGCCCTGGAACAGGCACGCCTGAAGGGACAGGAAGAACCCAAGGTCGAGCTCTTCGTCGGCACCCATCCGACCTTCACCCGGCTCGCCTTCGAGTGGAACCTGAACTTCGATTCGGCCTTCGTGCGCGAAGGCGACATGATCAAGGTGACGTTCAGCTACGATGTCCCGCTCGACCTGTCGATGCTGCGCGCCGATCTGCCCCCCGGCGTGGTGGACGCAACGGCCTTCAGCGACGAGGGGCGGCTGAAATTCCTGCTGCGGATACAGCCGGACGTGGATATCCGGGCCTTTCGCGAGGACAATTTCTACATCGTCGACGTCACGCCGCGCAGCATGGCACAGGACCCCGTCAATGCCGCCATCGGTGAGGCTCTGACGGCGGGGGACGACATTCCGGCCACCGCCAGGGAATTGGTGATGGCGTCCGGCGTCTCCGGTGCGGCGCAGCCGAGCCCCGAAGCCATCTCTCCGGAAAGCGCCGCGCCGGCGCAAGTGCCGGTGGAGCAGGCGTCGGCGTCGCCGGCGGAGCCGGATGATCCGGGCACACCGCTTCCGCGTGCCAAGCCGGGATCGGATGAGGCGGCTCCGCAGGCCTTGCCCCAAACGACACCGGCCGTTCAGGCGAGCGATGAGGCGCCGACCGACGCGCCGGCATCCGCCCCGACCCGGCCCGCCGAGGCCGCGCCCGCTTCGCCGGAGCCGCCGGCCGCAGCCGCATCGACGGCTGCCGTGACGCCTCGGCCCGAGGCCGCTGGGGGACCGGCGACGCAGGACGGGCTACCGGCGGAGATCGATCTCAGCGGTCTTGCCGTCGACCGGCCGTCCGGTTCGGCCGACGAGGTCGCCTCTCCGGAAATGCCGCCGGCCGGCTATGGCGATGAGACCCGCCGCTTCGTCGTCGCCGAGGCGCGCCGTATCGGCGAGGCGGTGCGCGTGGTGTTTCCCTTCTCCACCCCGGTCGCCTCGTCCGTGTTCCGCCGCTACCGCAGCCTTTATCTCGTCTTCGACACCGCCGATCCGGTGGACATTCGCGGCATGCGCTCGGTGCTTGCGGACCGGGTGGAAGCGGTGGAGGTGATCGCCCATGCCGACTGGCAGGTGATCCGCATCGATCTGATGCGCGACGCGCTGGCCAGTATCGGCATCGACGGCAGCGCCTGGGTCATGACCATCGGCGAGATGATCCTCGAACCGTCCCGGCCCCTGACGCTGCAACGCAGCCAGAGCAGCGATGGCGGCACGGTCATCACCATCCCCTTCCAGGGGCCGGCCAATGTTCGCGAAGTGGTCGATCCCTTCGCCGGCGACAAGATGACGGTGGTCACCGGCTTCGCGCCGGCGCGCGGTCTGTTGAAGCCGCAGAGCTTCGCCGAATTCGACGCGTTGATGTCGGCCCATGGCGTTGCCGTGCTCGGCAAGGCGGACGACCTTGAGATCAAGCTGCTTGGCGATGCGATCCTGCTGCAGCGGCCGCGGGGCCTGGCGGTGTCCAACGGCAACCTGACGAGGGGATCGACGATCCTGCCGCCGGTGATCGATCCCTCGACGCCGGGGCAGGTCGACCTCGGCAATCTGATGAGCAGCGGAACGAGGGACTTTCTCCAGAAGATCAAGGGCATGGAATACACCATCGCCAACACGCCGGAGGAGGAGCGGCGGGGACCGCGGATGGAGCTGTCGCGCTTCTATCTCGCCCATGGTTTCGCCCATGAGGCGCTGGGCTTGATGCGGCTTGCCTCGCTCGACGATCCGGCCCTGGCCCGCGATCCGGCCTTCAACTTGATGATGGGAGCGGCCCAGACCCTTGCGGCCCGGCCGCGGGAGGCGCTCGACTATCTCGGACGGACGGAGCTTCTCAACAATCCCCACGCGGCCGTCTGGCGCACCATTGCCTCTGCCGAACGGCGCAACTGGAGCGAGGCGCGGGACAACCAGCCGCGCGGCCAGGCCGTTGTCGGCGGCTATCCGGCGGCGGTGCAGATCGCCTTTCATCTGGCTGCGGCGGAGACCCTGGTCGAGGTCAGCGACTACGGGCAGGCGGCGGCGATCCTCTCCGAGATCGACCCGAGCCTTGCCTCGGCCCGGCAGGCGGCGCGCTATGACATCATCCGCGGCCAGATCGCCGACGCTTCCGGGCGCTCCCGCGAGGCGCTGACCGCCTTCGATCTGGTTCAGCGCTCGATGGAACGCCCGCTGGCGGCGGAAGCCGCCTATCGCGCCTTGCGGGTTCGCCATCGCGACGGCGAGGTGACCACGGAGGAGGCGATCGACCAGTTGGCGGGGCTTGCCGCGTCCTGGCGCGGCGACGAGACCGAGTTGAAGACCCTGCGCTTCCTGGCTCAGCTTCAGGCCCAGGCGGGCGAGTATCGCGGCGCCTTCGAGGCGATGCAATCGGCGATCCAGGCCAATGCGGACGCGGAGACCACGCGCCTGTTGCAGGACGAGATGGGGGCGGTTTTCGCCAACCTGTTCCTCAATGGCGAGGCGGACCGGATGGATCCGGTGAGGGCGCTGGCGCTGTTCTACGATTTCCGCGAGATGACGCCGGTCGGCCGACGCGGCGACGAGATGGTGCGCCGGCTGGCGGGCCGGCTCGTCGATATGGACCTGCTCGACCAGGCATCGGAACTGCTGCGCCACCAGGTGGACCATCGCCTGAAGGGCGCCGCCCGCGCCCAGATCGCCGCCGACCTCGGGGTTGTCTACCTGATGGACCGCAAGCCGGAACAGGCGCTCAGGGTGCTCACCCGCACCCGTCAGGCGAAGCTGCCGCGCGAGTTGGAGCGCCAGCGCAACATGGTCGAGGCGCGCGCGCTGACCGAAAGCGGCCGCCCGGATCTGGCGCTGGAGATCGTCCGCAACATGCGCGGCGAGGATGTCGAGCGGCTGAAGGCCGACACGTTGTGGGCGGCGCAGAGCTGGCGCGAGGCGGGCGAGCAGCTCGAGGCGCTGGTGGGCGGTCGCTGGTCGGATCCGGTGCCGCTTGCCGACCAGGAGCGCACCGACATCCTGCGCGCGGCGATGGGCTATTCGCTTGCCGACGATGATTTCAGCCTGTCGCGGCTGAAGGCCAAGTTCTCCGGCAAGATGAGCGACAGCCCCAGCGCCGCCGCCTTCGACATCGTGACCCGGCCGGTGGGGAGCCGCGGGGTCGAGTTCATGTCGGTGCTCGACAGCCTGCAGAGCGTCGACTCGCTCGACATCTTCCTGGCCGAGTATCGGCGCAAATACTTGCAGCCGGCGCTGGACGGCACGCCCGGCCTGGAGGCGGACGAGGAGCCCGAGCTGCCGATGTCGGGGCTTGACGACGCGCTGGAGAGGCAGCGCACCGCCGCGCGCGGCGATGACGCGGAGCCGGCGGCGGAAATGGCCGAGAGCGCGGTCGGCGACGCCGGTTAGCGGCAGCGCCTTCCCTTCCCGGCCCGGCCCGGTGTGGTGGCGGGACGGGGTCAGCCGCTGGAGAAACTCTGCACCAGGCT
This sequence comes from Stappia sp. TSB10GB4, assembly GCF_900185745.1. NCBI lineage: Bacteria > Pseudomonadati > Pseudomonadota > Alphaproteobacteria > Hyphomicrobiales > Stappiaceae > Stappia > Stappia sp. TSB10GB4. Next base: position 1,450 of record NZ_FYAV01000058.1, on the reverse strand, counting down.
GCCGGCGATCAGGTTCCATCCGTCGACCAGGACGAAAAAGATCAGCTTGAAGGGAAGCGAGATCACCACGGGCGGCAGCATCATCATGCCCATCGACATCAGCACCGAGGCGATGACCAGGTCGATGATCAGGAACGGCAGGTAGAGCAGGAAGCCGATCTCGAAGGCGCGGCGCAACTCGCTGATCATGAAGGCCGGCACCAGCACCCGCATGCTGATGTCCTCGGGCGTCTCCGGCGCCTCCTGTCCCGACAGTTCGGTGAACAGCGCCAGGTCCTTCTCGCGCACATTGGCACGCATGAAGGCGTGGAACGGCCGGGCGCCGCGCTCATAGGCTTCCGTGAGTTCGATATTGCCCTCGACCAGCGGCTGGACGCCCTCGTTGTAGGCGGCCTCGAAGGTCGGCGCCATGATGAACAGGGTCAGGAACAGGGCAAGCGAGGTCATCACCGCATTGGGCGGCGCCGTCTGCAGGCCGATCGCCGAGCGCAGCAGCGACAGCACCACGACGATGCGGGTAAAGCTCGTCACCATGACGAGGATCGACGGCGCCAGGCTCAGCACCGTCAGCAGCGCGACCAACTGGACCGCACGCTCGGTCAGCCCGGCGCCTTCGCCAAAGCCGATGGTGATGTCCTGGGCGCTCGCGCCGGTGACCAGCGCGAGCATGGCGAGACAGGCGAGGACCGCGACCGACGTCTTGCGGAGGGGCAGGACGGCGTGCCGGGCCTTCGTCATGTGCGCGGCACCATCATTTGCGCGGTCCGCCGATCTCGCTCAGGAGCCGCGCCATCTCTTCCTCGATGGCATCCATCGTCACCGAGCCGGCATCCTTGTCGGCCTTCTTTTCCGCTTTCGGGCTGTCGTCGCCGCTCCCCGCCTCGGGCTCGTCCGCTGCGGCCGGCGCAGCCACCTTGATCTCGGGAGCGGCCGCCGCCGGCTTCGGCGCCTCGTCAACGGCCGGCGGTGCGGCCGGTTCGGCCTTGGGAGCGGCTGCGACGGGGGCGGCGGCGGCGGGGGCGGCGGCGCGCGGTCCGACATCGCTGCGCGGCTCGCTGCGTTCGCTGGCGGGGCTGCCGCGCAACTGGCCGAGTTCGGCGAGCAGCGCGTCTTCCAGCGAGGCAAGATCCGGCTGGACACGGCTTGCGGCGGGTGCCGGCGCTTCGGGCTTGATCTCGGCCTTCGCTTCCGGCTCGGGCTGCTTGACCTCGACCTTCGGCGCCGCGGGCGCGCTCGCGGACGAGGCCGCGGTGGCGGCATCGGCGACCGCCCCGGCGACAACGCCGGACAGGTCGCCGCGCGGCGCCGGCTTGTCGGCGGCCGGCTTCTCGGCGGTCTCGGTGAACTGCGGGAAAGCCGTGCGCGCATTGGCGGCCGGGCCGGACGACGGCGGCGTCACGTTGCGGCGGATCGGCGGGGGCGGCGGCTCGCGGCGCGGCTGCGCCGGCGG
>NZ_FYAV01000070.1:0-57564 GCF_900185745.1 Stappia sp. TSB10GB4 | reverse complement strand
CGTGAGAGCCGACCGGCCGTCGAGGCCGTGATCCCGTTAGGCACCGCCCCACGCGCAACCCATCTTGGGCCATGGCGGTTCACCATGCCGCCGAAACAGGCCGGACATACGAACCGCTGTCGATCCGGGCACTCCTCGACTAATCGCTTGCCCTCAGGGGGCCGTCCACATACGGCTCTCCGGCTTCGCCTGCGGCCGGGGTGACATCCGTGGGTGGGGTGACCGGCGCGTGCTTGCGTGCGACCGGGGGTGACCTCCGAGATGGGGTGAGGTCGCGCCTAATTCTCAGGCCGTCATCCCGGCCGCGCGCAGCGCCGAGCCGGGACCCATTGGCACCCTCAGCCGGCATGAGGCGGGACGGCGTTCGCTCCACTCCACGGCTGTCATACCCGCGAAGGCAGGTATCCAGTATCCGCTGGGTCTCATGGTTTTGCGAAAGCGGCAGCCTGAGGCCTTCCGCCGCCCGCCTCTCTCACCCGCCTCTCTCGCCTGCGCACCGCCACACCGCCATCCCCTGCCGGCTATCCCATGCCGAGTTGCGGCTGCGATCACAACGAGGTTGCACCGGCCCGTCGCATCGGCTTAGCTGACATCGCATTTGCCACAAGGGCTTGCCATGAGGCGGCGGCCACGGGGCTTGCGGTTTTGCCCCTCTCGCCCTGTCCGCCTCGCAGCCGTGCCCCGACAGCATCGTCCCGGAAACCGGCAGCGGTTGCCGGCCCGCGATGCGTGGATCCAACTGGCCGGGCCTCGCCGCACGACGCAGGGCGATCCGGCCGCAACGACAGGTGCCGTTCGAACGGTGCCGCTTGCGGGCGCGCCGGGAGCCGCCCCTTGGGAGGACTGAGATGAAACTTGCCCGTTATGCCATCGGCCTTGCCGCCGGCCTGGCGCTGACCGCGTCCGCGGCCCTTGCCGACACCACCACCTTGCGCATCACGCTGCAACTGCCGATGAAGAGCCATCTCGGCGAGAATCTCACCGTCTTCAAGCAGAAGGTGGAAGAGATCTCCGGCGGCGACATCAAGGTCGAGATCTACGATTCCGCCCAGCTCTACAAGGACGACGAGGTGCCGCAGGCGGTCGGCTCCGGCTCCATCGAGATGGGCGTCGCCTCGCTCACCCGCTATGTCGGCGACGTGCCGGCGGTCGACGTCTTCTACATGCCGTTCCTGCTCAACAGCGACGAGCTGGTGCGCAAGGCGGTGGCGCCGGGCAGCCCGGTGCGCGGGCCGCTCGATGAGGCGATCCTGGACACCGGCGCCCGCGTCCTGTGGTGGCAGGCCTATGGCGGCTCCGTGCTGCTGTCGAAGGGCGGGCCGATCCGCACCCCGGCCGACCTCAAGGGCAAGAAGGTCCGCGTCTTCGGCAAGACCCTCGGCGAATGGATCAAGGCCGCCGGCGGCGCGCCGACCATGGTCTCCGGCTCGGAGCAGTACATCGCCTATCAGCGCGGCACCGTCGATGTCGGCATGACCGGCGTGTCCGGCGTCGATGCCCGGCGCCTGTGGGAGGTGATGGACACGATCACCGTCACCAACAATGCCGACATCGAGTTCATCGTCGTCGTCAACGAGCGGTTCTGGCAGGGCCTGCCGGAGCAGCACCGCGCCTGGATCGGTGAGGCGGCGGTGTTCGCCGAGACCGACGTGCGCGACCGCATGGCCGATATCGAGGCCACCTCCTACAAGGCCGCGCGCGAGAACGGCATGACCGTCTATGAGCCGACCGCCGAGGAGATCGAGGCCTGGAAGGCGTCGGCGCAGCCGGTCTATGACCAGTTCCTCGCCGATTCGGGCGACCTCGGCGCCAGGGTGCTGGCCGCCGCCCGCGCCCTCAACGACTGATCGCCTGTCCGACATGAGCGCCGGGGCGGCCCGTTCCGCCCCGGCGCTCCCGGATCTTCCGCAAAAACTGGGGTTGCCGCCGATGCTGCGTGTGATCGACGCCGTCTCCCGCCTGTTCGGGACGGTCGCCGGATGGGCCTATTTCGCCACCGCCCTGATGCTCGGCTACGAGGTGGTGATGCGCTATGTCTTCATCGCGCCGACCATCTGGGCCGAGGAACTGTCGCGCATGCTGCTGGTCTGGGCGACCTTCGGCGGCGCCGCCATCCTGCTGCATCGCCGCCAGCACATCACCATCACCCTGATGACCGACCTGCTGTCGCCGCGCCTGCGCCGGTTGCAGGAAGTGTTCGTGCTGCTGTTCATCGCCGCCCTTGCGGCGGTCATCGTCCGCGACGGCGGCGGCATCGCCTGGGACTCGTTCCAGCGCGGCCGCACCACCGGCTCCATGCTCAACCTGCCGGCCTGGTGGGCGCAGGTCTCGCTGCCGCTGTGCTTCGCCCTGCTCGGCCTGCAGGCACTGGTCGAGGCGCTGCGCGTCGCCGCCGGCGGGACCGAAAATCTTCCCCGCGGTTCGGTAGAGCACTAGACGGTAGAGCACCAGACGATGACCACTATCATCATTCTTCTCGCGCTGTTCGCGCTGCTGCTGGTCGGTGTGCCGGTCGCCTTCACCCTGGCCGGCCTCGGCTTCGGCCTGCTCTATTTCGGCGGCTTCTCGCCGCTGATGGTGCCACAGGGCCTGCTGTCGGCGGCCGACAGTTTCGTGCTGATCGCCGTGCCGCTGTTCCTGTTGATGTCCAACGTGCTGCTGAAGGGCGGCGTCGGGCGAGATCTCTTCGCCGCCGTGCAGGCCTGGGTCGGCCACTGGCCGGGCGGGCTCGCCATCGCCACCATCCTGTCCTGCGGCGTCTTCGCGGCGATCTCCGGCTCCTCGGTCGCCACCGCCGCCACCATCGGCACCGTGGCGATCCCGGAAATGACCTCGCGCGGCTACCCGCGCCGCTTCGTGCTCGGCCTGCTGGCCGCCGGCGGCACGCTCGGCATTCTCATTCCGCCGTCGATCCCGATGATCGTCTACGGCGTCATCACCGAGGAATCGATCATCGCCCTGTTCCTGGCCGGCGTCGGGCCGGGTCTGCTGCTGATGGCGCTGTTCATCGTCTGGTCGGTGCTCTATGCCAGCTTTGCCGCCGACTACCAGCCGAGCCCGAAGGCAAGCTGGGACGAGCGCCGCCGCACCGCGATCCGCGCCCTGCCGACCGTGCTGCTCGCCGGCCTGGTGATCTCCGGCATCTATCTCGGCATCTTCACGCCCACCGAGGCGGCGGCCGTCGGCTTTCTCGGCTCGCTGGTCGTGGTCGGGCCGATCCTGCGCACCCTCGACTGGCCGAAATTCCGCGACGCGGTCGCCGAGGCGATGACGACGACGGTGGCGATCCTGCTGATCGTCGCCGGCGCCAAGGTCTTCGGCAAGGCGATCACCCTCTATCGCATTCCCCAGGACATCTCGCTGTTCCTGTCCGACCACATCTCGACCGCCGGCATGTTCGTGCTGGTCGTCGCCCTGGTCCTGCTGGTCATGGGCCTGTTCCTGGAATCGCTGTCGATGATCCTGATCATGGTGCCGGTGCTGTCCGGCGCGCTGATGGCGCTCGGCATCGATCCGGTCTGGTTCGGCGTGTTCTTCGTCATCATGATCGAATGCGCGCTGATCACCCCGCCCGTCGGGCTCAATCTCTATGTGATACAGGCGGTCGGCAAGGCCAGCATGGGCGAGGTCGCCTCCGGCGTCCTGCCGTTCCTGGCGATCATGCTGGTCTGCGCCGCCGCCATCTTCTGGTGGCCCGACATCGCGCTCTACATTCCCTTCCGGCTGTAGGCGCCCCGCCCGGTTTCCGCTGCCCGGTTCCTGACTGAAAGGCATGTCCATGTCCTCTCCCGCCGCGCGCCTGCGCGCCCATCTCGCCGCGACCCCGCTCACGGTGATGCCCTGCTGCTTCGACGGCCTGTCGGCCAAGCTGATCGGCGATGCCGGCTTTCCCGTCACCTTCATGTCGGGCTTTGCCGTCTCCGCCGCCCGCATCGGCGCGCCCGACACCGGCCTCATCTCCTATGGTGAGATGGTCGACACCGGCCGCAATGTCTGCGCGGCGACCGGCGCGCTGGTCATCGGCGACGGCGACACCGGCTATGGCAATGCCCTCAACGTCAAGCGCACCGTGCGCGGCTACGCCCAGGCCGGCTTTGCCGCGATCATGATCGAGGACCAGGTCGCGCCCAAGCGCTGCGGCCACACCCGCGGCAAGCTGGTCGTCGACCGCACCGAGGCCGTCAACCGCATCAAGGCGGCGGTCGATGCCCGCGAGGAGGGCGCCGACATCCTCATCCTCGCCCGCACCGACGCCCGTCACGGCCATGGTCTCGACGAGGCGCTGGAGCGTGCCGCCGCTTTCCGCGAGGCCGGCGCCGACCTGCTCTTCGTCGAAGCGCCGCAGTCCGTCGAGGAGATGGAGCGGATCTGCCGCGAGGTGCCCGGCCTGCACATGGCCAATCTCGTCGAGGGTGGCGCCACGCCGCTTCTCCCCCATGCCGAGTTGGAGCGCATCGGCTACCGGCTCGCGGCCTATCCGCTGACCCTGCTCTCCGCCGTGACCCGCGCCATGCAGGAGGCGCTGCAGGTGATCAAGGCCGGCCGCCATCCCGACGCGGCGCTGCTCGACTTCGCCTCCCTGCGCAAGGCGGTCGGCTTCGACGCCTATTACGAAGAAGAGGCGAACTACGCCGACCGTCGTGAGTGACACGATCTCGTGACACTATCTCACACCGGCGGCAGGCGGGGATAAGGTGTTTGCCGCTCGCCCCGCGCGGCGGGGATAAGTCGCTATTGCGGGCCGAAATGCCCGCCGCGCGCCGATTTCGAGAAAATTGAGACGGGTTTGGACCGGAAAACGCAAAATTTCTCAAAATTTTGCAAAATCCGTCTCGAAAATTCTCAATTCGAAATCTCGTTGCCGAACAAGCGGTTCTTGGCGATTTCGGCAAGTTTCCGCAAGGAGATGATCCATCGCCGCCCTGCCGGCGTAGACCGCTGCGAGACCGAAAGCGCGACGGCAATCCCGATCCGCCGCTCGACCAAACGCTTCCGCTCTCAGCCGGAACGCCTGCCCGATCGGCCGACCGGCCCGGAGGCCGCTCTCCCCCGGAGCGGCCTCTTTTTTGCCTCACACCGCCGGCTTGCGCGCCAGCCAGTCGGTCGCCTGCTCATAGGCTTTCGCGGCCCTCAGCACGCCGAGATCGTCGCGCGGAGCGCCGATGATCTGGAGGCCCGCCGGCAGTCCGGACGCCGAGAAACCGGCCGGCACCGCCACCACGGGCAGGCCGAGAAGGCTTGCCGGAACAACGACTTCCATCCAGCGATGGTAGGTGTCCATCGCCCGGCCGCCGACCTCCTTCGGCCAGTCCAGATCGACGTCGAAGGGAAACACCTGCGCCGTCGGCAGCACCAGGACGTCGACCTTCTCGAACAGCCGCAGCACCGCCCGGTGGAAGGCGCTGCGCACCACGCTCGCCTCCTCCAGCCGCGCCAGTGCCAGCGCGCGGCCGCGCTCGATTTCCCAGATCGCCGCCGGTTTCAGCTTGTCGCGCGTCGCCGCCGCCTCATAGAGACCGCCGAGCTTTCCGGCGACCCGCCAGCTCCGCAGATCCGCCCAGGCCTGAAAAATCCGCTCCGGATCGAAGCCCGGCGCCGGCTCCTCGACCCGGCAGCCGAGCCCGGCGAAGACGTCGACCGCCGCCCGGCACAGCTCCAGCAGTCCCGGCTCGAACGGCAGATGTCCGCCAAGATCGCCGAGCCAGCCGACCCTGAGACCGGCGATGTCGGACCGGATCGGCGGCACGAATTCGGACCCGTCGCCCGGCAGCGATTGCGGCGCGCGCGGGTCGTACCCGGCCTGCACCGACAGCAGCAGCGCCAGATCGTCGACGCTGCGCGCCATCGGCCCTTCCGTTGCCATCGTGTCGAAGAAACTCTCCGGCCCCGGTCCCGACGGCACCCGGCCGTAGCTCGGCCGCATGCCCAGCACGTTGCAGAAACCGGCCGGATTGCGCAGCGATCCCATCATGTCGCTGCCGTCGGCCACCACCAGCATGTGCGCGGCCAGCGCCGCCGCGGCGCCGCCGCTGGAGCCGCCGGCGCTGCGCGTCCTGTCGTAGGGGTTGCGCGTCGGCCCGAACAGCGGGTTGTAGGTATGCGAGCCGAGGCCGAATTCCGGCACGTTGGTCTTGCCGATGAGAAGGCCGCCGGCCGCCCGGATGCGCGCCACCTGGATGCCGTCCTCCTCCGGCACCTGGCGGGCGAAGACCGGCGAGCCCATGGTCGTCGGGATGCCGGCGGTCATCGCCAGGTCCTTGATCGCCTGCGGGATTCCGTGCAGCGGCCCGCGCGAGCGCCCCTCACTGAGCTCGACGTCGGCCGCCTCCGCCTCGGCCAGCAGCGCATCGCCGTCGCGCAGCGAGACGATGGCGTTGATCGCCGGATTGACCGCCTCGATCCGCGCCAGCGTCGCCTCCATCACTTCGCGGGCCGACACGTCGCGGCCATGGATCTTGCGCGAAAGCTCGACGGCGGACAGTTCGAGCAGCTCTTGTGACGACATCGGCGGAACCCTTGGGGCTGGGCCGCCGGCTGTGCGGGCGCAGGGCCGGCCGGCGGCAAACGGGGCGGGAGTGCGCGCGGGAGACTGAAGCCCCCCTCGCGCCAGTGACTTGAAATGTCACATGTTTCGGCGCGAATGCCAAGGGCGGGGCCTGGAGATAGGCAGGCTCCTACAGCGCGGAGGCGCGGCGCAGCCAGTCCGGCTTTTCCAGGCAGTAATAGCCGGAAATGCGGCTGATCGTGCCGGCGCGCTTCCAGTCGTTGAGGACGCGGCTGACGTTTTCGCGCGCCGCCCCCGCCATGTTGGCGATGTCGGCCTGCGACAGCTTGTAGTGGATCAGGATGCGGTCCTTGTCGACCGGCTTGCCGAACGTGTCGGCGAGCTGCAGCAGCGTCTGGGCGACGCGGCCGGGCAGCGGCAGGAAGGAACGGGCCGCCAGCACGTCGTTGGCCTGGCGCAGCCGCTGGCCGACGATGTAGAGCATGTGGCGGTAGAGCGCCGGGTTCTCGTCGGCGAAGCGCTCGAAGGCGTGCTTCTCGATGAAGGCGAGGCGGGTCGGCTTCAGCGCGGTGACGGTGGCCGAGCGCGCCCGTCCGTCGAGCAGGGCGAGCTCGCCGACGATGGCGCCGGGGCCGAGCACGGCCAGCAACTGCTCGTCGCCCTCGACGCTGACGATCGAGACCTTGAGCGAGCCTTCCAGGATCGCGTAGCAGCCGTTGCCGGGATCGCCGGACTCGAACAGGATGGCGCCCGGCTTCACCGACATCGGCCGCGCCAGCGCGGCGAGACCGGCGGCGAGATTGCAGTCGAGCCCCTCCATGGAGAAGCTGTTCTCGAGGAAGTTCCTCAGTTCGACCATGTGTCCTGCCTCGATTCGTCGCCACGATGGACGCGCAGTGTCGGGGCTGGCGCATGAATGCCGCATGAACTGGAGGATGCGCCGGTGCGACTGCCCCGTCGCGCCGGACCGGAATGGCCCCGTTGCGCCATTGTACGGCGGTTTCGCCCGCAGCAAAGCGATTATGTGACCGTCGTCACTGTAACCGGACCGCCGCGCCCCTATATCAAGGACAACAGGCGCTGCTCTCCTGACCTGGCAGCGCCCCTCCCGAAAAACCGGCCCCCCATCCCCGCGGGGGGCCGGTTTTCGCGTTTCTGGCCTTCGGGCCGCGCGTCAATACAGGAAAATGTCCTTTTCCATCAGCAGCAGCGGGAACGTATCCCCGCGGAAGAAGGCGAACTGGGCGCTGCGCGTATCGAGCCGGGCGCGCGGTTCCGCCCGCCGCAGCCGGTCGTCGATCTCGCCCGGCTGGCAGAACACGACGGTGCGGTCGGCGAGCCCGTCGAGCCCGCGGCGCAGGTGCTGGACATGGGCCCCCTGGTCGATGGCCTCGGGAAAGTCGGGGCCGCGCTCCAGCACCTTGAGACCGGCATCGCGCGCATCGCGGGTGAAGCGCGCGGCGGCGCGCGGGCTGAGTTGCGGCATCACGATGCGCGGCGGCCAGCGGCGCAGGGCCGCCTGCTTCAGCACCACCCGGGCGAGGGCGGGAACGGCCAGCAGGTCCTCCGCCACGTGCAGGAAGTCTGCCGGACGCTGGTAGAACTCCTCGAAACAGGTGATCTGCGCCTCGACCTCCTCCGCCAGCATCTCGTCGGGCAGCAGCCGCAGCGCCCCCCACCAGCGCCACCAGCGCGCCTTTGGAAACCGGTTGCCGAACTGGCTGCGCGCGCGCATCGACAGCGGCGCGAAAGGATGGGTGAGCGTCAGCGTCAGGCCGACCAGGGTCCGGTGGCGCACGCTGTCGACCGTATCGCGCAGCGGCAGGTACTCGCGCGACCACAGGTCGGAGACGACGAGACACCCCACGGCGGACAGCGCGCCGGCCGAGATCAGCTCGCGCAGGGCCCTGTCGACGCCGAAGGCCAGGCCGTAGTCCGGTGAGGTGAGAAGGATCCGTTTCATGGTGGAATTCTATGCAGCGGCGGGCCGGCCGGCACCAGTGTCAATTTTGCCGGCTCGGCTTGCCGGGCGGCTCAGGGAAGCGGGTAGACCGGATCGAACGGCGTGCCGGCATGCGGCTCGGCCACCCGGTAGACGACAAGGCGTTCGACCGGCGTGCCGTCCGACCGGCGGGTCAGCACGGCGATGCGCTCGACCTCGGCAAAACGGGCCGACAGGCGTTCCGTGCCCGGATCGCGTCGCTCCTGGGCGACGAAAAGGGCAGGGCGGGCGACAAGGCCGGGATCCGGCTCGGGCCGCATCGCGTAGCGGATGCGCTGGTCGACCTGCTCCACCGGCATCACCCGGTCGAGCTGCCAGGCGAGCTGCGCGTTGAGGCCATAGGCGTCGGTGGCGATCCAGGCGACCTCCTGCTCGGCCGCAAGCCGCCGCAGTTCCGAGCCGATCTCCGGCCAGCCGCGGATCTGGTGCGTCGGGTCCTTGCGGGCGAGGGCGCCGGTCAGCGGCATCACCGCATGGACATAGACGATCAGCGAGACAGCGAGCCCGAGGGCGATCGCAATGGCCGAAAACCGCTGCCAGACCCGCGCGCCGGGCCATGCGGGCGGCCGGGCGGCAATCAGCGCGGCGGCAAGGGCAATCACCGGAAACAGCGGCGCCGGCCAGTTGCCCTGCACCCGCGAATGCAGCGAATGCGCCAGCAGGTAGACGACGAAGGGCAGGCTGGTCCACAGCAGCAGGCCGCCCGCCGCCTCGCCTCGCAGGGCGGCGCGGGCGATCCGCGCCAGGCCGATGCCGGCCAGCACCGCGACCAGCGGATTGGCGAGGCCGACGACCGCGCCGACGAATTCCGGCAGGTAGCGCGTGCTCCAGCCTTCCGGCACGGCGCGGCCGAACTGCTTGGTGAAGGAGGCCCAGTCATGCGCCGCGTTCCAGCCGATCACCGGCAACACCAGGACGATGGCCAGCAGACCGCTGGCCCAGAGCTGCCAGGCGCCCCACCAGCGCCGCGCCTGCGGCACGAAGACGAGATAGAGCACGATGCCGGCGCCGAGAAACAGCACCGAATACTTGGCATTGAGCCCAAGCCCGGCGAACAGGCCGACGGCCAGCCACCACCCCGGGTTCTCGCTCGCCGTCAGTTCCGCCAGCGCCCAGATCGCAAGGCCCCAGAACAGCACGGAGGCCGCGTCGGGCGTCGCCAGCACGCTGCCGGCACCGATCAGCAGGCTGGCGTTGAGGAACAGCACCGCGTAGCCGGCCTCGCGCGCGCCATAGAGCAGCAGCCCGGTGCGCCAGATCGCCGCCGAACCGATAGCGGCCGACAGCACGGAGAGGAACCGCAGGCCGAACGCGGTGTCGCCGAACAGCGACTGCCCGAGGAAGGCGAACCAGGCGACCATCGGCGGGTGGTCGTAATAGCCGGCGACGGGAAAAAGGCCCCAGAGCCGGTAATAGGCCTCGTCCTCCGCAAGGCCGGCCTTGGCGGCGACCAGCAGCCGCAGAGCGGTGAGGGCGGCGACCAGCAGGGCAAGAGGCAGCGGGCGCAGCCACAGCGGCAGGGCATCATCTGCCGTGCCGCCCGGCTGTATTGCCTCGTTGTTGGAGCCGTGTCCCGCCATCTCGTCGTCCTTGTCGCGCCGCGAAGGCCTGCTACGGCCTCAGGCCTTGCGCCAGGTCAGCACCGAGCTTGCCGCATAGTTCCACACCGCGCCCATCACCGCGCCGGCAAGGCCGGCGAGCCCGACCAGGATGCGCCCGGCATCCTCCTGATAGACCAGCGAGGCGACGCCGACATTGGCGACGACGCCGACGCTGCACACCACATAGAAGGTCAAGAGGCCGCGCAGGGCCGCGAAGCCGCGCAGCCGCCGGTCGCGATAGGTCAGGCGGTTGTTGAGCCAGAAATTGGTGGTCATGGCGACGAAGGTCGCCGCCGTCTGCGCCACCGGGAAGGAGAGGCCGCCGATCTCCAGCAGCGCGAACAGCGCCGCCATATGCACGACGACGCCGGACGCGCCGACCAGCATGAACATCAGGAAGCGGATCGAGACCAGGTCGCCGACGAGCTTGGACAAGACGAGCCCCAGAAAGTCGAGCGCCACCAGCGTGTCGAGCTTGCTCTCGCCATGCAGGCGCTCTCGGAAGACGAAGGGAAGCTCGACGATGCGCAAGGAGCCGCGCGCGGTGGCGACGATGTCGAGCAGGATCTTGAAGCCCTGCGACGAGAGGCCGGGCGCCAGCCGCTCCACCTCGGTGCGGCGGATCATGAAGAAGCCGCTCATCGGGTCGGACAAGGTCACCTTCAGCAGCACCCTCGCCAGCCGGTTGGCAAGGCCGGAGCCGGAGGCTCGCACGCCGGAAAGCCCGGTGCCGACGTCGCCGCCTTCCACATGGCGGCTGGCCACCGCAAGGTCGGCCGCGCCGTTGGACAGCGCCGCCAGCATCTTCGGCAGCAGGGTCTCGTCGTGCTGCAGGTCGGCATCCATCACCGCCACATAGTCGGCGGAGGAGGCGAGCATACCCTCGACGCAGGCGCCCGACAGGCCGCGCCGCCCGACACGGCGGATGACGCGCACCCGCGGATCGCGCGCGGCGATGGCACGGGCGACATCCGCAGTGCCGTCGGGCGAGTTGTCGTCGACGACGATCGCCTCCCAGGCGATGCCGGCCAGCGCGGCGTCGAGCCGGTCGATCAGGACGGGCAGGTTGTCGCGCTCGTTATAGGTCGGCAGCACGACGGAAAGCCGCGCTGCGCCAAGCGGCGCCGTTTCGCTGGCCTCGCCCGTCTGCAGAATGCCGTCACCCGGCATGGGAACTCCGAACATCAAGGGGATCCGGTCTGTTTGACCGCCCGCGACCCGAGAGCCACTGCGACGGAACCGCGCGGGACCATAGTCGGAACGCCCCCGAATGCAAGCGCCGATCCGCTGCGGCGCCCCGCGCGCGCCGGCGGCACTCTCCCCGCCATCCTTGCCCGCGCGGGCCGTTTCGTCTAGGAAACCGGCAACTGCAAGATCGCGCACTCCTTTTTTGACCATGTTTGAAAAAGGCGCGCGCCCGCGATGGATTCCGATACGCCGATGGCCAAGAACACACCGTCCAAGCTGAAGGCCCGCCTGCCGCGCGGCTTCGTCGACCGCTCGGCCGCCGACATCCGCGCCACCGAGGCGATGCTGGCGAAGATCCGCGAGGTCTACGAGCGCTACGGCTTCGATCCGGTCGAAACGCCGGCCTTCGAATATACCGACTGCCTCGGCAAGTTCCTGCCCGACACCGACCGGCCGAATGCCGGCGTCTTCTCGGTGCAGGACGACGACGAGCAGTGGATGAGCCTGCGCTACGATCTCACCGCGCCGCTCGCTCGCCATGTGGCGGAGAACATCAACGAGATCCAGCTTCCGTTCCGCAGCTACCGCGCCGGCTGGGTGTTCCGCAACGAGAAGCCGGGGCCGGGCCGGTTCCGCCAGTTCATGCAGTTCGATGCCGACAGCGTTGGCGCGCCGGGCGTCCAGGCGGATGCCGAGATGTGCATGATGATGGCCGACACGATGGAGGCCCTCGGCATTGATCGCGGGAAATATGTCATCCGCGTCAACAACCGCAAGGTGCTCGACGGAATACTAGAAGCTGGAGGCGTAATCGATTCCGAACAGAAGCTGGCGGTTCTGAGGGCAATCGACAAGCTGGATAAGTTTGGAGAGGAAGGGGTCGCCCTGCTGCTGGGCGAGGGCCGCAAGGACGAGAGCGGCGATTTCACCAAAGGTGCCGGACTGGATAGCGCGCAAATTCAGAAGGTTTTGACAGCAGTTTTCATCAACAAGATTGCTATCGACTATGCTTCTGATGAGACTGCTAGCGAAGCGGAGAAAAGTTCCGTCAACAATCCACCTGATGCAAAGGGTTATCTTTCAAACCGGCTCTTGTGTCATGCACTTTTGGTCAACGCGGACGAGGGAGGTATTCCCCTAGAGGGCTACCAAGAGCTTTCGCAGATTGCCGACTTGGTAGATGCTGCCGGCTATGGTCCGGACCGCATCAAGATCGATCCCTCCGTCGTCCGCGGGCTCGAATATTACACCGGCCCGGTCTATGAGGCCGAGTTGCTGTTTCCCGTCACCAACGAGAAGGGCGAGGTCGTGCAGTTCGGCTCCGTCGGCGGCGGCGGGCGCTATGACGGGCTGGTCAAGCGCTTCACCGGGCGCGACGTGCCGGCGACCGGTTTTTCCATCGGCGTCTCGCGCCTGATGAGCGCGCTGAAGAACCTGAAGAAGCTTCAGGCCGACGAGGTCGTCGCCCCCGTGCTGGTCACCGTGATGGACGGCGACACGGAAAGCCTCGCCCGCTACCAGAAAATGACGCAGGAGCTGCGTGCCGCCGGCATCCGCGCCGAGATGTACCAGGGCAACTGGAAGAAGTTCGGCAACCAGCTCAAATATGCCGACCGCCGCGGCTGCCCGCTCGCCATCATCCAGGGCGGCGACGAACGGGCCGAAGGCACCGTCCAGATCAAGGATCTGATTGAGGGAAAGCGGCTTTCCGGCGAGATCGCCGACAATGTGACCTGGCGCGAGAGCCGCCCGGCGCAGGTCAGCATCCCCGAGGCCGATATCGTCGCCACCGTGCGGCGGATGCTGGCCGAGCAGGCCGAGGACCGCGCCCGGCAGGACGGCGATGCGGGAGTGACCAAGTGAGCCCCGCCACGAACCCCGCCGGGCCGCAGACCGCGCGCTACGCGGCCCTGACCGCGCTGTTCGAGACCGCCGGCTTTCCCACTGTCGAGCCGGCGATCCTGCAGCCGAGCAGCCTGTTTCTCGACCTGATCGGCGAAGACATCCGCGGCCGCATGTACCTGACCTCGGACGCGGCCGGCGAGGAACTGTGCCTGCGTCCGGACTACACGATCCCGGTCTGCCGCGCCCATCTCGACGGGCCCGGCGCGACGACCCCGGCGCGCTATTCCTATTGCGGCCCGGTGTTCCGCCAGCGCCGCGAGGGTGCCGGCGAGTTCATGCAGGCCGGCGTCGAATGCTTCGGCCGGCCGGACGAGGCCGAGGCCGACGCCCATGTGCTGGCGCTGGCGCTGGAGAGCCTGGCAACGCTCGGCGTCGACGATGCGACGATCCAGATCGGTGATGAGGCGCTGTTCCGCGCCGTGCTCGACGGGCTGGATCTTGCACCCGTGTGGCGCCGCCGGCTCGGCGAGCTGTTCGGCGAACGCGATCGGCTGGACGCGGCCATCGCCGCCATGACCGGCGGCGTGCCGGAGGGGGCGATGCCGGCCCCCGCCTTGATGCGGGCGCTCGACGGCGTCGATCCCGCGACCGCGCAGCAGGCCGTTGCCGAGTTGCTGCGGCTGTCGGGCCTGCGTCCGATCGCCGGCCGCAGCGCCGCCGACATTGCCGGCCGGCTGCTGGAGCAGGCGGCGCTCGCCACCCATGACAGCGGCACCGACCGGGCGGCGGAGCTGCTCTCCGCCTTCCTGGCGATCCGCGGCCGTCCGCGCGAGGCGGTGACGGCGCTGGAGGCCTTCGCGGCCCGCTCGGGACTGGATCTGGCTGCCGCGCTTGCCGGCTTCACCGCCCGGCTGGACGCGCTGGAGGCGGCCGGCGTCGATGTGGGGAACCTCGAGTTTTCCGCCGATTTCGGCCGCCGGCTCGATTATTACACCGGCTTCGTCTTCGAAATTCATTCGGCCTCGCGCAAAGCGGCAGGCCAGATCGTCGGCGGCGGCCGCTATGACCGCCTGCTCGCCCTGCTCGGCGCCGAGACCCACATCCCAGCGACCGGCTTTTCCATCTGGCTCGACCGGATCTGAGGCGCAGTGTCATGACCCATTCGCCGGAAACCGCCGCCCAGCCGCTGATCATCGCGGTGCCCTCCAAGGGACGGCTGCAGGACAACACCCACGACTTCTTCGCCCGTGCCGGCCTGCCGGTCGGCCGTCCGGGCGGGGCGCGCAACTATCGCGGCCGGCTCGGCCGCTTTGCCGCCTCCGAGGTCGAGATCGCCTTCCTGTCGGCCTCCGAGATCGCCCGCGAGCTCAGCACCGGGCAGGCGCATCTGGGCGTCACCGGCCTCGATCTCGTGCATGAGACGATCTCGCGGCGCGAGGAGCTGGTGCATGTGGTCACCCCGCTCGGCTTCGGCTTCGCCGATGTGGTCGTCGCCGCGCCCGATGCCTGGATCGACGTGTCGACCATGGCCGATCTCGTCGACGTCGCCTCGCATTTCCGCGCCCGCAACGGCGGACGGCTGCGCGTCGCCACCAAATATGTGGCGCTGACGCGGGCCTTCTTCGCCCAGCATGGCCTGTCCGACTACCGCATCGTCGAAAGCGCCGGCGCGACCGAGGGCGCCCCGGCTGCCGGCACGGCGGAGCTCATCGTCGACATCACCACCACCGGCTCGACGCTTGCCGCCAACAATCTCAAGGTGCTGGACGACGGCGTCATCCTGAAGAGCCAGGCGCATCTCGTCGCCTCGCTGAAGGCCGAGTGGACGCCGGCGCAGCTTGCCGCCGCAAGGGTCATCCTCGACCGGATCGCCGCGGAGGAGCGGGCCCGCTCGCATCGCGAGATCCGCGCGCTGGTGCAGGCGCCGGAGCTGACCGCCCGCACGGCGGCCGAGCAGTTCGGCGCGGTCGCGCCCTTCGGCACCCAGGTCGGCCAGCCCTTGCTGCTGCACTGCCCGGCGGATCGCGCCGCCGACTGCGCCACGCTGCTGCGCGACCACGGCGCCCCGCATGTCAGCGTGACGACGCTCGACTACGTCTTCACCGCCGCCAACCCGCTGTTCGAGCGGCTCGCCGCCCAGGTGAGCGGCTGACGCGCTAGGAACGCCTGCCCGCCGGCTCAGTAATGCGGCGGCTTGGCCACCGGCACATTGCCGGCGGCGGCGTCTTCCAACTCCTCGACATGCTCGCCCAGGGCCGCCAGGCGGCGGCTCAGCATGTCGATCTGGTCGGCCTGGCGGGTGACCACCTCGTTCAACTCCTCGACGGTGCGCGTCTGGAAGGCGATCTGCTCTTCCAGCCGCTCGATGCGGGCTAGCGTTTCGCGGTCCATGGCACTCTTTCTCAGGTCTTTTCGTCGGGTTCTTTTGGGCCGACCTTCGGGGCCGGCTGTCCGGCCTCGCCATACCCTTTGTGGTCGCCTCTGTCCATGCGGAGAAGGGCGAGGGAGGTGGTCCTGTCCCAAACGCAAATGGGCGGCCCGAGGGCCGCCCATTCGTTGTTTCTGGCTTTGGACTTCTTAGAAGTCCATGCCGCCCATGCCGCCGCCCGGCATCGCCGGAGCCGGCGAGTCCTTCTTCGGCAGCTCGGCGACCATCGCCTCGGTGGTGATCAGCAGGCCGGCGATCGAAGCCGCGTCCTGGAGGGCCGTGCGCACGACCTTGGTCGGGTCGATGATGCCGGTCTCCACCATGTTGACGTACTTTTCGGTCTGGGCGTTGAAGCCGAACGTCTCGTCGCTGTTCTCCAGGATCTTGCCGACAACGATCGAACCCTCGACGCCCGCGTTCTGGGCGATCTGGCGGATCGGAGCCTCAAGAGCGCGCAGGACGATCTTGATGCCGGCCATGATGTCCGGATTGTCGGAGGTCAGCGCCTCGACGGCCTTCTTGGCGCGCAGCAGGGCGACGCCGCCACCCGGGACGATGCCTTCCTCGACGGCCGCGCGGGTCGCGTTGAGAGCGTCGTCGACGCGGTCCTTCTTTTCCTTCACCTCGACCTCGGTCGCACCGCCGACGCGGATCACCGCGACGCCGCCAGCGAGCTTGGCAAGACGCTCCTGCAGCTTCTCGCGGTCGTAGTCCGAGGTGGTCTCCTCGATCTGCGCCTTGATCTGCGCCACGCGGCCCTCGATGTCGGCCTTGTTGCCCGACCCGTCGACGATGGTGGTGTTCTCCTTGGTGATGGAGACCTTCTCGGCGGTGCCGAGCATGTCGAGCGTGACGTTCTCGAGCTTGATGCCGAGATCCTCGGAGATCACCGTGCCGCCGGTCAGGACAGCGATGTCCTCGAGCATGGCCTTGCGGCGGTCGCCGAAGCCCGGAGCCTTGACGGCGGCGATCTTCAGGCCGCCACGCAGCTTGTTGACCACGAGCGTGGCAAGCGCCTCGCCCTCGACGTCCTCGGCAATGATCAGCAGCGGACGGCTGGACTGGACGACGGCCTCGAGGATCGGCAGCATGGCCTGCAGGTTCGAGAGCTTCTTCTCGTGCAGCAGGATATACGGCTTCTCCAGCTCGGCGACCATCTTCTCGGCGTTGGTCACGAAGTAGGGCGACAGGTAGCCGCGGTCGAACTGCATGCCCTCGACGACCTCGAGCTCGGTCTCGAGCGACTTGGCCTCCTCGACGGTGATCACGCCTTCGTTGCCGACGCGCTGCATGGCGCTGGCGATGTCCTCGCCGATCTGGGTGTCGCCGTTGGCCGAGATCGTGCCGACCTGCGCCACTTCGGCGGAGGTGGAGATCTTCTTGGAGCGGGCCTCGAGGTCC
This sequence comes from Stappia sp. TSB10GB4, assembly GCF_900185745.1. NCBI lineage: Bacteria > Pseudomonadati > Pseudomonadota > Alphaproteobacteria > Hyphomicrobiales > Stappiaceae > Stappia > Stappia sp. TSB10GB4. The sequence continues at coordinate 40,594 of NZ_FYAV01000070.1, read as the reverse complement.
TTGACGGCGGTCTGGGCAGCGAGGTCGACGCCGCGCTTCAGGTCCATCGGGTTCATGCCGGCGGCAACGGCCTTGACGCCCTCACGGACGATGGCCTGGGCCAGGACGGTCGCGGTGGTCGTGCCGTCGCCGGCGATGTCGTTGGTCTTCGACGCGACCTCGCGCACCATCTGCGCGCCCATGTTCTCGAACTTGTCCTCAAGCTCGATTTCCTTGGCGACCGACACGCCGTCCTTGGTGATGCGCGGGGCACCGAAAGCCTTGTCGATCACGACATTGCGGCCCTTCGGGCCGAGCGTCACCTTCACCGCGTTGGCGAGGATGTCGACGCCGCGCAGCATGCGGTCGCGGGCGTCGGAAGAGAACTTGACGTCTTTGGCAGCCATTTTCAGGTCTCCATGTGGTTTGGATCATCGCGGTATCGCGGCGGCGGCCCTGGCGGGCCTGCGGCGAGCGACCGCGAAAAGGACGAAAAAGCGCGGTGCGGCTTAGCCGACCACGCCCATGATGTCGCTTTCCTTCATGATCAGCAGGTCCTGACCGTCGATCTTGACCTCGGTGCCGGACCACTTGCCGAACAGCACGCGGTCGCCGGCCTTGACGTCCAGCGCGATCAGGTCGCCGTTCTCCTTGCGGGCGCCCGGGCCGACGGCGACGACTTCGCCTTCCTGCGGCTTCTCCTTGGCGGTGTCCGGAATGATGATGCCGCCGGCGGTCTTCTCCTCGGAGTCGACGCGGCGCACAACAACGCGATCATGCAGAGGACGGAACTTCATGTCGTGCTCTTTCCTTTTGGGGCCAGCGTGGTACTTGTCGCGCCGGCGCCCCTCCGTCGGGGTCGCCCGGATCGCCGACCACGTTGGCACTCTGTGAATGAGAGTGCTAACAGCGCGACTGATGTAGGCGCCTCTCCGACGGGTGTCAATGGTCTCCTGCACGGCTTTTTGCGCCGCACGACCAGAGGGGCGGGCAGACCGCCCACACGTCAAATCTCTGAAAACAGGGTACCCGCAGAATGGGCGGCCTTCGAAAAGGTTTTGGCAAGGGCCGGCGGTGTAGGATCCGCCCGTAAGGGCTGCCGTGCGTCTCTGCGAGGGCGAGAGCGGAACGCCTTCGTCGTGAAAAGAGCGTGAGCCAAAATGTTCTTGAGAGATAAATCCGGGAGCATCGTTGTTCCGTTAGCGCTGTGTCTTGCGGCGGTGGTCCTTGTTCTGGGAGCCGCCATCGATTACGCGCGCGCCGTCAACATGAAGGCGAAGATGCAGAGCGCTCTCGACGCCGCGGCGATTACCGCAGGGACGATGCGCAATGCCAAGGAAGCCGAGTTGGTGCAACAGGCTCAACTTGAGTTCAACGCCAACCTCATTGGATTCACGGACCTTGGAAAGGTCGATCCGATCGAGGTGACGTTGAGCGAAGAAACCATCAGCTTCCGCGCTTCCGGAAAGATCGACACGCTGGTGATGGGGATCGCCGGCCTGGACAAAGTGGATGTCGCCGTGACCAGCGAGATCGTTCGCGGCGGCACCAATATCGAAGTCTCGCTGGTTCTTGACGTGACCGGGTCCATGGCGGGGAGTCGAATTTCCGACCTTCGAAAGGCTGCGACAAGTTTTGTCGATACGGTCGTCACCGATGACCAGTATCCGTTTTACTCCCGCGTCGCGATCGTGCCCTATTCGATGGGGGTCAACGTGGGATCATACGCGAATGCGGCGCGCGGGACTGTCTCGTCCGGGACGTGTACGAGCAGCGGATGCCAGAGATTCAGGTTCTTAAATCCATATCGGACCAGCCTGACGTATGACATCAGCACCTGTGTGTCCGAACGCACGGGTCCGCACGCTTACACGGATGCCTCGCCGGCCGTGGCCCCGGTGGGCCGAAACTATCCGAGTTCGGCCAATCCGTGCCTCTCGAATCAGATCGTGCCACTGAGCAGCAACAGATCGACCCTGAAGACTGCAATCAACCAGTTGCAGGCAGGCGGATCCACGGCGGGTCAGGTCGGGGTGGCGTGGGGCTGGTATATGGTTTCCCCCAATTTCGGGAGCATCTTCAGTGGCCAGGGAAGGCCTGCCGCCTATGATCAGAAGAAGGTCCGCAAGATCGTCGTGCTGATGACGGACGGGGAATACAACAGCGTCTACTGCGACGGCGTCATCAGTTCGAGCTCGACTGCGGGCAGTGGCTCCCTTAGGGATCAGATAAACTGCCCTCCGCCGAACGGAGATTCCTATGCTCAGACGAGAAGTCTGTGCAGTGCGATGAAGTCAGCCGGCGTGGAAGTTTATACGATCGGTTTTGAGATCGTGAACGATCCGCGCGCGACCGGGTTGATGCGCGACTGCGCTACGGATGCCTCGCACGCCTATTCTGCAACCGGCGGGCAGGAACTGATCTCGGTCTTTGAAGCGATTGCCAAGAACGTCGTCAGACTGCGGCTTGCCAGATGAGGTCCTGCCGCCGATCCTGCCTTGACCGCGCTGCCGCCGGAGATGCGCGCCGGCTCATTGAGCCGCAGGCGCCGAGACGGTAAAGGGCAGTTCGGCCGCGGCGGTCTTGCCGCTCACCGTGTCGGTGAGTTTCGTCACCAGCCGATAGTCGCCCGGCCGCAAACCCTCGAAGGCGAAGCTGAGCGTCGCATGGAACTCGCGCAACCGGTTGCGGCTGTCGGCCCGCAGATCGGCAAAGCCGGTCTGTTCGGCCAGCACCTGTCCCGACATGTTGAGCAGTTCGAAGCCGGCGCTGAGCCGCACGCCGTAGCCCGCCTCGGTCTGTGAATAGCCAAAGCCGACCGGCTCGGCATAGACGGTGAGCGTGTCGCCCGCACCGAAGACCGCGTCGCCGCGGGGCGTGTACTGCCCGTAGCCGGTGGCAGGAGCTTCCGTGAAGGCGAGGGCGGCGAAAGAGAGAGGGGCCTCATCCCAGACCGCGTCGAGCACCTGATAGGCGCTGGCGAGGTCCTGGGGAAGCATGGTCTGCTGCGCAGTCGCCGTGGCAGGAAGCAGGACGAGGCTGGTGGCAAGCACCAAAGCCCTGGCAACGGACGCAGAGCCCGCCTTGCGCGGCCCACCGCCGACAGCCACCGCATCCCCGACCGAAGTGCCGAAACGAACCGACTTGCCCCTGATCATCCAAGCCCCACCCTGTTGAAGCCCCGCAAGGCGTATTTTGCGGCGCAACGTATAGAATGGCGCGGGGAAAACAACAAGATTATCCGGCAAAACCGGTGAACAGGGCGCCATCGCCGCCGTCGATGCGGTCGGTCCAGGACTGGCGCTTGCGATAGATCGTCGAGGGGCTGATCTCCAGCGCCGCCGCCGCCTTGGCGATGTTGCCGTCGAAGGCGTCGAGGGCGTCCTCGATGATCCGCTTTTCCTGCGCCCAGAGCGGTTCGATCTCGCCGCCCCGGCGCCGGGCGCCGAAGGCCGGCGCGCGGGCCGGATCGTGACGCGGCGACAGGCCGCCGTCGCCGAGCAGGAAGGCCGGCAGCATCTGCGCGGTCAGCGCCTCGCCCTCGTGCAGCACCACGGCCTGGCGGATGGCGTTTTCCAACTGGCGGACATTGCCCGGCCAGTCATAGGTGAGCAGCTTCTCGCCGGCGCAAGGGGCGATGCCGGAGAAGGCGCGGCTCTCTTCCTGGGCGTAGCGGGCAAGGAAGGCGTGTGCGAGCGGCAGGATGTCCTCGCGCCGGTCGCGCAGCGCCGGCAGGCGGATCGGCAGGACATGCAGCCGATAGAACAGATCCTCGCGGAACCGTCCGGCGGCGATCTCCACATGCGGGTCGCGATTGGTGGCGCACAGGATGCGCACGTCGACGGGCCTCGGCCGGGCATCGCCGATGCGCTGCACCGTGCCGGTCTGCACGAAACGCAGCAGCTTCGACTGCAGGGCAAGATCCATCTCGCCGATCTCGTCGAGGAACAGCGTTCCTCCGTCGGCGGCCTCCGCCGCGCCGGGACGGCTCTCGGAGGCGCCGGTAAAGGCGCCGCGCACATGGCCGAAGATCTCGCTCTCCATCAGCTCGCCGGGGATCGCGGCGCAGTTGATGGCGATGAGCGGGGCCGGACCGCGCGGCGAGCGGGCATGGATCGCGGCGGCGGCCAGTTCCTTGCCGCTGCCGGATTCGCCGGTGATGAAGACCGGGGCGGAGGAAGGGGCAATGCGGCGGATCTGGTCGTAGACCTCGCGCATGCGCGCCGAACCGCCGACGAAGCTCTCGAACCGGAACGGCTCGCGTCCGGCGGTGAGGTCGCGCGCCTCGCTCGCCGCTTGCGCGGCCTGTCGGCGCTGGCCCTCGCCGCGCGGCGGGCGGGTGTTCTGGATCAGGAAGCGGTCGATGCGCTCGGCCACCGCGACCGGATCGATCGGCAGGGTGATGACATCGTGCGCGCCGGCCTCCATCGCCGCAAGGCTGCGGCTGAGGGATTCCCGGGGGCTGACCGCCATCAACATCGCCTGCGGCTGCGCGGCGGCAAGACGGGACAGGTGTCCGTCCTGGCCGAGCGTTTCGAGATCGACGATCATCACGTCGGGGCGCACCTGGGTGCTGGCGGCGTAGAACGGCTCGAAACTGTGATAGGCGACGGGCGTCCCGCAGGGATGATCCATCGCTTGCGCGATCGAACCCGCCAACTCGCGGGTCGTGCCACCGCCATCAAGAACGGCCAACCGGATTTTTCCCGCAGCGCCATGCATGGATTCCATGCTGTGGCGACCCCCTTTTGCTTCCGCCGAACACGCGGCATCGATTTGATTTGCAGATGGATTCTGAGCCGACATGGTAAACAAAATGTTTCTGTTCGGGTTTCGTGAAACAGGTCGCTGCGATCACGGCCCGCAATCCACAGCCGGCGGGCCGCCGCGGGCTTTGCTGGCCCACGAATTTCTGCGGATAGGTGGGGCTCTTCGCGAATGCTAGGTTGCAGTGCGATGCGGTGGCGACACCGCGTCCGCTACACGCCCAAAGGGACGCCCGAATGAGACGTATCCTGACCCTGCTCGTGATCCTGGCAGCGGCCGCCGCCGCCTTTGCCGCCGTTCGCTGGTGGCTCGACCGGCCGGTGCCGGTTACCGTGGCCGTCCCCCAGATGGGGCGGGCCGCCGACGTGGTCTATGCGACGGGCGTGGTCGAACCGGTGCGCTGGGCCAAGGTGACCAGCGTGCTGCGCGAGCGCATCGTCGAGTTGTGCAGTTGCGAAGGCGAGAGCGTGGAGGCGGGACAGGTGATCGGCCGCCTGGACTCCACCGCCGCGCGCGCCACCCTCGCCGAACTGGAGGCGCGCGCCCGGCTGTCGGAGCAGGAACTGGAGCGGGCCGCCGGCCTGCTGGAGCGGCGGGTGGCATCGCAGCAGGCCTTCGAGCGGGCCGAGCATGACCATTCGCGCAACGTGGCGCTGGTCGCGGCGCAGGCGGCCCGGCTTGGCGACTACGAGTTGCGTGCGCCGATGGACGGCAAGGTTCTGCGGCGCGACGGGGAGGTCGGCGAGGTGGCCGAACCCGGCGCGGTGCTGTTCTGGGTGGGCCAGGAGCGACCGCTGCAGATCATCGCCGACGTCAACGAGGAGGACATTCCCCTGGTCCGGGCCGGCCAGAAGGCGGTGGTGCGCGCTGACGCCTTTCCCGGCAGCAGCTTCGAGGCCAGGGTCGACCGGATCACGCCCAAGGGCGACCCGGTTCTCAAGACCTATCGGGTCTATCTCGCCTTTCCGCAGGAGACCCCGCTGATGATCGGCATGACCAGCGACGTCAACATCGTCGTCCGCGAGGTGGAGAAGGCCATGCTGATCCCGCTTGCCGCGCTGGACGGCGATCGGGTGCTGGTGCTGGGCGGCGACGGACGCCTTGCCGAGCGGCGGGTTTCGGTCGGCATCCGCGGCATCGAGCAGGTGGAGGTGCTGGACGGGCTGGAGGCGGATGCCCGCGTCGTCTCGCCCTGGGCGGAAGGGCTGGCGCCCGGCATGGCGGCGGTTGCGGCCGCATCGGAGGGGTAGGCCGGTGCCGTTGATCCTCTCCATCGCGATGACCCATGTGCGCGGGCGCCTGCGCCAGAGCGTCGTTTCCGTGCTCGGCGTGATGCTCGGTGTCGGCTTCTCCATCGCCATGGCGGCCCTGATGCAGGGATCGCAGGAGGATTTCATCGCGATGCTGGTCGACGCGATGCCGCATGTGGAGGTGAGCGACGAGACCCGCGATCCGGCGCCGCCGCCCGCCGCCAGCTTCTATGGCGCGGTCAATGTGATCGGCGCGCGGCCCGACGACGACACCCGCGGCCTGCGCAATCCGACAAGGCTGCGGGCGATGCTGGAGAGCTGGCTGCCCGGCCGCATGACCATGACCCTGGCCGGCCAGGCGGTGCTGCGCTATGGCGGACGGGACGTCGCGGTGTCGCTGACGGGAGTCGATCCGGCGAGCTATCTCAAGGTCTCGACGATCGGCGGCGACATGCGCACCGGCTCCTTCATCGAACTCGCCGCCAATCTGAACGGCATCGTGATCGGCAGCGGCGTTGCCGAGAAGCTGGGCGCCCGGCTCGGCGATACGATAGCGGCGTCCACCTCGTCCGGTGCGGTGCGGCGGCTGAAGATCGTCGGCATCTACCACACCGGCGTCACCCAGGCGGACGATGCCACCGCCTATGCGATGCTGAAGACGGCGCAGGTGCTCTTCGCCCGGCCCGACGTGGTCAACCGGATCGCGGTGAAGCTGGACGACATCAACGCGGCGCGCTCTGTCGCCGCGCGGATCGAGCGCATGACCGGCTATCGCGCCACCTCCTGGCAGGAGGCGAATGAGGCTCTGATGGAGGTGCTCGTGGTGCGCAATGTCATCATGTACACCGTGGTCGGGGCGATCCTGCTGGTTGCCGGCTTCGGCATCTTCACCATCGTCTCGACCATCGTCCACGAGAAGGCCCGCGACATCGCCATCCTCAAGTCGCTCGGCTTCGGCCAGGGCGACATCCGCCGCATCTTCCTGGTCGAGGGGCTGGTGATCGGCGCCGTCGGCGCGGTGCTCGGCTCGATCCTCGGCTACCTGATCACGGTGGGGCTCGATTCGGTCACCTTCGAGGTGCGAACCAATGTGGAGATGACCTCGCTGCCGCTGACCTACAGCCCGCTCCACTACCTGATCGCCAGCGGTTTCGCCTTGCTCGCCGCCGGCATCGCCGGCTACCTGCCGGCCCGGCGCGCGGCCAAGCTCAATCCGGTCGAGATCATTCGGGGGGCGTCATGAGCCCGGCCCCGAAGGACGGCGTCGCCATTGCTCCGGAGCCGGCTGCGGTACCGCTGATCGAGGCGCGCCGGCTGACCCGGGTGCTGCCGGGCACGGTGCCGGTGACCTTGGTGCGCGACATCGACCTGACGATCCGGGCCGGCGAATTCGTGGCGATCACCGGGCCTTCCGGCTCGGGCAAGTCGTCGCTGCTCTATCTGCTGGGGCTGCTTGACCTGCCGAGCCAGGGAGAGGTGCTGATCGAAGGGGAAGCGACGCATCTGCTGTCCGAACGCCGGCGCGCGGCGATCCGCCTGTCGACGCTCGGCTTCGTGTTCCAGTTCCACTTCCTGCTGCCGGAATTCTCCATCACCGACAATGTGATGATCCCCATGCGCAAGCTCGGCCGGCTGCCGGCGCGCGAGATGCGTGAGCGGGCGCAAGGGATACTTGCCGATCTCGGGCTCGGCGATCACCTGCAAAAGCGCCCGGACCAGTTGTCCGGCGGCCAGCGCCAGCGGGTGGCGGTGGCGCGGGCGCTGGCCAACGAACCACCGGCGATCCTGGCCGACGAGCCGACCGGCAGCCTCGACAGCAAGTCGTCGGACCAGGTCTTCGAGATCCTGCGCGCCCTCGTCGACGATCACGGCAAGACCGTGATCGCGGTCACCCACGATCTCGACATGGCCGCGCGCATGGACCGCCGCCTGCATCTGGTCGACGGGATGCTGGCCGACCCGTGAGCGCGAAGGGGAAGGGAAAAAGGCTCAGCCGGCAACGACGTCGTAGCCGGCCGCCTCGATCGTCTCCACGACCCGGTCGCGGGGAAGCTGCGTCTCGATGCGCGCCGCGCCGCTGGCGAGATCGATCTCGGCCGTGGCGGCCGGGTCGGCGGCGACGAGCGCCCGCTTCACCGAGGCGATGCAGCCGTTGCAGGTGATGCCGTCGATCTTCAGTTCGATCATGGTGGTTCCGCTCTCCTTTGCGCCGCGCCCGGCGGCGATACCTGTCATCCGCCGCAACAATGGGGCTTCCAGCAAGGGGAAGGTCAAGAGGCGCGGCTGCGGCCCGATGACGCCACTGATGATCCCCACAAGGGCGCGCCGGGAGGCTTTCCCGCCTTCCGTGGCCTCATGAGGGCTGGAGACTCGGAAGAATCGTCGTATTCAGTCAGTATTCGAGGTAGGTTTGATTCGGCTTCGGCGGAAGCACGGACTTGGCCGGACGAGCATGGCACGCGCGACAAGCATCTTCATTTTCCTCTGCATGGGGGTGATCGCGGCCTCTGTCGCTGCGATCATGATGTTCCAGTTCGCCCGCCCCGCGGGCGAGGCGCTGACGCTTGGCCTGACCCTTCTGTGCACCATGATCGTCGTGCATCTCGTCTTCGCCCGTCAGCGCGACCGCGGCGATATCGCCGAGAAGGTTGCCGCGCTCGAGGAGCGGGTGCTCGAGGTCGACGAGGACGTCAGCAACATCGAGGGGCGTCTCAGCGGCATGGAGACCAACCTGCCGCGCCGCACCCGCGAGGAGATCGACCCGCTGTTCGCCGAAGTCGAGGTGCTGGGCAGCCTGATCAAGCAGATGGCCGAGGCGATGGCCGGCATGGAAGAGCGGATCGACGAGCAGGAGACGCGCCAGATCGCGCCGCCGCCGCCGCCCGAGCGCTTCGCCGCTTACGAGGAGCCACGCGCCCTGGGCTACAGCCAGCCGCCGACGGGCCAGCACCATGCCCCTGCGGCGGGGTTTGGCGGTCAGCCGCCCTTGCGGGGGTATCCGGGCGAGGCTCCCGCGGTGCGGGGACCCGCTCCCGGCGACAGGCCGCTCTCCACCCGTCCCGGGGAGCGCGCCGAGGACCCGGCCGGTCCGACAGGGGCGCACGCCATGGCGCGGGCTCGCGAGGAGGCGAGACCCGATCCGGAACTGCGCCGGGTGATCCAGGAGGCGCTCGACAACAACCGCGTCGACCTGTTCCTGCAGCCGATCGTCACCCTGCCGCAGCGCCAGGTCCGCGACTACGAGGCGCTGACCCGCATCCGCGACGCGCAGAACAACTATCTCGAACCGGTCGACTTCATCGCCGAGGCAACGCGGGCGCGGATGATGCCGGCGATCGACAACCTCATGCTGTTCCGCGCCATCCAGGTGCTGCGGCGGCTGTCGAGCCGCAACCGCCGGTCCGGCCTCTTCGTCAACCTGTCGACTCAGACACTGGTGGATGAGCGCTTCTTTCCTGGTTTCCTCGATTTCCTGCGCGCCAACGAGGGCTTCGCCGGTCAGTTGACTTTCGAATTCACCCAGGACGACGTCAACGAGATGGGGGCGCTGGAACTGGAGAGCCTCGCGGCGCTGCACGAACTTGGCTACCGCTTCTCGATCGATCGTGTCCGCGACCTGAAGATGGACTTCAAGGCGCTGTCGGACCGAGGCTTCCGATACATCAAGTTGCATGCCGGCCGCCTGATCGGCACGGAGCACATGCCGGCGAGCCATATCCATCCGGCCGACCTCGGCGACCTGCTGCGCCGTTACGCAATGGAACTGATCGTCGACCATGTCGAGACCGAGGCGCAGGTGCTGGAGGTGCTCGACTACGACGCCCGCATCGGCCAGGGCTATCTGTTCTCGCCGCCGCGGCCGGTGCGCCCGGAGGTTCTGCAGGCGCGTCCGCCGCAACGCAACATGCGCCGCGCCGCCGAATAGCCCCCCGAAAGCCCTACCGAACGAATGAAAGCCCCGCCGGAGGGTCCTCCGGCGGGGCTGTGTCTGTCGCAAGAGGGCGTTGCTGGCGGGCGTGCTCCGGCGGGAGAGGGGCCTCAGGTCGTCGGCGTCATCCCTTTTCCGGACCGACGGTCACCACCAGCGGATCGACCCCCTTCAGCAGGCGGGTGGCAGCGGCCCGCACCTGATCCAGCGTCACTGCTTCGATGAGGTCGTTGCGGATGTCGATATAGTCGCGGCCGAGCCCTTCCACCTGGATGCCGAGCAACTGGTCGGCGATCTTGTCGGACGTGTCGAAGCGCAGCGCATAGGAGCCGGTGAGATAGGCCTTAGCCTTGGCCAGTTCCTCCTCGCTCGGTCCCTTGTCGGCCATCCGCGCCATTTGCGCCCGGATCACCTCCACCGACTCGTCGGCGCGGTCGGCGCGGGTTCCGGTCACCGCCAGCCAGGCCCCGGCATGCTGATAGGGCAGCAGGTAGGAGCCGACGGAATAGGCAAGGCCCCGCTTCTCGCGCACCTCTTCGAAGAGCCAGGACGAGAACGTGCCCCCGCCCAGGATGTGGTTCATGACGAAGGCCGGGATGAAGTCCGGATCGTCGCGCTTGAGGCCGGGCAGACCGATGCGGATCGAGGTCTGCGGCACGTCGAGCGCCACATGCTCCATCGTGCCCCTGGCCATGGCGATGTCGGCGACCTCGGTCAACTCGCCCGTCTCCGGCAGCGCGCCGAAGACGCTGTCGAGCAGCGGCGCCAGCCGCTCCGCAGTGATGGCGCCGACGACCGTGATCTTCAGCCCCTGGCGGGTGAAGAGGCGGCCATGCAGGTCCTTCAGATCCTGCGGCGACAGCGCGGCGACGCTCTCCTCGGTGCCGCGCGACGGCCGGCTGTAGGCGTGGCCCGGATAGGCGAGTTCAGCCCAGCGGCGTCCGGCGATGGCGTCCGGATCCTTCGCCTCGCGGCGCAGCCCGGCGATGATCTGGCGTTTCATCCGCTCGGCCGGCTCCGCATCGAAGCGCGGAGCGGTGACCGCAAGGCGCAGCATCTCGAAGGCGTCGTCGATATTCGGCGTCAGCGTGCGCATCGCGCCGTAGAAATTGTCGCGCCCGGCATCGAAGCCGATCCGTACCGACAGATCCTCCAGCCGCGTCTGGAAGGCCTGGGAGTCCAGATCCCCGGCCCCCTCGTCGAGCATTGCCGACAGGAGATTGGTCAATCCCTCGCCCCCTTCCGGATCCTGCGACGCGCCGCCTGCGAAGGCGAACTTGACCGCAACGATCGGAACCGTGTCGTCCTCCACCAGCCAGACGCTGAGCCCGCCCGGCGTGGTGATCTCCTGGATCTCCATGGCCGAGAGCGGGCGCGGCAGGGCGGCAAGGGCGGCAAAGAGCAGGGCGAAGGCAACAAGCCCGCGGCCGAGCGCGGAAACGAGGCTCATGGGCGATGTCCCGTGAGGGGTGGCGGGGCGGATGGCGGAGCGGCTCATTGCTGGACCTCCTGCGCGACGGCCGGATCCTGCAGTGCCGCCTCCGGCGGGGTGGTTGCCGCCGCCTCGCTTCCGCGCAGATAGGCGGTGACAGGGGACGCCGAAAACTGCGTTGCGGCGGCGGCCTTCACGTCGTCGGCGGTGATGGCGGCGACGGTCGCGGGCCAGTTGCGGATCTGCTCGATGGTCCCGCCGGTGGTCAGCGCCGCGCCGAAGATGCGGGCAAGCGCCGACTGGCTGTCCTGGGCGTAGAGCGCTGAGGACAGCAGGCTCTTCTTGGCGCGCTCCAATTCCTCGGCCGTGACCCCGTCGGCGGCGATCTGCCTCAGCACGTCATGGGCCGCCTCGCCGAGCTCCTTCAACTCCGTTCCATCGGCCGGTACCGCGTAGATCATGAAGACGCTGTCGTCGAGGGCGCCCGAGCGATACCAACTGCCGGCGGAGGCGGCGATGCCGCGCTCGACGACCAACTGCCGGTAGAGGCGGCTGGTGCTGCCGCCGCCCAGGATCTCCGACAGGATCTCCAGCGCAGGGGCCTGGTTGCCCTCGGCGGTGTTGTAGCTCGGCACGACCCAGGCCTTGCGCATGTTCGGCTGGTTGACGCGGGGATCGGAATAGGTGACCTCGCGCGCGCCCGGCAGGACCTGGACCTTGGCGCGCTGCCGCTCGCCCGGCTCGGCCCGGCGCGCCACCTTGCCATAGGTCGCCTCGGCGAGGTCGCGCACCTCGTCGGCGGTCACGTCGCCGGCAACGATCAGAATCGCGTTGTTGGGCGTGTAGAAGCGGTTGTAGAAGTCGATCGCGTTCTGGCGGTTGAGAGCGAGGATCTCATCCTCCCAGCCGATCACCGGTGTGCCGTAAGGATGGTTGACGAAGAGCATGCTGTCGAGCGTTTCACCGAGGATCGAGCCGGGATCGCTGTCGACACGCTGGCGGCGCTCTTCCAGCACCACGTCGCGCTCCGGCAGCACCACCTCGTCGCTGAGCACGAGATTGTGCATGCGATCGGCCTCCATCTCCATCATCTCGCGCAGATGCTCGCGGGCAACGCGCTGGAAATAGGCGGTGTAATCCTGCGCGGTGAAGGCGTTCTCCTGGCCGCCGATCTCGGCGATGCGACGGGAGAAGGTGTTGCCCGGATTGTCCTTCGTGCCCTTGAACATCAGATGTTCGAGGAAATGGGCGATGCCGGACATGCCCTCGGGCTCGTCGGCGGCTCCCACCTTGTACCAGATCATATGGGTGACGACCGGCGCACGCCGATCGGGAATGACGACGACATCAAGCCCGTTGTCGAGGGTGAAGGCACTCATGTCGCCGCCGATCCGGATGTCGGCGAAAGCGGCGGCATCGGCGGCCTGGGGCGCTTCGGCGCGCGCGGCGACGGCAGGTGCGATGGCCAGCAGCGCGGCAAGGGCGAGGCGGGTGAGCAGGCTTCGAGCCGTCGGAACGCGGCGCGGCGGCTGGAAAAAAGGTCCTGAGAGAGGCGACAAGGTACGATCTCCGGAAAGGGGTCCCTGCCGACGAGATATAGGCGGGCGGGCGGCAAAGGACCCGTGAACTTTTCGTAAGGTCCGCAGCGGCGCGGCTTGCGCGCGCGTCCACGGCAACAAAAAGGCCGGGGCAGGGCCCCGGCCGGACAGGCTCCTGGCTCTGGCGGTGCCCGCGCGTCAGCGCAGGGTGCGGGCCGACTGGCCGTCCATCACCCGCTCGATGTCGGACACCCTGGGCTGTTCGGCCACCCGGCCGACCTTGGGCATCGGCGCGTTGCCGGCAGGTGTCGAATAGGCAACCGGCGGGTCGATCAGGTAGCGCCGCACCGGCGCGCCGTTCTCGTCGAGCACGGCCGTGTCCCGGCGCACCACCCCGACCCGCTGGTTCAGCTCGTTCGGTTTCATGCGGGCGCTCTCCAGCCGGTTCTCCGTCCGGATTTCCTGCTGGATGTCGCGGTTGGCGCCGCCGGTGGCAAGCTCCTTGATGCCGCGCGACTGCTGGGCCGTGCTGCGGCCCTGCCGGTCGAGGTCGCTGGTGTCGCGATACGCCTGCTGGATGCGCTGGAGATCGGTCTCGCCCTGCTCGGGCCAGTTGGCGATCTCCTTCTTCTCTTCCGGCTGCGGCAGGTCGCCCATCTTTGTCGGCATGGCGAGCGGCGCGCGCGGCGAATAGTCGATCTTCTGTTCGGTGCGGGCATCGACCGCTCCGAGGCCTTCCATCAACTGGCGCATCATCGCGACATCGGGCGCTTCGTCGCTGGTCCGGCCGTCGTTGAAACCATCGGCTCCGTGCTGGCAGCCGGCGAGCACGAGCGCCGCGGCCGTGGCAAGGAGCAGGCTCCGGGCGGACTTGCGAAGGGGGGTTCCGGTCCAGTTTCGACGCGACACGTCAGCTATCCTTCAAGGCTCTTGCGGGGGAAACCCGCGTCCCGGCGAAACTACGGCCACCAGGAAGGTCGGCTCCGGCTGGTCCGCACAAGCCGCGTACAGGGCACTGCGACTACTCAGACGGGTTTTTTGCGGCATCATTAGGGCCACCAGCGAAACTGTCATACAGCAGAGCCGCCACCCCGGCAACGATCCAGACATCGGCAAGGTTGAAGACGTACCAGGAGAAGTCTCCGGCATGGAGGTGGAAGAAGTCGGCGACTGCGCCGTGCACCACCCTGTCGATGCCGTTGCCAAGCGCGCCGGCGATGACCAGCGCGAAGCCGGCGGCCTGCAGGCGGCGCGGCGCCTGGGCACCCCAGATCCAGAACAGAAGGGTGATCACCGCGGTGGCGGCGACCAGCAGCCAGCGGCCAAGGTCCTCCTCCTGCTGCAGCAACCCGTAGGAGATGCCGTAGTTCCAGACCATCACGAGATCGAGAAACGGCGTGACGGCAACGCGGCCGCGCGCGGCGATGTCGAAGCCGTAGAGCATCCACAGCTTGAAGGCCTGGTCGACCACCATGCCGAGGACGGCAAGGGTCAGGATCAGGGCGCTGGAGGGGCCCCAGAGGCGGAGCTTGGTCATCCGTTTTCGTCTCGCTCAGTCCGGCGGGCCGGTGCGGTTGATGCGCGCGGCCAGCTCCTCCTGGCTGCGGCGGTTCTCGCGATGGGCGATATAGATGCCGCTGCCGACTATCAGGGCAATGCCGACCCAGGTGGGACCGTCGGGGAAGTCGCCGAAGATCAGATAGCCGAACAGGGTGGCGCTGACGATTTCCAGGTAGTTGAACGGCGCCAGCACCGAGGCGGGAGCGGCGGCGAAGGCCTGGACGATCAGTCCGTGGGCGAAGAAGGAGATGGCGCCGACCAGCGCGAGCAGTCCCCAGCCCGGCAGATCCGGCATCACGGCGGCGGCTGGCTGGTAGCCGGCCACATTGGCGGCCAGGAACAGGGTTCCGAGCAGCATCACGCCGCCGAGGCCGGCGGTGAACTGGACGCAGAGCATGCCGCCTTCGCCCGAGAGCTTGCGGGTGATGACCAGGTAGAGGGCGAACAGCAGGGCGGCGGCGAGCGGCAGCAGCGCCGTGGCGCCGAAGGTCGCGAAACCCGGACGAATGATGATCGCCGCGCCGGCGAGCCCGACGATCACCGCGGCCCAGCGGCGGGGGCCGACCTGCTCCTTGAGGACCAAGGCCGAAAGCACCGTCAGGATCATCGGCTCGACGAAGAAGATGGCGATGGCATCGGCCACGGGCATGGTCGCGACCGCGGTGAAGAAGCAAACCGTCGCACCGGACAGGAAGAAGCCGCGCAACAGGTGCGGCCACAGGCGCGGCGCCTTCAGCACGGCAAGGCCCGGGCCGATGGCCGCCGTCAGCACCGCGAAGACCATCTGGAAGGCGAAGCGGCCGAGCGCGATCTGCAGCGGTGGCTGGGTGGCGGTCAGGTACTTGGCCGTCACATCCATCATCGGCACCAGCAGCATGGCAACGCTCATCAGGGCGATGCCGCGCATGACCCCGGTTGCCGGAGCGCCGCCGCTCATCTTGCGGGACCGTTCAGGGCAAGGTCGACGGCACCGAGTGGGACAAGGCTGGCCAGCGCCGCCCGCGCCTCGGCGCTGTCGCGGTCCATCTGCACGATAAGCGCCTCGATGCTCTCGAACCGTTCCTCGTCCCGCAGTCTGGCGGCGAAAAGGACCTGCATCCGCTTGCCGTAAAGGTCGCCGGAAAAGTCGAAGAGATGGACCTCCAGCAGCGGCGCGCCATTGTCGAAGGTGGGGCGACGGCCGAAGCTTGCGACGCCGTCGCGCCAGGCGCCGCCATCAATGCGGGCGCGCACCGCATAGATGCCGTGGGCGAGTTCCGTTTCGGCCGGCAGCGCCAGATTGGCGGTCGGATAGCCGAGGTCGCGGCCACGCTTCTCGCCATGGCGCACGTCTGCCTCCACCGACCAGCGATAGCCGAGCAGCGCGTTGGCGACCACCACATCGCCCTCGGCCAGCGCCGCGCGGATGCGGCTGGAGGAGACCGCCTCGCCGGCCTCGGCGGTCTCCGCCGTGACGATGGTGACGCCGAAGCCGTCGGACTGCCCGGCGGCCCGCAGGAAGTCCGGCGTGCCGCGGCGGGCGCGGCCGAAATGGAAGTCGTAGCCGGTCACCGCGTGGCGGATATGCAGCTTGTCGCGCAGGATCTCGTGGACGAAGGCTTCCGCCTCGATGCCGGCGAAGGCGCGGGTGAAGGGCAGGCTGACCATGCCGTCGAGCCCGGTGGCGGCCATGACGCGGGCCTTCATCGGCTCCGGCGTCAGGCGGAAGACCGGCTTGTCCGGATTGAACACCGTGCGCGGATGCGGCTCGAAGGTCAGCGCGAAGGCCGGCACCGACTGGGCCCTGGCAATCTCCAGCGCGGCGCCGAGCACCGCCTGGTGACCGCGATGCACACCGTCGAAATTGCCGATCGCCACGACCCCGTCGGCAAGGGCGGCGGGAAACGCCGCAAGATCGGTGACGAGGGGAAAGGCGGTGGAGACGAGATCGGTCATCGGCGTCGAGGGCTTGCCGGACACGCGCGGGACAGCGGGCGGCCGGAGGCTGAATGGGCACGCCGCCCGAGGCGGCGCGAAACTGCCGGCGGACCCTGCCCATTCGCCCTCAAAAGGTCAAGCGCCGCAAATGCGGCTGCGTTACCGCGTCAGCCGCGCGGATCGCCCGCCTCCAGTTCGGCCCGGGTCGGCACCTTGACGATGGCCTCGCCCTCCAGCACCACCGTATCGCCGACGGCGCAGCGGCAGTCGAGCCGCGCCCGGTTTCCCTTCTCCATCAACTCGCTGACCGTCACCGTGACTGTCACCTCGTCGCCGATTCGCACCGGCGCGCGGAAATTCAGCGTCTGCGACAGATAGATCGCACCAGGGCCCGGCAGCCGCGTGCCGAGCACCGCCGAGATCAGGCTGGCGGTGTAGAGCCCATGGGCGATGCGGGTGCGGAAGGGGGTCCGGGCGGCGAAGTGTTCCGACAGGTGGATCGGGTTGCGGTCGCCGGAAACCTCCGCGAAGCCAATCACATCCGAAGAACTGACGGTCTTCGTCAGGGTTTCGCTCAGTCCGGGCGAGAGATCTTCGAAATACAGTGTCTGCAATGCCAGCATGGTCGCCTCAGTCCTTCCTCCGTCGTCGGCAAGGGACGCTAGTCGCTCACGACCGCGGAAGCAATTAAGCTTTGGTGTCAGATCGCGGGGCCGCATTAACGGAGTTTTCAGGGGAGCAGGCTAGTGTGGCAAGGCGTGGGGAGGCGGAGACACGGGATCGTGTCGTCCTCCTGAAGAGTTGAAGAAGCATCAGACGCCCGCTCAAGCGGGTCGGGCAGATTTACAGTATGGAGTAGACAATGGCCCTGGATGTTCAGATGCCGGTCCTCGTGGTGGACGACTACAAGACCATGATCCGCATCATCCGAAACCTGCTCAAGCAGCTCGGCTTCGAAGACATCGACGACGCTGCCGACGGCACCGAAGCGCTCGAGAAGATGAAGCAGCGCCGCTACGGACTGGTGATCTCCGACTGGAACATGGAGCCGATGACCGGCTACGAACTGCTGAAGCAGGTCCGCGCCGATGCCGGCCTCTGCAAGACGCCGTTCATCATGGTGACGGCCGAGTCCAAGACCGAGAACGTCATCGCCGCCAAGAAGGCCGGCGTGAACAACTACATCGTCAAGCCGTTCAACGCACAGACGCTGAAGGGCAAGATCGAGGCCGTGTTCTCCGACTGAGCCGGGTATCGGCCGGGGATTGAGGCTCTGCAGGGAGCCGGCGGCAGCGCCGCCGGGGAGCAGGCAAGCTGCGTCCGGTCGCCGGGCGCAGGCGGATGATGCGCGGCCGTCGGATGCCGTGGCAAGAAGGACAGGATCCATGGGCTCTTTGAAGAAGCAGGATCTCTCGCAACTGATTTCTTTCCTGGAGCACAACCGGGAGCGCCAGGGCGATGTGACGCTGAACGATGTGATCGATCTCGCCGAGGTGATGACCGGCTCGATGCGCGAGTTTCTCGCTGCCGTCCAGCCGACGATCACCGCGGAACTGACGGCCATCGCCGACGAGATTTCGCGGCTGAAGGTCGAGATCATCAACCTGCGCCCCAACGACATGAAGAACAACCAGATCCCGGAAGCGGGCCGGGAACTGGATGCCATCGTCGAGTCGACCGAGTCCGCCACACACACGATCATGGAGGCGGCCGAAACGATCATGGCCGCCGATGCTGCGGACCACGAAGCCTACCAGGCGCTGGTCAACGACAAGATGATCGAGATTTTCGAGGCCTGCGCCTTTCAGGACATCACCGGCCAGCGCATCTCCAAGGTGGTCAGCGCGCTGAACGCCATTGACGCCCGCGTCTCGGCCTTTGTCGAGCGGCTGCGCATCGCCGAGGGCGACGACGCGCCGCGCGAGGAGACCGACGAGGAACGGCGCCGCCGCGACCTGATCCTGCACGGCCCCCAGCATGCGGGCGAAGGCGTGTCCCAGGCCGATGTCGACAGCATGCTGTCGGATGCCCAGGACGAAATCGACCGCTTGTTCGGCTGATCCAGGGTCGGCCAACCGAGATCGGCCCGCAGGGGCCTACCGTCTGCTGCGCGTCCACCAAGAGACGCGAGTTGCCTGGCCGGCGCCCCCCGCGAGCGGCCGGAAACTGAAAAAAGGCCGGGTCCGATGGGATCCGGCCTTTTTTCGTCTACCAAGATGTTCGTGTGCCAGGGGGCAGGGACGTTGCGTGCGGGTCCCGCTTGCGTGCCGCTACCAGCAAAGATGCGGCACGGCGGCCTGCGCGCTCAGCCCCTCCTCGGCGAGGCGGCGGCGCACCAGTGCTTCGTCCGGGGCCTCGACAGGGCCGAAATCGGCGCCATGGATGCCGCCGGTGATGAACAGCACGTCGATCTCGTTGGCGACCGCACCGCGGATGTCCGTCGGCAGCCCGTCGCCGACGGCAAGGATCTGCTCGCGCGCCACCTTCTCGCCGGCGATCCTGGCGACCCGCGCCACCGCCTCCTCGTAGATCGGCGCATGCGGCTTGCCGAGGATGGTGACGGTGCCGCCGATGTCCTCATAGAGCCGGGCGAGCGCGCCGGCGCACCACACCAGGCGGGTGCCCCGCTCCACCACGATGTCCGGATTGGCGCACAGGAACGGCAGGCCGCGCGCCGCCAGCCGCTCCATCTGGTCGCGGTAGTCTTCCGGCGTCTCGTTCTCGTCGTCGTGAAACCCGGTGCAGACCACCTGCCCGGCCTCGTCCTCGTCGACCAGACGGATGTCGAGGCCCTCGAACAGGGTCAGGTCGCGCGCCGGACCGATATGGAAGACGGGCCGGTCGCGCGTCGCCGCCAGCAGGTGACGGGTGACATCGCCGGAGGTCACCACGTCGTCGAACACGTCGAGCGGCACGCCGAGCGCTTCCAACTGCGTCAGCACGGAACCGGTCGGTCGCGGCGCATTGGTGATCAGCACGACGATCCCGCCGGTCTCGCTGCGGAAACGGGCCAGCGCTTCGCAGGCGGCCGGAAACGCCGCAACGCCGTTGTGGAGAACGCCCCACACGTCGCACAGGACGGCGCGGTAGGACGGTGCGAGGGCGGAAAGCCCGGAAACGAGAAGCGGCGCGGGCTGGGTCATCGAGGCCTCTTTCGGCGGGCGGACTGGGAGCGCGAGGGCGCGCGGGCGGACCATAGATGATCCCCGACGACAAGGACAAGACGCCAGCAGCACGGGCGGGCGCTGACGGCGCCGCGCCGCGGCGCCGGAGGACGGATTGCCGCAGTCTCCGGCGCGTGCGCTTAAGACATTGTTCAACATGTTCTGGTCACTCTCGAGTAGAGACTTGGTCACATCTGAATATTGAAATTAGAGAAAGTATCTGTCTCCCGCTCCCGCTTCGCGTCGACCGGTCTCGTCGAGAGGTCAAGGATGAAGACGATAAGAGCACGCATGATGCTGGTGACGATTGCGCTGGCATTGCTTGGCGCGGTGTCCGCTGTCGCCATCTCGCAATGGGTGGCCGGGAGCTTGACGGACACGGCCTTGCAGCGGGAGGTGGCAGGCGCCAAGCGGCAGCTACTGGCGCAGATCGAGGCGGAAAGCCGCCAGGCCCTGCTGCTGGCCAAGGTGGTTGCGGGGCAGGCCTCGGTACAGCAGCGCTTCGCCGCCGGCGACCGCGAGGGGCTGGCGAACGAGTTTGTCCCGGCCTTCGAGGAGTTGAAGGCGCAGTTCGGCATTCGCCAGTTCCAGTTCCACCTGCCGCCCGCGACCTCCTTCCTGCGGGTTCACAAGCCGGAGGAGTTCGGCGACGATCTCGCCTCCTTCCGTGCCACGGTGGTGGAGACCAATGCCCAAGTCAGGGACATTTCCGGCCTGGAGCAGGGCGTTGCCGGCATCGGCAACCGCGGCGTCGTGCCCATCCGCGTCGATGGCCAGCACAAGGGCTCGGTCGAATTCGGTCTCGAATTGCATGAGATGTTCGTCGCCGATTTCACGGCGAAGACCGGCTATCCGCTGGCGGTCCTGCGGCTCGGCGCCAGGGGCGGCGACGCGCTGGAAGTGATCGGCAATCGTCTGCCGGCCGACATGGATCCGCTGGCCCTTGCCGCGCATGCGGCGGGCGGCGGCCTCGTCTCGGCTTCCGGCGATTTCTATGTCGACAAGATCGATGTCGCCGACTTTTCGGGGCATCCCATAGCCGTCGCGGTGATCGCGGTGGACCGCACCGCCTATGCGACGATTGCCGGACGGGCGCGGGCGGCCGGCATCGGCGTCGGCCTGCTGCTGCTGGCAATTGCCGCCGGTGCGGTCGTCTACGCCGTGCGTTCGATCTGCAATCCGCTGCGCACGGTCGCCGACCAGATCATGGAACTGGCCGCCGGCAAGACCGGCTTCGAGGCCGTTGGGCGCGAGCGCTCGGACGAGATCGGCGACATCGCCCGCGCCATCGAGGTGTGCCGGGACAACCGCATCGAGCAGGATCGGCTGGAGCGCGCCCAGCATGGCGACCGGGAGGCGCGCGATGCGCGTCAGCGGCAGGTCGACGCGCTGATCAGCGGGTTCCAGGCCACCGCGCAGGACGTGCTGGCGGCCGTCGATCATGCCAATGCGAGCCTGGAGGCGACCGCGCGCACGCTGGAGGCGGTGGCCGCCTCCAGCGCCGAGCAGGCGGAAGGCGCAGCCTCGGCTTCGAGCGAGGCCTCCGGCAATGTGCAGTCCGTTGCGGGCGCGGCCGAGGAACTTTCCTCCTCGATCCACGAGATCTCGGAACAGGTGGAGCGGACCACGACGGTGGTCACCCGCGCGACCGACAGAACGCGGGCAACCAACGAGAAGGTCTCCGGCCTTGCAGCCTCCGCCGCCAAGATCGGCGAGGTAGTGACCTTGATCCAGGCGATCGCCGAGCAGACCAACCTGCTGGCGCTCAACGCCACGATCGAGGCCGCGCGCGCCGGCGAGGCGGGCAAGGGCTTTGCCGTCGTCGCGGGGGAGGTGAAGCAACTCGCCGACCAGACCTCGCGTGCCACCGGCGAGATCTCGGCCCAGATCGCGGCCATCCAGGCGGCGACCTCCGAAACGGCGAAGGCCATCGCCGAGATCGCCAACACCATGGACGACGTCAACGATCACACCAGCGCCATCGCCGCGGCGGTGGTTGAGCAGGGGGCGGCGACGAGCGAGATCAGTTCCAACATCCAGTTGGCTGCCACCCGCACCCGCTCCGTGGTCGACAGCATCGGCGAACTCGACACGGCGGTGGAGGAGACCAACCGCTCGGCGCAGCAGGTGCTGGGAGCGACCGGCGAGGCGGCGCGTCATACGGCGCGCTTCCGCGAGGAGATCGAGCTGTTCCTCAAGAGCGTTGCCGCCGCCTGAACGCTGCGCTGCCTCACCCTACGGCTGACATCGAGAGGAGCGCCCCGGGGCGCTCCTTTCCCGTTTCGCGGCAGGGTTGCCGGGGTGGCTGGTCCCGCGAGGCCAAACGGGCGATGCTGGCGCCGGGAGACGGGGCGATTCGCAGGTGAAGGTCCGGGAATGACGATCCGGCAATTGAGCGACCACGCGATCAATCAGATCGCGGCGGGCGAAGTGATCGAGCGGCCGGCCAGCGTGGTCAAGGAACTGGTCGAGAACGCGCTGGATGCGGGCGCCGCGCGCATTTGCGTGGCGACGGCGGCCGGCGGCAAGACCTTGATCCGCGTGGATGACGACGGCTGCGGCATTCCCGCAGACCAGTTGGCGCTGGCGGTCGAGCGGCATTGCACCTCCAAACTCTCCGAGGACGACCTGTTCGACATCCGCAGCCTCGGCTTTCGCGGCGAGGCGCTGCCCTCCATCGGCGCGATCGCGCGCCTTGCCATGACCTCGCGCCATGCGTCGGACGCCCATGCCTGGGCCATCCGGGTCGAGGGCGGGCGCAAGGATGGTCCGTCCCCGGCCAGCCATGCGGGCGGGACCCAGGTGGAGGTACGCGACCTGTTCTTCGCCACCCCCGCGCGACTCAAGTTCCTGAAGTCGGACCGGGCGGAAGGCGCGGCGGTCACCGACGTGGTCCGCCGGCTGGCGCTCGCCAACCCGTCGGTGCGCTTCGAACTGTCGGGAAGCGACCGGCAGGCGACGACCTTTGCCGCGGCCAGCGGCGAGCGGGCGCTGGACGCCCGCATTGCCCAGGTGATGGGCACCGATTTCGTGGAGAATGCCCGGCCGGTGGATGCGGTGCGCGAGGGCGTGCGGTTGCACGGGCTTGCCGGCCTGCCGACCTTCCACAAGGCCAATTCGCTGTCCCAGTTCTTTTTCGTCAACGGCCGGCCGGTGCGCGACAAGCTGCTGATGGCGGCGCTGCGCGGCGCCTATGCCGATGTGCTCGCCCGCGACCGGCATCCGGTCACCGTGCTGTTCCTCGAACTCGACCCGCGCCAGGTCGACGTCAACGTTCACCCCGCCAAGGCCGACGTGCGCTTCCGCGACGCGCAACTGGTGCGCGGACTGATCGTCGGCGCCCTGCGCCAGGTCTTTGCCGAGGCCGGCCATCTCGCCTCCTCGCACACCGCAAGGTCAGCGATGGCGTCCTTCTCGACAGGCTTTGCGGCCGGCCCGTCCGCCGGCCTACGCCCCGCCTCGGGCGGCACGTATGGCTACCAGCGCTCCGCAACGTCGCCGGCGCCGGCCTCAACCGACTGGCGCACCTCGCCCTTCCGCCCGCTCGACGATGGGGAGGCAGACGATGGCGGGGCACCGGTCATGTCCGGCTTCGGCGAGGCGACGCAGGCGGGCTTCGAGACGCTGGACATGCCCTCGGCGGATGCCCGCGCGCATGTTTTCGCCCCTGCCAATGAGGCAATGGAGGAGCGCCAGACGCGCCCGCTCGGCGCGGCACGGGCGCAGGTCCATGCCACCTACATCATCTCCCAGACCGAGGACGGCCTCGTCATCGTCGACCAGCACGCCGCGCATGAACGGCTGGTCTACGAGCGGCTGAAGGCGGCGCTCGCCGAGCGCGGCGTCGCCCGCCAGGGCCTCCTGATCCCCGAGATCGTCGAATTGCCACAGGAAGATGTGGCGCGTCTTGCGGAGCGGGCCGAGGAGTTGGAGGCCGTCGGTCTGGTGCTGGAGCCGTTCGGCCCCGGCGCGGTGGCGGTGCGCGAGACGCCGGCGCTGCTCGGCCAGATCGACATTCGCGGCCTGGTGACCGATCTTGCCGACGATCTCGCCGAATGGGACAGTTCCACCCGCCTGCGCGAACGGCTCGACCATGTCGCTGCGACCATGGCCTGTCACGGGTCGGTGCGCGCCGGGCGGCGCCTGCGGCCGGAGGAAATGGACGCCCTCTTGCGCGAGATGGAGGCAACGCCCAATTCCGGCCAGTGCAACCATGGTCGCCCGACCTGGATCTCGCTGAAGCTCTCCGACATCGAGCGGCTGTTCGGCCGCAAATAGCGCAGGGAAGAGGGCGCGGCGCGGCGTTTTCTCAGCCGCTCGCGCGCCTGTAATGCGCCCGTCATACGCCCGTCATGCGCCCGTGCCATTTGCGTGCAAGGGAGCGCCCGTGCGGGCTCCATCCGTCCTGGAGCCGATCGCGCATGAAACTGTTCGTCTGGGCGGCGGCCGTGGTGATGATCCTGCTCGGTCTTGCGACCGTCTGGACACCGATCCCCACCGGCGTGCCGCTCATCGCCGGCGGGCTGATCCTGATCCTTGGCAGCAGCCGCCAGGCGACGCGCTGGCTGCGCACCCGCCGTCGCCGGCTGCTGCGGCTCGATGAGGCCTTCATCCGACTGGAGGAAAAGGCGCCGAAGGGCCTGACGGCGGCACTGCGCCGCACCCGCCCGCGCCGCAAGGAGCCGTCCCAACCCGGGTCTTGACGGCGCTACACCCGGCGGAAGAGGACGAACTGGCTGTCGCCGACGGTGCGGCGGTCCAGCTCTTCCAGCCCGTCGATGGGGGTGATCTCGGTCTTGGCGTCTTCTTCCAGCACCACCAGCGCGCCCGGCGCCAGCCAGCCGCCGGCAAGGCAGGCGGCGAGCGCCTGCTCGCCCAGCCCCTTGCGATAGGGCGGGTCGGCGAAGACGAGGTCGAAGGGCGCGATGGTGCCGACCGGGCCGATGCGCGTTGCGTCGCGGCGAAAGATCTTGGTTGCCCCGGTCAGGCCGAGCGCCTCGACATTGGCGCGGATCGCCGCACGCGCGGCACTCGCCTCCTCGACGAAGAGGCAGTGGCGGGCGCCGCGACTCAGCGCCTCCAGCCCCAGCGCGCCGCTGCCGGCGAACAGGTCCAGCACGCGCGTCTCCTGCAGCGCCTCGCCATGGCCATGGGCCAGCACGTTGAACAGGGTCTCGCGCAGCCGGTCGCTGGTCGGGCGCGTCGCGTCACCGCGCGGCGCCTCGATCGGCGAGCCCCGGAAGCGTCCGGCGACAATCCTCACGGGCGCTTGCCCCCACCAGGACCCTTACCGCCGGGACCCCTGCCTCCAGGCCCCCTGCCTCCAGGACCCTTGCCGCCGGGGCCTTTGCCCGCCGGACGGCTGCTGCCCGGGCGGCCTCCGCCGGGACGCCCACCTGCCGGACGGCCGCCCCCGGGACGGTCTCCCCGTGGCCGGTCTTCGCGCGACCGGTCTTCGCGCGACCGGTCTCCGCCGGGCTTGCCGCCGAAGGGACGGTCGCCTCTCGGGCGGTCGTCGCGCGGCCTGTCAGTTCCGGGTCTGTCAGTTCTAGGCCTGTCGCCGAAGGGTCGCTCGCCCCTTGGGCGATCCTCGCGGGGCCGGTCGTCCCTCGGCCTGTCCTCGCGCGACCTGTCCTCGCGCGGGCCGGAACGGCGCGGGCGGTCGTCGCCTGAACGGGCCGCGAAGGGCTTCCTGTCTCCGAAGGACTTTCCGCCGCCAGCCTTGCCGCCAAATGCCTTTCCGCCGCCCGGCTTGCCGCGGCCCGCGCCGCGCGGCGCGTCGTCGGACACGGGGGCGGTGTCGACCACCAGCGAGCCGTCCTCGTCCCAGATCCGCCGGCGGGCGCCGCTCGCCTGGCTGTCACCCTTGGGCGCGCGGGGCATCGTCTCCGGCGTGAAGCGGAAGCGCGAGCGCGGCGAGATATAGGCCGAAGATTCTGCCTCGTCCCGCGACGGCTTTGCCCGGCTCTCGTCCTTGCGCCGGCTGCGCGACGGCTTCTCGCGCGCCTCGCGGCCCTCGCGGGCACTGAGGTAACGGTCCTCGGTTCTTGCGGCTCCGGGCTTGCCAGAGATGGGCTTGCCGGCGGCGGGCTTGCCGCGCTGCGGGGCGGCACCGGGAGCGGACTTGCGGGCCGGCTTGGCATCGTCGCCGTCGGCCTCGCCGCCCGGCGTCAGCAGCGGGGCCTCGAAGTCGGTATTGGCCTCGGCGGCCAGCCGTTCGCCGAGCTGGTCGCGCAGCACCCGCCCACGGATTTCGCGCACCTCGCCCTCGGGCAGTTCGGCAAGCTGGAACGGGCCGAAGGAGATGCGGATCAGCCGGTTCACGGCAAGGCCGAGATGCTCCAGCACCTTCTTGATTTCGCGGTTCTTGCCCTCGCGCAGGGCGATCGTCATCCAGACGTTATCGCCCTGCTCCTTGTCGATTTGCGCCTCGATGGCGCCATAGAGCACGCCGTCGATCTCGATACCGTCGGCCAGCTTGTCGAGCCGGTCCTGGGTGATCTGGCCATAGGCGCGCACGCGGTAGCGGCGCAGCCAGCCGGTGGCCGGCAGTTCCAGCACCCGCGACAGGCCGCCGTCATTGGTCAGCAGCAGCAGGCCTTCGGTGTTGATGTCGAGACGCCCGACGGTCAGCACCCGCGGCAGGGTCTTGGGCAATCGCTCGAACACGGTCGGCCGGCCTTCCGGGTCGGAATTGGTCGTCACCAGGCCGCGCGGCTTGTGGTAGAGCCAGAGGCGGGTGCGCTCGCGCTCCGGCAGCGGCTCGCCGTCCACGGTGATGCGATCGGCGTCGGTCACGGTGACGGCCGGCGAGGTCAGCACCGTGCCGTTTACGGCAACGCGCCCGGCGACCACCCAGCTCTCGGCCGTGCGGCGCGAGCACAGGCCGGCACGGGCGATCACCTTGGCGACGCGCTCGGCATCCTCGGTGCGCGCGGCCAGCGGCGCTGCGCCCGGCGGCGGGGTCTTGTCGCGCTTCGGCGCGCCCTTGCGATCAGCGAAGCTCTTCTTGCTACCGAAGCTCTTCTTGCCGCCAGAGCTCTTCTTGTCGGAGAAGGGCTTGCCACCGCTCCGCTTGTCCGCACCCGGCCGGTCGCCGGCGGGCTTTGCGCCGAAGCTCTTGCGCGGAGCGCGTGCCTCGGCACCGTCCGTTGAACGATGTGCGCCGTCAGTGCCGCGCGCTGCGCGGGGCTTGCCGTTGCCGGGGCGTCCGCTGCCGGATTTCCCCGGCGCGGGGGCGCGGCGCGGGGGCCGCGAGGGTCGATTGTCTTCGGTCATGGTGCCGCGTCATACCAGAGCGGCAGGGCTGCGGGAAGCGCGCTTTTTCAGCGCCGCTCCCTGCGTTTTGCGCAAGGGGCAGGAGGAGGGCCGAGTTGGCGATTCCAAACGGCGCTCCGGGGCTGTAGGGTCGCGGCCATGACAGGGAACGACAGGCCTGCCGCGGGTGGCAGCTTCATGGATCTGGCGCTGGCCGAGGCACGGGCGGCGGCGGCGCGGGGCGAGGTGCCGGTCGGCGCCGTGCTGGTGCGCGGCGGCGAGGTTCTGGCCGCCGACGGCAACCGCACGCTGGAGCTGAGCGACCCCACCGCCCATGCGGAAATCCTGGTGATGCGGCGTGCCGCCGCCGCGCTCGGCAGCCAGCGGCTGCCCGACTGCGATCTCTACGTCACGCTCGAACCCTGCCCGATGTGCGCGGCGGCGATTTCCTTCGCCCGCATCCGCCGGCTCTATTTCGGCGCACAGGACCCTAAGGGCGGCGCGGTGGAGAACGGCGTGCGCTTCTATTCCCAGGCCACCTGCCACCATGCGCCGGAGGTCTATTCCGGGCTTGCCGAGCGCGACGCGGCGGAGCTTTTGCGCAGCTTTTTCAAGGCACGGCGCGACTGAAAGACACCGGCGGGCGGCAGGCACGAGGGGCCGCGTCGCCGGACAGCGTCACCAAACACGGAGGGAGAGAACATGATTGCGGTGATCTTCGAGCTTTGGCCGAAGGAGGGCCACACGGGCGCCTATCTCGACATCGCGGCGGGGTTGAAGCCGCTGCTCGCCGAGCAGGACGGGTTCATTTCGGTGGAACGGTTCGAGAGCCTGACCGAGCCGGGAAAGCTGCTCTCCCTCTCGTTTTGGCGCGATGAGGAGGCCCTGTCGAAATGGCGGCACGAGGCGCGCCACCGCATGGCGCAGGCGGCCGGCCGCAAGACCCATTTCGCCGATTATCGCCTGCGCGTGGCCGCCGTCATCCGCGACTACGGCATGAGCGCGCGTGACGAGGCGCCGGAAGACAGCATCGCCCTGCACGGGTGAGGCGGCGCCCCCCTCAGCGCTCCGGCAATACCAGAACGGTCTGCTCCGCTGGGAGCGCCGCGCGGCTGGCCACATAGAGCGGGCTCTCAGACATCTCGACGCGGAAGCCTTCGCTCGCCATGCGGGCGACGAAGGTTTCCTGCGAGCCGTAGGTATAGGCATGCATCGGGATGACGATGCGCGGCGAAACGGCGCCGATCACCTCCACCAGGCTGTCGAGCCTGAGCGTCGAGGCGTTGTCGACCGGGGCGAAGACGATGTCGATCGTGCCGAGCCGGGCAAGGTCCTCGGGTGTCAGCCGGTGGTGCAGATGGCCGAGATGGGCGATGCACAGGTCCGCCACCTCGAAGACGAAGATCGAGTTGCCGAGCAGGCGCGTCTGGCCGTCCCAGCCGCGGATATTGGTCTGCAGGTTGCGGATGCGCACGTCCTCGACGGTGAGGTCGTGGTCCATCGGCCCGCCGTCCGGGTTCCAGCCGAGCAGCACATGCTCGATCGCCGGATCCGGATTGAGGGTGAAATGGGTGGAATGGGCACCGTTCATGGTGACGACGCGCGGCAGCCGCGCGGGCCGGTGCACGTTGTTGTAGTCGGTGGCGATGCGCACGCCCTTCGGCGTCTCGATCTCGAACGTGGCGTGTCCGACAAAGGTGATGCCGACCTGGTCCATCGCCAGCGCCGCCTGCCGCACCAGAGGTGGGGGAGCGGTGATCCAGCCGTCGGCGAGCAACTGGCAGGAGGCGGCGGCCTGTCCGCCGGCAAGGGCGAAGGTGCCGACAAGCCCGGCAAGCGCAGATCGCGCCATCGTCCGCAGCGGGCGGAGGGGGGCAGAGAAGGTCGTCAGGTCCATCGCAAGGCTCCCTGCTGGCGTGCCGCGAGGTTAGGATAGCGCCCTGGCCGCTCGCTTCAAGGTATCGCGCGCCCGGCCTCGAAGGCCTCGATGGCGGCGGCCACCTGCCGCTTGACCGTTTCCCGCATCGGCTCGGCCGCCTCCAGGATGGTGCCGGTCTTCATGAAGTCGAGCACGCGGAAGCCGGAAATGTCCGGCTTCACCAGCACGTCCGGCTGGCGGTTCTTCAGCTTTTCCTGAACGATCGACTGCATCAGGATCTGCGTCGCGCCGAACACCGCATCGCCCGCCCCCGGCAGGTTGCGGCCCTTGCGCGGGATCGGCGAGCCGACCACGTCGCTGGCGACGACGATGTCCATGTCGGGCGGCAGCGCATCGAAGGGCAGGGGGTTGACGAGACCGCCGTCGACCATGATGCGCCCTTCGACGGTGACCGGCTTGAACAGCGCCGGGATGGCAATGGAGGCGGCAACGGCATGGTGCAGCGAGCCCTGCTGCAGCCGCACCTCCCGGCACAGGTAGAAGTCGGTGGCGATCAGGGTGAGCGGCGTCTGCAACTCTTCGAAGCTTGCCGGAATGTGCTGGCCGACGAACTGTTCCAGCACCTTGAGCGCGTTGAACTGCATGATGCCGGGATTGCCGAACAGGTCGCCGAGCCGGCGCGGGCGCAGCTTCCACAGCCGGGCGAGCACGGCATTGCGGTCGGCGAAGGTCGCCTGCGAGATCTCGCGCAGCGCCGCGCCGTCGAGGCCGGTGGCGAAGGCCGCTCCGAAGATCGCGCCGATGGAGGTGCCGGCGATCGCCGCCGGGCGGATGCCGAGGTCGTCGAAGGCCTCCATCACCGGGACATGAGCCATGCCGCGCGCCCCGCCGCCGCCGAGTGCCAGTCCGATCCGTACCGTGGTCATGACGCCTCCTGTGTGGGGCATTCCCCGTCCCGATGGTTTCGCGCCCGCCGGCGCGGGTCAAGCCGGCGAAGGCGCACAGGCTGCCGCCCGCATCCGTTCGGTTTCGCTTAACGGAGGAATCGGGCAACTTGCGGATGACACCTGTCGCCGATCCGCGAGGGCGGCGGCAAGGGGTCTTCCAAGAGGTAGGGCGGCATGAGACGCGGCGGCACGGCAAGGGGTGGCCAAGGAGCCGGCAGGCCTGTATTCAGGACCGAAAGGCGGCCGCGACGGGCCGCGAAAGGCACCACACGCATGAACCGATACGAGACCCCGCGCGTGCCGGGCGAGGCGCGCATCCGCTATCTGGACGCCGATTTCCAGATCCTGTCGCCGGGCACTTTCGTGCGCTGCGCCGTCACCGGCCAGACGATTCCGCTCGATGAGCTGAAATACTGGAGCGTGTCGCGCCAGGAGGCCTATGCCGACGCGCAGGCCGCCCTGTCCCGCTATCAGGAATGCGGCAACACGCCCTGATCAAGGCGTGCGCCAAGAAACGCGGCAAGGGCGTCGGGTTCCTCGGGCTGCATCTCGACCTCCAGCACCCGCGCTTGCCTCGCCAACCGGGCGAGTACGGTGTCGCCTTCGCCCGTGCCGAACCGCACCCGGTCCTTTGCCGTGGTGGCGAGGGTCAGTCCTGACCGCGCGGCGCGGTCGAGCAGGTCCTGCGCCTCGCTGTCGGTGAAGGCGTGATGATCACCGAAGAACCGCGTCTCGACAATATCGGCCCCGGCACCGCGCAGGCTGTCCACGAACCGCTCCGGCCGGCCGATGCCGGCAAAGGCGAGCACCCGGGTCCCTGTCAGCCAATCCGCCTCGCGAGCAGCCAGACTTGCGCGAAAGACCGGAAGGCCGCGCCGCTGGGCGGCGGCCTCGACCGGCTTTGCCGCCTCACCGTCGCCGATCACCACCAGCGCATCGACATGGGCAAGCTGCCGCTCCACCGGCGCGCGCAAGGGGCCGGCCGGCAGGCAGAAACCGTTGCCGGTGCCTGATGCGGCATCGATCAGCGCCAGCGACACGGTCTTTGCAAGGGTCGGGTTCTGCAGCCCGTCATCCATCAGGATGACGCTGCCGAGCCCTTCCGCGAGCCTTGCGCCGGCCGGCCGGTCGGCGGAGATCACCACCGGGCCGCTGGCTGCAAGCAGCAGGGGCTCGTCGCCGGCATCAAGCGGGCTGTGCCTTGCGGGATCGAGCCGCACCGGCGGGCCGCCGGAGAGCCGCCCGCCATAGCCGCGGGTCAGGAAGACCGGGCGCTCGCCGCGCGCCTTGAGCATCTCGGCAAGCGCCAGGGCGAAGGGCGTCTTGCCGGTTCCCCCGACGGTGAAGTTGCCGACGCAGATCACCGGCACGGCGGCGGTGTAGGCAGGCTTGCGCCCCATGCGGCTTGCTGTGATCGCGCCATAGATCCAGCCGAACGGGGCGAGCGCGACGGCGGCAGGGCCGGGCGGCTGCCACCAGAACGACGGGGCTTCAAGTCCGCCGCTCACGGCGCCGGATCCCGTGCCGGTGGCAGCAGGGGGCGAAGCGCGGCAAGGCTTGCGTCGAGCGCGCCGCTTCCTGCCTTGCCGACATTGGCGGCGATGGCCGCGCGTTCGCTGGCAAGCCGCCTGTCGCCCAGCAGGGCGCGCACGGCGTCGGCCAGTTCGCGCGCATCCCGGACGATCTCCGCCCCCTTCGCCGTAAACAGCGGTGTGTAGATGTCGAGCAGGTTGAACACATGCGGGCCGGTGACGATGGCCGCGCCGAGGCGGGCGGCCTCCAGCGGGTTCTGCCCGCCCTCCGGCACCAGCGACTTGCCGATGAAGGCGACCGGCGCGATGCGATAGTAGAGGCCCATCTCGCCGATCGTGTCGCCGAGATAGATGTCGCAGTCCGGGTCCGGCAGCAGACCTTGCGAGCGCCGGGCGAGCCGCAGCCCCTGCGCCGCGAGGGTGTCTGCGATGGCGGCTCCCCGCTCCGGATGGCGCGGCACGATGACCGTGAGCAGGCCCGGCAGATCCTCGCGCAGCGTCTCGTGGACCTCGGCGACCAGCGTTTCCTCGCCCTCATGGGTGCTGGCTGCGAGCCACACGGGCCGTCCGGCGAGCGCCTGCGTCAGCGCGTCCAAGGCCGATGCGTCAACCGGCAGGTCGCCGCCGTCGAATTTCAGGTTGCCGCAGATCTCGACCTGCGGCGCGCCGAACTCGCTGAGCCGCTCCCCGTCCTCCGGCGTCTGGGCGAGGCAGAGCGGAATGCGCGAGAAGATGGCGCGGGCGAAGGGCCGCATCCGCCGCCAGCCCTTGGCCGAGCGCGGCGACATGGTGGCGCTGGCAATGGCAAGCGGAATGCCGCGCCGGGCCAGCGACGAGATGGTCGTCGGCCAGATTTCCGATTCCGCCGTGATGGCAAGGTCGGGCCGCCAGTGGTCGAGAAAGCGGTCGATGCCCGGCGGCGTGTCATAGGGCACGAACTGGTGGATGACGCCGGGATCCACCTCGGCGGCGGCGATCCGGGCGGAGGTGACGGTGCCGGTGGTCAGCAGCACGACGAGCCCGCGCTGGCGCAGGGCGCGCACCAGGGGGCGCGAGGCGTTCATCTCGCCGACGCTGGCCGCATGCAGCCAGACCAGCGGTCCGTCGGGGCGCGGCCGCGAGGCGCGGCCGAAGCGCTCGCCGCGCCGGCCGGCATCCTCCTTGCCGCGCCGCGCCCGGCGGGCGAAGAGCAGCGGCAGCAGCGGCGCCACCGCATGGCCGAAGCCGCGATAGAGCAGGAGCAGGATCTCCCCGATCAGTCGCGACGGCACTCCGGCGCGGGCGAGGCCGGCCGGCACAGCGGTCCTGTCCGGGCCGTCGGTCGTCATCTGGACTTTGCCAGGGCGTAGGCGCGGGCGGTGGTCTCGTTCATCGAGGCCTCCACCGCCTGGCGCGCCTCCTCCAGCGCGGCGTCGTCGGCATCCGGGGCGATGCGGATCATGTCGCCGGCTGCCACCACCATCCGGCTGAACGGCAGGTTGATCGTTGCCCGGTCCCAGCTCGACAGGTCGACATGGCGGCTGGTGGCGACCGCTATCGGGAGGATCGGCCGGCCGGAATGGCGGGCGAGTTGGACGATGCCGAGCCCGGCGACGCGCGACACCTTCGGCACATCCGCCGTCATCGCCACGCTGGCGCCTTCCTTCAGGCAGCGCATCGCCTCGATAAAACCGCGCAGGCCCCCGCGCTTGCTCACCTGGTGGGCGTGATGGGCACCGGACGCGCGGATCAGCCCAAGGCCGAGCTTGCGCGCGGCAATCGCGTTGATCTCGCCGTCGGCGGAGCGCGAGATCATTACCCGGACGTCGTAGCTCGGCGGGCGCGCGAAGGGCACGGCGAAATGCTGGCCGTGCCACATGGCGACGATGGCCGGCAGGTCGTCTTCGATCCGCTCGTAGAGGTCGGGCGGGTCCAGGCGGAAGGAGCTGGTCTTGCGCACGGCGAGCAGGTAGCCGGCCAGCGCGTTGCCGACCAGCCGCTGCAGCAGGGGGCTGCGTCCGGCGCGCTTCAGCATGATCCGCCCGGCCGTGCGGCCGGCCTCCGGGAAAGACGTCGTACCAAGGGTTTACTGGCCCTCGGTCTCGGGGTCGAGCAGGCGGTGCATATGGACGATGAAGTAGCGCATGTGGGCGTTGTCGACCGACTGCTGCGCCTTCTGCTTCCACACCACATAGGCCGCGGCATAGTTGGGGTAGATGCCGACGATGTCGAGCTTCTCGAGATCGCGGAAGGTCAGGCCGTCGACACGTTCGAGCTCGCCGCCGAAGACGAGATGGAGAAGCTGCTTGCCGGGTTCGGTGGTCGTCATCAACGTCACTCCGGGAACGGGGTTCGCAAGGATCTGGCCGGACTGTCCGGCCGGCATCACGGGTTCGTCAAGAGCTGCGCGAGGATCGGCCGGAGCGGCGCGGCGAGGGCCGGCGGCCCTGCGACCAGCGCCGGGTGCCGGACGCTCGCCCGGTTGTAGGCAAGCGGCCGCCCCTCGAGATCCTCAAGCCGGCCGCCCGCTTCCTGCACCAAAAGGTCGGCCGCCGCAAGATCCCAGTCGCAGGCATTTTCCCGGACCACGGCGGCATCGATCAGCCCTTGCGCGACCAGCGCCAGGCGCAGGGCCAGCGAGGGAATGTAGCCGGCATGGGAAATGCCGGTGCGCATCATCGGCCCCTGGCCGGTGATCGACTTGGGACCGGCAACGCTCGCGCCCGACAGCACCGGCTGGCCGGAAACGGCAACCTCGCGCCCGTTGAGCCTTGCCCCCTGACCGAGGGTCGCGGTGTAGAGGTCATCGCCGACCGGCCGGTAGAGCGCCGCCGCGACGGGCCTGCCGTCCTCGACCACCGCGATCGCCACGGTCCACTCGCCGGAGCCGGCGAGAAAACCGCGCGTCCCGTCGATCGGGTCGACGACGAAGCTGCGCCGGGCCGCCAGCCGCGAGCGGTCGTCCGCGGTCTCTTCCGACAGCCAGCCATAGTCTGGACGCGCCGCCTTCAACGCCTCGGCAAGGTGCCGGTCGACGGCAAGGTCGGCCTCGGAGACGGGCGAGTCGTTCTCCTTGGTCCAGCGGCGCGGGTCCTTGCGGAAATAGGACAGGGCGATCTCGCCTCCCTCGCGGGCCGCGCGGGCGATCAGATCCATGTCGTCGAGATTGGCGGTCGTGTCACGCGCCGGCAATGGTGAGGCCCCTCAGCAGCAGGCTCGGCACCTGATAGGCGGAGCGGGTGTCGAGGTCGCTGCCCGCCTCCAGCGAGGCGAACATCGGGATCAGATTGCCGGCGATGGTGATCTCCGAGACCGGATAGGCAATGGCGCCGTCCTCGATCCAGAAGCCCGAGGCGCCGCGCGAGTAATCCCCGGTGACGCCATTG
This sequence comes from Stappia sp. TSB10GB4, assembly GCF_900185745.1. Taxonomy (NCBI): domain Bacteria; kingdom Pseudomonadati; phylum Pseudomonadota; class Alphaproteobacteria; order Hyphomicrobiales; family Stappiaceae; genus Stappia; species Stappia sp. TSB10GB4. Next base: position 6,079 of record NZ_FYAV01000070.1, on the reverse strand, counting down.
ACGCCGTGGCCGATAAGGTTGGTGACCAGGAGGCCGGTGCCGATCTCGGCCAGCATCTCGGCTTGCGAGCGGGCGCCGGGCGACAGGGTGACATTGGTGGTCGACGGGCTGGTGCCGGCCCCGCCGCGTACCGCCCGGCCATTGGGGGCAAGGCCGAGTTCGCGCGCTGCCGGTGTGTCGAGCAGCCAGGTCTTGAGGATGCCGTCCTCCACCAGCACCAGCGGGGCGACGGGCCGGCCCTCGCCGTCGAACGGGCGGCTCGCCGGGCCGCGCGGCCGGGTCGGATCGTCGGTGATGGCAATTCCGGCAGCGAAGATCCGCTCGCCCATCTTCTCCTTCAGGAAGCTGGTGCCCCGGGCGATCGCCGCGCCGTTGATGGCGCCGGCGAAATGCCCGAGCAGCGAGCGCGCCGCGCGCGGCTCATAGACGATGTCGGCGGTGCGGGTCGAGAGCTTGCGCGGGTTGAGCCGTGCCACCGCCCGCTCGCCGGCGCGCCGGCCAATCTCGCGCGGGTCGGCAAGATCGGACAGAAATCCTCGGCTGTCGAAGTCGTAGTCCCGCTCCATTCCCGTGCCCTCGCCGGCGACCGCCGTCGCCGAGACGCCGTGGCGCGAGACCAGATATCCCCCGCAGAAGCCTTCGCTGGTCGCCAGCACGATGCCGCTGAGGCGGAAGGAGGCGCTGGCCCCGCCCGAACGGCTGACGCCCTTGACGGCAAGGGCCGCGGCCTCCGCCTCGCGGGCGCGCTCGGCAAGCGCCTCGGCGCCTACCTGTACCGCGTCGAGCAGTTCGAGATCGGGAAACGCGCTGGCGAGTTCGCCGGCCGGCACGAGGCCCGCGAACGGGTCTTCCGGCGCGGCGCGGGCCATGGCGACGGCGCGTTCTGCAAGGGTCGCGCCCTCGCGGAAATCGTTGGAGGAGACGCTGGCGACCCGGTGGCCGCAGAAGACGCGCAAGGTGACGTCGTCGGCCTCCGAGCGTTCGCTTTCCTCCAGCTTGCCCTCGCGCATCTCGACGGAAAGCGAAACGCCGGTGGCGGCGACGACATCGGCCGCGTCCGCGCCTGCCTTGAGGGCGGCCTCGACAAGAGCGCGGGCCTCGTCCATCAGCCGGGTCTGGTCAATCGGGTGCTGCATCTCGTGATCCTTGCGGGGGAGGCGGTCCGCTGAACGGTCGGCCGCGACCGTAGTGCCGGGGCCGCGCTTCGGCAAGCCGGTCGCGGAGGCGGTTCAGGTTTTGTTTGCCGTATTCGGTGACCAATCCCTAACCCTGGTTGCAACGGAAAATCGTTAACCGTGCTTGTTAAGCGGTTTGGGACGCCTGCCTGCTAGTGTGAACCCATCAGAGGCCAGACAAAAACAGTGGCCCGATGGAGAGCGAATTGAGCCGTCAAACAGCACATCAGGACGCCACTGCAACGGGATCGGGCCGCACCGCGCGGCTCGATCCCTCGCAGATGCCGCACCGCTTCGCGGCGCGCGGCACGGCCTGCGAGCCGACGCAACTCGACGTCTATATCGACCGCCAGCAGGTCATCGTCAAACGCCGGCTCGCCGGCCTGCCGCTGACCCTTGCCCAGCCGGTCGCCGTCTTCCTCGGCGTCTTCGCCGAGGTCACGCCCGGCGAGGCGCCGGGCACGCTGAAGGCCCGCATCGGCCTGATGCACCGCGATCCGGCAATGTCCATCGAACTGGCCAGCGACGACCATCTCGAAGGGCTTGCCGAAGACTGGTGCGCCTGGGGCGAGGCCCTCGGCCTGCCGCTGCTTCTCGTCGAGCCGGACGGCAGCGTCAGCCGCATCGATGGCCCCGGCCATTCGGGGCGCACGCCGATGGCGCCGGCCCGCCGCCGCGTCGCGGCGCTGACCGCCCGCCGGCCGCGCTTCCTGCTGCGCCGCAAGCCGGGCAGCCGCTCGCAGACCCCCGCCGTCCATCGCGGCGAGCGCGAGATGATCGCCCGCAACTGACTGAAAAAAATCCGCTTTTACAGCAGTGCCTGGACCATCGCGTCCAGCACCAGGCCGGCGAACAGGATCCAGCCATAGGTCGTGTTGGAGCGGAACAGCTTCAGGCACTGGTCCGGGTCGTCGATGTCAAGCCGGACGATCTGCCAGACCAGATGGGCAAGGCCGATGGCAAGGCCGAGGAACGCGGCCGGCCCCGCGTCCACCCCGGCGAGCGCCAGCGCGAACAGCACCGTCGCCCCGCCGTAAAGGGCGGCGAGCGCCGGCTTTGTCCACGTCCCGAAAAGGCGCGCGGTGGAGCGCACGCCGACCAGTGCGTCGTCCTCCTTGTCCTGATGCGCGTAGATCGTGTCGTAGCCGATCGTCCACAGGATGCCGCCGCAATAGAGCGCCACGGCCGGCCAGTCGAGCCGGCCGAATGCGGCCGCCCAGCCCATCAGCGCGCCCCAGGAAAAGGCAAGGCCGAGAAAGAGCTGCGGCCAGTTGGTCACCCGTTTCATGAACGGATAGACGGCGACCACCGCCAGCGAGGCGATGCCGAGCAGCACGGCGAAGCCGTTGAACTGTACCAGAACCGCAAGCCCGACCAGCGCCTGCAGCAGCAGGAAGGTCTTGGCCTGCATCCGCGTCACCTGGCCGGAGGGGAGGGGGCGCGAACGGGTCCGCGCGACCTTGTCGTCGATGTCCTGGTCGATCAGGTCGTTATAGGTGCAGCCGGCGCCGCGCATGGCGACGGCGCCGATCAGGAACAGCACCAGATGCCAGGGGTCGGGAAAGGCCCGCCCGCCGGCTATCCCCGCAAGCGCGGCCGACCACCAGCACGGCCACAGCAGCAGCCACCAGCCGATCGGCCGCTCCCAGCGCGCCAGTCTCGCATAGGGCCGCAGCCATTGCGGCGCCCGCGTGTCGACCCAATGTCCCCGTACGGCATCCGCCACCCGGCCCGCGATCGTGTCGTTTTGCATCGCCTCACCTGTCGGCTATCCAGCGCGACGTGATACCGCCTTTGCGGCGCCGTTGAAAGAGCGGGGCTTGTTTCGGGTGTCGGCGCAGGCTAGGAGGCGGCAAGTCCTCCATACATCGCGACGGGGTGAGCGACAGATGAATATCCTCCTGATCGGATCCGGCGGCCGCGAACACGCCCTGGCCTGGGCCATCGCCAACTCGCCGCTGACCGGCCGTCTCCATGTCGCCCCCGGCAATGCCGGCATCGCGCAGGAGGCGGTCTGCGTCGCGCTCGACACGTCGGACCCCTCGGCCGTCATCGCCTATTGCCGCGACCAGGAGATCGGCCTCGTCGTCGTCGGGCCGGAGGGGCCGCTGGTCGCCGGCCTTGTCGACGAGCTGATGGACGCCGGCATCAAGACCTTCGGCCCGCGCAAGGCACCGGCGAGCCTGGAGGGCTCCAAGGGCTTCACCAAGGACCTTTGTACCCGTGCGGCGATCCCCACCGCCGCCTATGGCCGCTTCACCGATGCCGCTGCTGCCAAGGCCCATGTCGCCAAGGTCGGCGCCCCCATCGTCGTCAAGGCGGACGGGCTCGCCGCCGGCAAGGGCGTTGTCGTGGCGATGACCGAGGCCGAGGCGCTTGCCGCGATAGATGCCTGTTTCGACGGCGAATTCGGCGCTGCCGGCGCCGAGGTCGTGGTCGAGGAATTCCTGGAAGGCGAGGAGGCGAGCCTCTTCGTGCTGTCCGACGGCCGCAACGTGCTGCCGCTCGCCAGCGCCCAGGACCACAAGCGTGTGGGCGAGGGCGATACCGGCCCGAACACCGGCGGCATGGGCGCCTATTCCCCCGCGCCGGTGATGACGCAGGAACTCACCGCGCGCGCCATGCGCGAGATCGTCGAGCCGACCGTGGCGACGCTGGCAAGCGAGGGAACGCCCTTCGTCGGCGTGCTCTATGCCGGGCTGATGATGACCAAGGACGGCCCGAAGCTGATCGAATACAACGTTCGCTTCGGCGATCCGGAGTGCCAGGTGCTGATGATGCGGCTCAAGGACGACATCGTCACCCTGATGCTCGCCTGCATCGACGGGACACTCGACACCGTCGGCGCGCGCTGGCGCGACGAGGTGGCGCTGACCGTAGTCCTGGCCGCGAACGGCTATCCCGGCATCTACGACAAGGGCACGGTTATCCACGGTCTGGAGGCGTTGGAGGGGGACCCCGCGCTCAAGGTCTTCCATGCCGGAACGCGGCGCGACGACGACGGCCGGCTGCTCGCCAATGGCGGGCGCGTGCTCAACGTCACGGCGCTCGGCCGCACTGTCGCGGAAGCCCGCGAGCGCGCCTATGCCGCCATCGAACGCATTGATTGGCCTGAAGGTTTTTGCCGCCGTGACATCGGTTGGCGGGCGGTCGCGCGCGAAGACGGCACGGCCTGAGGCCAGTTTTTCGGCTTGCAGAATTTCGAGACGGATTTTGCGAAATTCCGTCTCGAAATCCGTAAAATTCGAGAAACGTCTCTCGAAATCGCCGATTGCGCCGGACGGCCACAGACGCTTCAATCGCACCCGCGCAGGTTCCGCGAGGAGGGCCTGCCGACCGGATGGCGCGGGAGGCTGCGATGCAGGGCGGCGACGATCTCTTTCCAGGCTTCACGGCGGGGATATCTCGCGGCGAGGGCGTGGACATCTTCTGCCGCATCAGTGGCGGCGAGGGCCCCCCGCTCCTGCTGCTGCACGGTTATCCCCAGACCCATGCGATGTGGCACACTATTGCCGGCGATCTTGCGCGCCACTTCACCGTGGTCGTCGCGGATCTGCGCGGCTATGGCCGCTCGACCGCGCCGGAGGGCGATGCGGACCATCACCTTTACTCCAAGCGCGCGATGGCGGCCGACATGGTCGCGGTCATGGCCGGGCTCGGCCACGACAGCTTCATGGTCGCCGGCCACGACCGCGGCGGGCGGGTCGGCTACCGGATGGCGCTCGATCACCCCGACAAGGTGCGCCGGCTCGCGGTGCTCGACATCCTGCCGACCTACGACTACTGGCAGAACATGGACTGGCGCTACGGCATGGCCATCTATCACTGGCTGTTCCTGGCCCAGCCCAAGCCGCTGCCCGAACGGCTGATCAGTGGGGCCCCCGACTTCTATCTCGACCACACGCTGGCGAGTTGGACGGCGCGCAAGGACCTCAGCGCCTTCGATGCGAGGGCGCTCGCCGACTACCGGGCGTCGTTCGCCCAGCCGGCGCGCCAGCACGCGGCCTGCGAAGACTACCGGGCCGGCGCGACTGTCGACATGGATCACGACACCGCCGACCGCGAGGCGGGCCGCAAGATCGCCTGCCCGCTGCTGACGCTCTACGGCAATGGGGGCCTGGCGCAAAAGACCGCGACGCCGGTCGAGACCTGGTCGCGCTGGGCGAGCGACGTGCGCGGGCACGGCGTCGATGCCGGCCACTTCCTGCCTGAGGAGGCCCCGGCGGCAACGCTGGCCGCGCTGCTGCCGTTCTTTTTGGGGGAGGCGTGAGCGCGTTCTTTTGACGAGGTGGCGCCCGAAAGATGCCACGACCGCCGGGGCTCGCCGATCCCGGCTCGGCGCTGGCGCGCCGTTCGGGAAGACGCCGGAGGGGGAGGAGCGGGGCTGGGGTGGCTGCGAGAGGGTCTTCCGTCACATGCCGGCCGGGGTTGCCAATGGTTCCCGGTTCTGCGCTGCGCTGGACCGGGATGACGTCTGAGAGGGAGGCAGCGCCTTGCATCCTCTCTGTCGTCATGCTGCACGCAAGCCCCTCCTTCGTCATCCCGCACGCAGCGAAGCGGAGATGCGGGGCCGGAGAGCCGGGGGCGTTTGAGGTGCGCTCCCGAAAGACACCACAAGCGCCGCGGCTCGCCGATCCCGGCTCGGCGCTGGCGCGCCGTCCGGGAAGACGCCGGAGAGGGTGGACCGAGTGGCTGGGGCGGAGGCGCGCGCGTCCCGCCTCACGCCTGCCGAGGTTGCCAATGGATCCCGTTGGGGTGGACGGCCCCCATCCGGCGCCGTTTTGCGCCAAGATGATGGTCCCAACACATCGAAGGAGCCGCCCAATGAACGAGATTACGCGCATCGGCATGGACACGTCCAAGCATCTCTTCCAACTCCACGGGGTTGATGCCGCCGGAGAGAC
>NZ_FYAV01000050.1:0-26629 GCF_900185745.1 Stappia sp. TSB10GB4 | reverse complement strand
GATGGCGACGCCTCGTGCGCGACTATGAGCAGCGCATCGACGTCTCTCATGCCATGATCCTCGTCGCCATGGGCGGAAACCTGCTACGCAGAACAGCTCATCCCTGATTTTCCAAACGGACTCTTAGGCGCTTCATACACGACCAGAATATAGATTTTCAGACACACGTCGGCTGAACTATTCCTGCGCCATTTCTGTCCATTTGGAGATCTCATCTAAAAACGCCCACACATCTCCCGCGCCCGGCCGAATATATTCTGGCAATCGATCATCGGCCCCAAGTTTATGGAACACTTCCGCAAGCCATCTTTTTTTGGAAACTCTCACACCCCCCAACAATTCAGGAAGCCAACCCTCGAGACTTCCACAAGGAACCAGAAAAATACCGTACCTCTTTAATATTTCAATATGGCAAGACAACCTATTCGCTAAGCTTTCAGTCAAAGGAGTTTGGAATAAATTCCGTTTAGAGAGATGTCTTTTAATTTCACTCCAAATCTGGCCGGACTCCCTCATTATATAATCTAAATCGCCCAAATTTGACGATAAGAATATTTCATACCTGCCCCTAACGTTGTTTGACATAAAATCCAAATCGTAAATGGCAGCAGTCGGTATCCCCAGCTTTCGAAGAACTCCAACAAACTCGTGAATTTGGTCTTTTCCATTTGTGTTTACAAACAATGTATCAGATATTCCCCTCCCAATAGAGATCATCCTTTCGTTTATTTCATTGTAAAAAGCTCTATCGCTATCCCCCTCAACAACCACAACACTTTTATGGAATATTGCATTCACTAGATTTGCCGATCTATAGATCGGATTCATCATAATATTTCTCATTTCATTGCTAGGAATGAAATTTACAGATCCCACATTTTTATCATAAGATAATCTAATGATATTTATATTAGCCCCAGATTGAACTAAGCCTAATATAAAGCTTGGACTATGGACGCTACAAAAGACATCTTTTTTTTGGTTCTTTGCAATAACTCCTAACTCCCGACCAAGCCTGGCACCAAGCGACGGATGAAGAAACGCCTCCGGCTCATCAATCACAAGAATCTCCGCCCCACCCCCAAGAGCTTCAATCAATATACCAAGAAATGCTTTAACTCCGTCGCTGAACTCTTTAATAGATTTTGCACGCCTCAACCACTCTATGTTGTCTTCCTCGAAAGATCTATCAGACCCAGGAATTGGAGTCTCCCCGAGAACTATTGAAATTTGATCACCAACAGTATGATCGAATCCCAAGTACAACTGAAAAGAATCAGAAATTATCTTTCTTAATACTTTCTTCTCCTGCTCAGAAACCAAAAGCCTGGAGAACGAATTGGAGGGATTCTTAAGATCCCCCCGATCCTTACTTTCAGTAATTGAGAGCCGTCTGGAACCATCCAGAAACTTAACAAGCTGACTTATTATATTAGCATGAATTTCTACATGCGCACCTTCATGGCCGCCACTACGCAGGTAATTCCCGAAAGCCTTCCTATCATATCTGAAATTATCGCCCCCAGTCCTGAGGTAGGAATACCCCCCCGCAATAATCTCTCTTTCATTCAAAAATTCCTCAACTTCGCCATCGGTAATTTCTCGAATTGATTTAGACTTTAAAATTAAACCATTATAATTAGCGCCTGAAAAACTCCTATATATCTCACGTAAAACTGTGCTTTTTCCGCTATTATTCGCCCCAACAAAAACAACAACGTTGACATCACGAAGATCTACTACGGAATTATCTCCAAGAGTAATTTCATCTAGAAGCTTCATTGAATCACCCGCGAAATAATTTTTGAAATATTTTTTAACAAATTACTCCGTGCTCATCCACTAACTACGCAGAATTCAGCCAAGTCGATTCTGCACCCTCACCTGTCCTCGGCGAGCGTATGGGCGACCAGCGCATTGGCATGGCCGTGGCCGAGCCCGTGGGTCGCCTTGAGCCAGGCGACGAGTTCCATGTGCTTGAGGCCGGATTGCGCACGGATCAGGGCCTTCCACTCGGCGATGGGGCGGCCGTATTTCTTTTCGATGGACGGAAAGTAGGAGGCCGGTCCCTTGACGGTCCCCTTCACCGGCGGCTTGCCTTCGGATGACGACATGTCCCGTCTCCTTTCACAGGTCCTGCTGGCGGATCGTCTCGGACGGGTGGATGCAGACCAGCTCCAGTTGCTCCGTGCCGACATTGAGATAGCGATGCGGCACATCGGCCGGCGCGACGACGATGTCGCCGGCAAAGGCGCGCAGCCGCTCGTCGCCGACCAGGAATTCCGCCGCGCCTTTGCGCACCACCCAGGTCTCGCGATAGGGGTGGACATGCAGTTGCGAGCCGGTGCCCGGCGCGCTGTCGGTGATGAACATGGACACCGGCGAGCCGTAGTCCTTCCCCTCGAAACGCACCGTCGGGCTTTCCCCCGGAACCGGCGGGCGATGGCGGCGGACCGAGATATCGGGCCGTCCGACATCCTCGGCAGAGGCCTGCGCCGGGGCGTGGGCACTGGTTGTCATGGCAATCCCTCCCGCATTTATCTTGACGAGAAGATACTTCCAAAGATTTGTCTTTGCGTCAAGATAATTATCTTGATATCGAGAGACTGAACCCGGGAGCCGCCCTTGAGCAGCGGGCCGGATCCCGACGCGGGGGATGTCATGGCGGATCATATCGACAGGTTGAGGGCGCAATGGGCGCGGGAACTGCCGGATCTCGACACCGAGCCGATGGCGATCCTCGGCCGGGCGCGGCGGCTGACGCTGCTGGCCGGCGGCAGCATCGAGAAGATCTTCGCGGGTTACGGGCTCGACCGCGGCGAGTTCGACGTGATCTCGACCCTGCGCCGTGCCGGCCCGCCCTACCGGCTGACGCCGACCGATCTCTATTCGACGCTGATGATCTCCTCCGGCGGGCTGACGCACCGGCTCGGGCGGCTGGAGACGGCCGGGCTGATCGCGCGTGAAAAATCCGCGCGCGACGGGCGCAGCCTCGAAGTGGTGCTGACCCCGGCCGGCCGCGCGCTGGCGGAAGAGGCCTTCCGGGCGGATATGGCGAACGAGGCGCGGTATCTCGCGCATCTTGCCCCGGCCGAGCGCGAGACGCTGGCCGGCTTGCTGCGCAAGCTGCTGGAGGAGATCGAGGCGCCGGGCGGCGGCGCCTGACCGGCTCCCGCCTCAGCCAGTCGTCAGGCAGCGGTCAGGCAACTCTCAGGCAGCGGTCAGGCGGATGCGGGTGCCCCAGGGATCGGCAAGGGCGAGCCCGTCGCCGCCGGCTGCGACATCCAGCCCGGCCTTGCCGGCGGCATCGGCGATCGCGCCGAGCCGGTCCGTCTCGCGCAGCACGATCTGCAGTTCGGCAAGGCCGGTGCAGCCGGCTTTGCGCGGCCCCGCGCCCCGGCTGTTCCAGATGTTGCCGGCAAGCTGGTGGTGATAGCCGCCCGAGCCGTAGAAGCTGGCGCCCGGATAGCGGGTGGCAATGTCGAAGCCGAGCAGCGCCGAATAGAAGGCATCGGCGATGTCGGTGGCGCCGACCTGCAGATGCACATGGCCGACCAGCGTGCCGGCCGGCGCGCCGTGCCACATCGTCCCGGCCGCCTCCGCCAGCAGCGAAGGCGCATCCAGCGGATCGGTCGACATGACAATCGCGCCGGTCGCATCCGTCCAGACGGACGGCGTGCGGTCGGCATAGATCTCGATGCCGTTGCCTTCCGGATCGGCGAGATAGACCGCCTCGCTGACCTTGTGGTCGGACGCGCCCTGCAGCCGCAGGCCGCGCGCGGCGGCAAAGGCGAGCCAGCGGCCGAGATCGGCGCGCGAGGGCAGCAGGAAGGCGGTGTGGAAGAGGCCCGCCTCAGACCGCGGCGCAGGGACGAGGCCGGCATCGCCGCGCAGGCGCAGCAAGGGCACCCCGCCGGCGCCGAGCAGCGCCTCAAGGCCGTCGGTGCCGAGATCCTCGAGCCCCAGGATCTCGCGATAGAACGCGGCGACGCGCGCGCTGTCGCGCACCGCCAGCGTCACGAGGCCGACGCGCAGCGGCGCTGCCGCCATGTCGAAACGGTCGCCCTGCGCGGCGGTCCGGCTGTCGAAGGAGGTGGCGGGCATGACTGTCTCCAGATCTCGGCACAGGCCATGGGGCCCGCAATCTATCGACCGAAATGTGCGTCGCGCGCGGCATGATTACAATCCGCCATTCCCTCACAGTATCGTTCATTCAGGGAGAACAATACCGCCAGCCTGCTCCGCCAGGGTGGGATCGGGAGGCTCGGCCCGGCCCCATCACGCCGCGTCGAAGCGGGCGATGAAGTCGCGCACCGAGGTCCTCAGGTTGTCCGCCTCGCGGTGCACCGTGCGCGACAGTTCGCGCACCCTGGCCGCCTCTTCGCCGGCGTGGCCGATGGCGGAAGACATCTCGCCCATCGTGTCGGCGACCTCGCCGGTGCGGGTCGAGGCCTGCTGCGCATGCTGGCTGATTTCACCCGTTGCCTGGCCCTGCTGGTCGACCGCCTCGGCGATGGACCCGGTGAAGCCGTCGACATCCTGCATGGTGCGGGTGATCTCGCCGATGGCCTGGACCGCATCCTCGGTCGAGGCCTGGATCGCGGCGATCTGGGCGCCGATCTCCTCGGTCGCCTTGGAGGTCTGGGTAGCAAGCTCCTTGACCTCGGCAGCGACGACGGCAAAGCCCCGACCGGCCTCGCCGGCCCGCGCCGCCTCGATGGTGGCGTTGAGGGCGAGAAGGTTGGTCTGCTCGGCGATCGCCTGGATCAAGGAGACGACCTCGCCGATCTTGCTGGCGCCGGCGGCAAGCCGCGACACCGTCTCGTTGGTGCGCTTCGCGTGGTCGCTCGCCCGCGACACGACCTCGGTGGTGGAGGTCACCTGCCGGGCGATCTCCGAGATCGAGGAGGACAGTTCCTCCGCCGCCGCCGCGACGGTCTGGACATTGTCGGAGGCCTGGCGCGATGTGGCGGTGGTGCGCTCCGACAGATCGCCCGAGCGTGCGCTCATCTGCTCCAAAGTGTCGACGGCCTTCATCAGATCGCCTGCCGCCCCGTCCAGAGTCTCGAAGAAGCCGCGGGTCGTCTCGTGGAAGGACTGCGCGGTGCGCCGCTCCAACTCGCGCTGCTCGACGGCCCGGCGGGTCTCCTGCTCGCTCGCCTCCTCGGCAAGCTGGCGCTGGCGTATCACGCCTTCGCGGAACCGGGCGAGCGCCTCGTTCAGGCGTCCCAGTTCATCGCGCGAGCGCCAGGCCGGCGCCGGCACATCCGTGTCGCCGTTCGCATAGGCGCGCGCGACGCGATCGAGATCGCGGAGCCGCACCGTCACGGAGCGGTACACGAAGACGGTCCCGGCCAGGAAGACCAGAACCATCGCGGCCACGCCGCCGAGACTGACGTTGCGCGCCCACGCGGCTTCGGCACGCAGGTTCGCAAGGCTTGCCGCAATCGAGGCCTTGAGCAGTTCCTCCGCCTCGTCGGCGCGCTCGATAAGGGTCTCGAACGTCGCATCGAAGATCTCGTCGGCCTTCGAGCCGGCTCCCCCGTCCACGCCCGAAACGAGGCCGGCATGGCGCTCGCGCGCGACCTCCTCCAACGCGTCGATCTTCGCCGCGACATCCCGCACGACGTCGCGCACCCCCGGATCGGAGGTGGCGATGAAAGCTCCCTCGCTGTTGCTTCCCCCGTCCAGGATGGCGCGGGCATAGAACCGTGCCTCGTCGATCAGCCGCCAGACCTCGTCGATGCTCTCCCCCTCGTCGCCGGACATGATCTCCTCCAACAGGAGATGGGCCCGGGTGGCGGTGAGCTTGATCTCCATTGCCGCATCGGCCAGCGGCGCCTCGACCTCGCCCAGCCGAATGCCGTTGTCGCCAACCCGCTGCGTGGCGTCGAGGGCGAACAGGCTGGCGCCCACGGAGACCACGATCAGCAGGGCCATAGTGGCGCCGATCTTGCGCGCGACACTCAGATTGAACGCTCCCTTGCGCATTCCGCCCTCCGGTTTCGAGAATTACCTGTTCCCGAAATTGGAGGATCTGGCGTGAACACTCCGTAAAGTTGCGCAAAAAACGGAAAAGCGGCGAGAATACCTGACGAATTTTCTGAGCATGGCCGGACATTTCGAATCGCTTTCAACAAAACCGCTCCACTGCAGGCGCAAATACCTCCATGTGCCTCCAGCCCCCGACTGCACCACGGGGTTGCGCCGGCCCTGCTTTCGCCGCTAAGCCGAGAAAGGATCCACCGGACGGCGCGCCGATGCAGGACGCGCCCCTTCGCAAGCACGGCAGGACAAAATGGTACAGACCGCAAGCCTCCCCGCGACAACCCCTGCTACCCCCGGCCCTGCCACCCCCGGCCCTGCCACCCTTGGCCTTGCCAGTGCGCTGTTGGCGCTCGCGCCGCTGCCGGCCGGCGCACAGGAGGGGGACTGGGTGTTCAAGGTCGTCGGTACGGCGGCCTATCGCGAGCGCATCGCCATCGGCAGCGGCGCGGAGCTGGTCGTCGAACTGCGCGAGATGGCGGCGCTCGAGCCCGGCGTCGAGGCCGGGAGCGTGCGGCTGGTGGCGGAGAAGCGGCAAAAGCTCGAAGGCCGGCAGGTGCCCCTTCCCTTCTATCTGAAGGCCGAGGGCGACCGGCTGGTGTCCGGCACGCGCTATGCGCTCCGGCTCCTGCTCGCTGATGGCGAGAGTCCCGGCTGGGTGTCGCAGCCGGTGGCAGTCGAGGCCGCGCCCACCGGACCGGACGACCCCGGAACGGATGCCGGCGACGTGCTTCTGCTGCGCCAGCTTCCCGTCTCGGTGACGGTGAACCTTACCTGCGGCGAGGTCGCCGGCGTGCTGCGGCAGCGCGACGACAGCGCCGTGCTGGAGCTTGCCGACGAGAGCCTTGCCCTGAAGCAGACCCCGGCCGCCAGCGGCGTGCGCTACGAGGCTGAGGACGATCCCGCCACCGTGCTGTGGACCAAGGGGCTGGAAGCCAGCTTCACCCTGCGCGGAGAGGAACTGCCGCCCTGCGGCCTCGAAGTGGAAGTGCCGCACTTTGCCTCCGGCATGGACACGCTGCCCGGCGGCGAATGGGTGGTGGAGGACATCTCGGGCGGAGGCATCGTCGACGCTTCCCGCGTCACTCTGGTCTTTTCCGACGAGGGCCAGCTCGGCGGGCAGGCCACCTGCAACAGCTACGGCACGCGCTTTGCCACCAATGGCGAGCGGATCGCTGTCGACCCGCGCACCGTCTCGACCATGATGGCCTGCGCCCCGGCGCTGATGGAGCAGGAGCGCAAGTTCCTCGACACGCTCCCCGAGCTGAGCGAGTGGCGGATCGACGAGACCGGAGCGTTGCTGCTGCGCGGCGAGAGCGGGGCAACGCTCACCGCCCGCCGCGCCGGCTGACACGGCGGGCGGCGGCGCCGCCTCCGCCAGATCGGTGCGTCCCCCGCGCGCCCACTCCCGCCGCGTCGCACACCCGGACGCTCGGGATCGGGAGTGGATTTTTCGGCGATTTTGTGCGTTCCTTCCCTTCTGAGGGAGGAAAATCAGGAATGCAGAGCTTTACGGCAGTCCTGGGAGACGCCGTCGCGCTGATCCTGTCGGGCGACGCCGGCCTCATGGGCATCATTGCCCTGTCCTTGCGCGTCACGGTGACCGCCGTGCTGATCGCCTGCGTGATCGGCCTGCCGCTCGGCGCCGCGGTCGGCGCCTTCCGCTTTCCCGGGCGCACCCTGGCGACCGTCCTGCTCAATTCGCTGATGGGCCTGCCGCCGGTGGTGGTCGGCCTCATCGTCTATCTGGCGCTCTCCGCTTCGGGGCCGCTCGGCCCGCTCGGCCTGCTCTACACGCCGGCCGCGATGGTGATCGCCCAGACCATCCTGGTGACGCCGATCGTCGCCGCCCTCACCCGCCAGGTGATCGAGGATCTCGACCGTGAATATGCCGAGCAGTTCCGCTCGCTCGATGTCGGCCCCCTCACCCGCATCCGTGCGCTGCTGTGGGATGCGCGCTACAGCCTGCTGACCGTGGCGCTGGCCGGGTTCGGCCGGGCGATCGCCGAGGTCGGCGCCGTGCTGATCGTCGGCGGCAATATCAACCACGTTACCCGGGTGATGACGACGACGATCGCGCTGGAGACCTCGAAGGGCAATCTCGAGCTGGCGCTGGCCCTCGGCGTGGTGCTGCTGGTGATCGCCATCCTGGTCAACGCCGCCGTCATGGGCCTGCGTGCCTCCGCCGCGAGGGCCGCCTATGCGTGAGGCCCTGGCCAGAAACGAAGCGGAGGGCACCCAGCGCCCTGCCGCGGCACCCGTCCCCGCCCTGCTGGAGGGGCAGGGCCTGCTGCTGGAGATCGGCGGCAAGCGGCTGATCGACGGCATCGACATCCGCATCGGCGAAGGCCGCCGGACCATGGTCATGGGCGCCAACGGCGCCGGCAAGAGCCTGCTGCTGCGCCTGCTGCACGGGTTGATCGCGCCGACGGCCGGTGGGATAGCCTGGCGCGGCGGCCCGCTCGACAGGACCGCCCGGCGAGCGCAGGCGATGGTGTTCCAGCGCCCGGTGATGCTGCGCCGCTCGGTCATCGCCAATCTCGCCTTCGCGCTGAAGGTGCGGGGCCTGCGCGGGGCGATGCGTCAGGCGCGCATCAATGAGGCGCTGGAGAAGGCGCGGCTGACCGATCTTGCCCGCAGCCCGGCGCGGGTTCTGTCGGGCGGCGAACAGCAGCGCCTCGCCCTGGCGCGGGCGCTCGCCTGCGATCCCGAGCTGCTGTTTCTCGACGAGCCGACGGCCAGCCTCGACCCGGCCTCGACCCAGGCCATCGAGACCCTGATCGCCGATGCCAGCCGGCGCGGCGTCACCGTGGTGATGGTGACCCACGACCTCGGCCAGGCCCGGCGGCTGGCGGACGACATCGTCTTCCTGCATGCCGGCAGGGTCGCGGAGAGCGGGCCCGCCGCGCGGGTGCTGTCGTCCCCTCGGTCCGAAGCCGCCAGCGCCTGGCTGGAGGGGCGGCTGTTCCTCGACGAGCCGCGCGCGCAAAGCTGATCAACAAAGAGGGAGGTGCAACATGCTTCGTCGCCGGTTCCTGACACTTGCCGCGGCCGGCCTGCTGTCCGCCGGGCTCTGTGCGCCGCTCCAGGCACAGGACACGTTCATCATCGTCCAGTCGACCACTTCGACGCAGAACTCGGGCCTGTTCGAGTTCATGCTGCCGAAGTTCCAGGAAAAGACCGGCATCGAGGTGCGCGTCGTCGCCGTCGGCACCGGCCAGGCGATCAAGAACGCCGCCAACGGCGATGGCGACGTGCTGTTCGTCCATGCCAGGCCGGCGGAGGAAAAGTTCGTCGCCGACGGATACGGCGTGAAGCGCTTCGACGTGATGTACAACGACTTCGTCGTCGTCGGCCCGCCGGCCGATCCGGCCGGCATCGCCGGCTCCAGCGACATCACCGACGCGCTGAAGAAGATCGCCGCGGCCAAGGCCCCCTTCGCCTCGCGCGGCGACGACAGCGGCACCCACAAGGCCGAGCTTGCGCTGTGGGAGGCGGCCGGGGTCGACGTCGCGGCGGCCTCGGGCGGCTGGTATCGCGAGACCGGCTCAGGGATGGGCGCGACGCTCAACACCGGCACCGGCATGGGCTCCTATGTGCTGACCGACCGCGCCACCTGGATCTCCTTCGGCAACAAGGGCGCGTACCGCATCGCCGTCGAGGGGGACGAAAGGATGTTCAACCAGTACGGCATCATTCTGGTGAACAAGGAGAAGCTCCCGAACGTGAAGGCCGATCTCGGCCAGCAGTTCGTCGACTGGGTGATCTCCGAGGAGGGGCAGCAGGTCATCGCCGACTACAAGATCGACGGCCAGCAGTTGTTCTTCCCCAACGCCCGGCCCAGCGGCAGCTAGACCCGGTCCTTCCGAACCGACGCGGTCACGAAAACGTGACGTTTACCACGCCACCTTGTGGCCGCGTCTCTGCCGCATTCCTGCCCGGTTTGAAATTCCCGAGATTTCAGCAGCTTACCCAAGGGGATCCGGCATCCGTAAAAAAACCGTTTCGCACGGAACCGCCTCTGTGTGATGCGCGTTACGGTTTTGTCAGGATGTTTGAGAGACGTTGGGGCACGCTTGGCCTAGAATATTTGGGAGTCGTACACCAAATCTCAAGCTTAGCAACATTCAGGCGGTCACCGGCCACAGAACTCGGGACCGCCCAGCCTTGGGAGGCGACGAATGTTTGGACTTGCAAAGACTATCGTTGCAGGAAAGTCACGCAGTGTGGCTTCGCGGCACAGTGTGGCCCGCAGCGGGCTGGCGCTGGCGGCGGCGATCGCCCTCGTTGCGGCGTCCGCCGGCGCGGATCTGCGCGCGCAGACCGCCGACGCGGTGCTGGCGAAGAGCGACCGCGAGACCTTTCTCCTGCCGCAGGACCGGCTATCGGTGACGCTCGGCACGCCGCAGGGCACTGTCGAGGAAAGCTCCTATGCGATCTGGGTCGGCGAGGTGGAGCGCCAGGGGCGCAAGACCGTCTGGGTCGAGCTGATCGACGATCACGGCGAGGTCATCTACGACAGCGAGGTCGCGCAGAACGAGACGCATCTGCTGCCGGACGGCCGCGCCGTTGTCGTGCGTGCCATGCTCGATCCGCAGGATGACCAGACCCGCGTGGCGAAGACCGACCAGTCCCGCGTCGCCCCCGATGCGCGTCTCGTGGTGACCCGCCGCGTCGTCGACGATCCGGAACTGCAGACCACCATCGAGTTCATCGAGGAGATCCCCCGGTCGGAACCAACCACGATGATGCGGATCGCCGCCTTCGGTGATGCGCTGTGGAGCGCCATCCTCGCCAGCCTCAGCGTGGCGGCGGACAGCATCGTCGTTGCCTGGCACTGGATCACCGAACCGTTCCGCGCCTAGAACGTGGCCTGAAACATTGGCCTGAAACATCGGCCTGAAGCACTGATGAGCGATACGAAGAACGGCTGCGCCCCCCGGGGCGCGGCCGTTCTTCGTTTGCGCGCCCGCCTTGTTTGCGCGCCCGCCTTGCCGCCTGGACAGGCTCCGGCAAGCGGCTCGTGCATTTTCGTCAAAAGTGCTGATCCATCAGTCACAAGAGGACGTAAGTGGATCAGATACCCGCTGAAGACGGACATTCCGCCCCATGCCCTCGAAGGTCAGCCTGTCCCCGATTGTCGTCTGGTTCCGAGAGGACCTGCGCCTCGACGACAACCCGGCGCTCGCCGCGGCGGTGCAAGAGGGACGCCCCGTCATCGCGCTCTATCTGCTCGACAGCGGGCCGGACGCGCCGCGCGCGCCGGGCGGGGCCTCGCGCTGGTGGTTGAACCTGTCACTGAAGGCGCTTGCCGGGAACCTTGCGAGGATCGGCGTGCCGCTGGTCCTGCGCCGGGGGCCGGCCCTGCGGGCGGTTCGCGCGGTGCTGGCCGAGGCCGGTGCCGCGCATATCGTCTGGAACCGGCGTTATGAGGCGCCCGGCATCGCCATCGACACGGAACTCAAGGCGGCGCTGCGCGGTGACGGCCTTCTCGCCGAGAGCTTCAACGGCGCGCTGCTGGCCGAGCCCTGGGAGGTGCTGACCGGCGCGGGCCAGCCCTACCGGGTGTTCGCCCCCTTCTACCGGGCGATGACCGCGCGCGGCGCCCCGGCGCAGCCGAAAGACGTCAAGGCCCCTTCCTCCCCCCTGCCGGAGCCGCCCGTGCTTCAGAGCGAGGAGATCGACGCGCTGCTGCCCCTGCCCGCGCGCCCCGACTGGGCCGGCGGCCTGCGCGACACCTGGACACCGGGCGAAGCCGGCGCGCACCGGCGGCTCGAGGCCTTTCTCGACAGCCGGTTGCACCGCTATGCGGGCGAACGCGACATCCCCGGTGCGGACGCCACCTCGCTTTTGTCGCCTCATCTGCGCTTCGGCGAGATCTCGCCCCGCCGCATCTGGTTTGCCACCGGCACACGGGCAACGGCCGGCGAGATCGCCGACAGGCATCTCGACAAGTTCCGCTCCGAGCTCGGCTGGCGGGAGTTCTCCTACCACCTGCTGTTCCACTTCCCCGCTATCGGCCATGCCAGTTTCCAGCCGCGCTTCGAGGCCTTTCCCTGGCGGGACGACCCGGACGGGTTCCTCGCCTGGACGCGGGGGCGGACCGGCTATCCGCTGGTCGATGCCGGCATGCGCGAGCTCTGGCACACCGGCTACATGCACAACCGGGTGCGGATGGTCGCCGCCTCCTTCCTGATCAAGCATCTGATGATCGACTGGCGCCAGGGCGAGGCCTGGTTCTGGGACACGCTGGTCGATGCCGATCCGGCCAACAACACCGCCAGTTGGCAGTGGGTGGCAGGATCGGGTGCCGATGCCGCCCCCTACTTCCGCATCTTCAACCCCACCAGCCAGGGCGAGACATTCGACCCCGACGGCGCCTATGTGCGGCGCTGGGTGCCGGAACTTGCCCGCCTGCCCGCCTCATACATCCACAAGCCTCACGCAGCCCCGCGCGAGATGCTGGAGCACGCCGGCATCCGCCTCGGCGACACCTATCCCCGGCCGATGGTCGAGCACGGCGCGGCGCGCCAGCGCGCCCTCGACGCCTTCCAGTCCATAAAAAACGCTGCCTGAAGAGAAGGACATTTAATGCGCATCGCCGTCATCGGTTCCGGCATCGCCGGCAACAGCGCCGCCTGGGCCTTGAGCGAAAGGCACGACGTCACGCTCTACGAGAAGCGGGCGCGCCCCGGCGGCCACAGCGCCACCGTCGACATCGACTATGACGGCACGCGGCTGGCCGTCGACACCGGCTTCATCGTCTACAACGAGCTCAACTATCCCAACCTGACCGCGCTGTTCGATCACCTCGGCGTCGCCAGCGAGGCGAGCGACATGAGCTTCTCCTTCTCGCTCGACGGCGGCGTGCGGGAATGGTCGGGCAGCAGCCTCGGCACGATCTTCGGCCAGCGGCGCAACATGGTGTCGCCGCGCTTTCTGTGGATGCTGCGCGAGATCCTGCGCTTCAACCGCCTGTGCGTCCTCGACCGCGCCTGCGGAGACCTCGTCGGCCTGTCGCTCGGCGACTATCTCCAGCGCCGGAAATTCTCGCCCGGCTTTGCCTCCGACTATCTGCTGCCGATGGGCGCGGCGATCTGGTCGACGCCGCCGGCCCACATGCTCGATTTCCCGGCGGAGAATTTCGTCGCCTTCTTCGAGAACCACCGGCTGGTCAACCGCGACCGCCCGGTCTGGCGCACGGTCACCGGCGGCAGCCGCAGCTATGTCGAGCGGCTGCTGTCGCCCCTGCTGGGCCGCGTGCGGCTGGCGACCCCGGTCGCCGAGGTCACCCGCCGCAAGGGGCGGGTGCATGTGCGCGACACGTCGGGACAGGAGGACGTGTTCGACCATGTCGTGCTCGCCTCCCATACCGACCAGACGCTGGCGATGCTCGCCGATGCCTCGCCGGAAGAGCGCAACATCCTCGGCGCCATCCGCTACCGGCCGAACCAGGTCTACCTGCACCGCGACCGCGCCCTGATGCCGCGCCGGCGCCGGGTGTGGGCATCGTGGAACTACATCGCCTCCAGCGATCCGGGCGCGCCCTATCGCGACGCCTCGGTCAGCTACTGGATGAACCGGCTGCAGAACCTGCCGGGCGACAAGCCGGTCTTCGTCAGCCTCAATCCGCTCGTGCCACCGCGCGAGGACCTTACTTTCGGCACCTTCGAGTACGATCATCCGCAGTTCGACGCGGCCGCCATCGCCGCCCAGAAGGCGCTCGGCCAGATCCAGGGCGACCGCAACACCTGGTTCTGCGGCGCCTGGTGCGGCCACGGCTTCCATGAGGACGGCCTCGTCGCCGGCCTTTCAGTCGCCGAGGCGATCGGCTGCGACATTCCCTGGCGGGTCGGCGCGGACGGCGTCGCGCGCACGGCGGAGGCCGCCGAATGACCAGGCCACGTCCCATGGCGACGACGCAGGACGCCAACGGCCCGCCGCCGCAGGCGGCCGCCGTGCTCTATCCGGGCAAGGTCATGCATGCCCGGCTGAAGCCGTTCGGCCACCGCTTCGACTACACGGTGTTTTCGCTGCTGATCGACCTCGACCGGCTGAATGAAGCCGACCGTCAGTCGCGGCTGTTCTCCGTCGGCCGCTTCAACCTCGCCTCCTTCCACGCGGCCGACCATGGCCCGCGCGACGGCACGCCCCTGCGCGCCCATGTGGAAGGCCTGCTCGCCGCGCGCGGGATCGAGGCACCGCCGGCGCGGATCCTGCTTTTGTGCTATCCGCGCATCCTCGGCTATGTGTTCAATCCGCTGTCCGTCTATTTCGCCTATGGCGCGGACGGGGAGATCGTGGCGCTGGTCTACGAGGTGCGCAACACGTTCGGCGACATCCACACCTATGTGGAGCCGGTGCGCGACAACCAGCGCGGGCCGGAGGGCATCCGCCAGTCCCGCGCCAAGGCCTTCTATGTCTCGCCCTTCATCGACATGGCGCAGACCTATGCCTTCCGCGTGCTGCCCCCGGGCAAGGCGGTGCGCGTGCGCATCCTGGAAAGTGACGTTACGGGACCCTTGCTCTCCGCCGCCTTCGCGGGAACGGCGGTGCCGGCGACGAGCCGCGCGCTGTTCTCGCTCTGCTTGAAAATCCCGTTCATGACACTCAAAGTAATCGCCGGAATCCACTGGGAAGCGTTCCGGCTCTGGCTCAAGGGCGCGCCCTTTCATTCGCCGTCTCAACGTCCGGGAACCATTCGACGCCACAAAGCATATACGGGGAGCTGAAGTGTCCCGGCTGTCCGACGAGGAGCGACCGATCATGTCGACTGCGATCCTTCTCACTCCTGAAAACGCCCGCCAGGTGCTGGCCGGACTTCCCCGGCTCGCCCGCCTCGGCCTGCGCATCGCCCTCAATCTCAAGGCCGGCTCCTTGAGCGTGGAAACTCCGGAAGGCCGCCGCTTCCTCATTCGCGGCGAGGCGCCGGGCCCGGACGCGCAGGTGCGCATCCATTCCTGGCGCTTCATCCGCCGCCTGCTCAGCGGCTCGGATATCGGCGTCGGCGAAAGCTACATGGTCGGCGAGTGGACCAGCTCCGACGTCACCACCTTCCTGGAGCTGTTCTGCCGCAACCGCGACGCCACCGCCGACATGCTGCGCGGCAGCCCGATCTTCCGGATGATGGTGCGCGTCCGCCACTGGCTGAACCGCAACACCCGCTCCGGCTCGCGGCGCAACATCTCGGCCCATTACGATCTCGGCAATGCCTTCTACCGCGAATGGCTCGACCCGACGATGACCTATTCCTCGGCGCTCTATGACGGCGGCGTCAACGACCTGGAACAGGCGCAGAAGCGCAAGTACCGGGCGCTGGCGGAGGAAAGCGGCATCGCGCCCGATCACCATGTGCTGGAGATCGGCTGCGGCTGGGGCGGCTTTGCCGAGTTCGTGGCGAGCGAGATCGGCGCCAGGGTCACCGGCCTCACCATTTCGCGCGAGCAGTTCGACTTCGCCTCCAAGCGCATCCAGGACGCGGGGCTCGCCGACCGGGTGACGCTGAAGCTGCAGGACTACCGCGACGAGCGCCGGCAATACGACCGCGTCGCCTCGATCGAGATGTTCGAGGCGGTCGGCGAGGAGTATTGGAGCACCTATTTCCAGACCGTCTCGAACTGCCTGAAGCCGGGCGGCCGCGCCGGCCTGCAGATCATCACCATCCAGGACCAGTTGTTCGACGACTACCGCCGCACGCCGGACTTCATCCAGCGCCACGTCTTCCCGGGCGGCATGTTGCCGCCGCCGGGCGAGCTGGAGGCGCTCGGCGCCCGCACCGGCCTGCAACTCGCGGCCCAGCGCATCTTCGGCCACGACTATGCGCGCACGCTGGAGGAATGGCGCCAGCGCTTCTGGACCGCCTGGCCGCGCATCCGCCCGCTCGGCTTCGACGACCGGTTCAAGCGGCTGTGGGAGTTCTACTTCCACTACTGCGAGGCCGGCTTCCGCTCGGGCAATATCGACGTGCGCCAGATGATCTATGTGAAGGCGCCCTGATACATGGCGCCAGCGCCGGGTCCGTCATGGGCGCAGCTTGCGGCCTATGCGGGACCGGCGCTGCCGCTGGCGGCGCTCACCCTGCCGCTCTACGTCATCCTGCCGAGCTATTACGCCGGCACCATCGGCCTGCCGCTCGCACAGGTCGGCTTCATCCTGCTGATCGTGCGCCTTGCCGACGCTGTGTCCGATCCGCTGGTGGGGCTCGCCGCCGACCGCTTCCATCCGCCGCTCGGCCGGCGGCGCGGCTGGCTGGCGCTCGCCGCCCTTCCCGCCGCGCTCGCCGCCTTCATGATCCTGACGCCGCCGCCGGATGCCGGCTGGACCTATCTGCTCGGCTGGGGCCTGGCGCTGTCGCTCGGCTACACGGCGGCGATCATCCCCTACACCGCCTGGGGCGCGGAGCTGGCCGACGACTATCACGGCCGCAGCCGCGTCGCCGGCGCGCGCGAGGGGATGGTGCTGGTCGGCACGCTGGTCGCGATCTGCGTGCCGGCACTTGTCGAGGCGAGCGGCGCCGGCAGCCAGGGCGATGCGTTGGCCGTGCTCGCCTGGCTCGTCGCCCTGTCGCTGCCGCTGCTGATCGCCGTCGCGGTCCGCACCCTCCCCGAACCGGCGCCGGCGAGCCGCGCCCTGCCGGGCCTGCGCGCCGGCCTTGCCCATCTCGCCGCCAACCGCCCCTTCCTGCGGCTGCTTGTGGCCTTCGTCGTCAACGGCTTCGCCAACGGCTTGCCGGCGACGCTGTTCCTGTTCTTCGTCGCGCGGGTGCTGGAGGCGCCGCAGATGCAGGGGCCGTTCCTGTTCCTCTATTTCTTCTGCGGCATTGCCGGCGTGCCGCTGTGGATCGCCGTCTCGCGCCGGCTCGGCAAGCATCGAAGCTGGTCGGTGGCGATGCTGGGGGCCTGCGCGATCTTCGCGCTGGTGCCGCTGCTCGGACCCGGCGACCTTGCCGGCTTCGCCGTCATCTGCGTGCTGACCGGCCTGGCGCTCGGCGCCGATCTCGCCCTCCCCTCCGCGATCCAGGCGGATGTGATCGATGTCGACCGCCTTGCGACCGGCAGCCGCCGGTCCGGGCTCTATTTCGCCCTGTGGGGGCTCGCAACGAAACTGTCGCTGGCGCTCGCCGTCGGCCTTGCCTTCCCGCTGCTTGAGCTTGCCGGCTTCGCGGCCGACGGCACCGGCACGGACGGGCTCGCCATGCTTGTGGCGCTCTATGCGCTGGTGCCGGTGGGGCTGAAGCTCGCCGCCATCGCCTTGATGTGGAACTTCCCGCTCGGTGCCAGCGCGCATGCGAAGCTTGCCCGCTCGCTCGCCGCGCAAAACGAGACGCCGGGCCGGCCCCTCGCATAGCGGGCAGGCTTCACTCCCTGGCGTCGTCCTTCGGCTCTCCCTTGCGCGACCAGCCGGTGGCGCGGGCAACAAGCGGAAAATACAGCCGGTAGGGCAGCAGGCGCAGCGCCCTGAGCTGCCGGGTGAAGCGCTTGGGGAAGGTGATCTCGAAGCCGGTCGGCGCCTCCAGCCCCTTGACCAGTTCGGCCACCGCCGCATCGACGCTCATCAGATGCGGCATCGGAAAGGGATTGTCCTTGGTCGCCGGCGTGTCGACGAAGCCGGGCGAGACCAGTTGCAGGCGAATGCCGAGCCGGTCGAGGTCGAACTTCATCGCCTCCGCCAGGTTGATCAGCCCCGCCTTGGTCGCGCCATAGGCCGCCGAGGTCGGCAGGCCGCGATAACCGGCGACCGAGGCGACGATGGCAATCTGGCCGTGCCGGCGCGGCTTCATCGCCGCCACCAGCGGCACCAGGGCATTCACTGTTCCCTTGAGATTGACATCGAACGAGGTGTGAAAGGCGGCAAGGTCGGGATCGGTGCCGTCGACCGGCAGGTAGACGCCGGCATTGAGCACGGCGAGCGCGACACCGCCATGCCGCTGTTCCAGTTCGGCGACGATCTCGGCCATGCGGGCCGCATCCGTCACGTCGCCGGGCATCGGCAGGATCGCGCCGGGCAGCGCGCGTGCAGAAAGGTTGTCCAGCGCATCGGCCGAGCGCGCCGTCACCGCCACGGTCCAGCCGTGCCGCTGCAGTTCGAGCGCCAGCCCCGCGCCGATGCCGGAACTGGCGCCGGTCACCCAGGCAATGCCGTTCTGCGGGCCAACAGTCGTTGTTGCCATCGTCTGCCTCCATCCTGTTTCCAGGGGTTTACGGCAGGCGGGCGCGGGCGGATCGCCGACGGATCTCTGGTTCAGCCGCGCATGAAGGGTGCGAAGAGCCGGCCGATCGGGCCGGTGAGCCGCAGACTGCCTTCCGTCACGGCGAAGCAGATGCAGTCCTCGTCGTCGTCGGCGACCGGACGATGGTCGACATCGTCGTCGGCATAGGCGACGTCGCCGCGCACATAGTGGCCATGCAGGTCGGTGAACCCACCCTCCAGCACCAGCGTCAGCTCGGAGCCGTGATGGGTATGGGCGGGCATCGCCATGCCGGCGCGGATCCACAGCAGGCTGGCGCTGCAGCCGTCCATCTCGGCGACCCGGTATTCCTTCAGCCCCGGAAGCTTGGTCTTCCAGGGCAGGTCCGCCACATCCTTGCCGATGAAGTCGAAGAGCGGCGCCGGCAGCCGGGTCTTCACTACCTTGCGCGGAACCGAGATCGGCTCGTCGGCCGGGGCCTGGAAAATCGCGGCGAGCATCGCGTCGCGATTGTCGATCTTCACCGGTGCGATCTCTTCCAGCATCGCTCCGCCGGCGGCTTCAAGATCGCGGACGAAGCCGCGATTGACCGGCGACAGGTCGAGATGGCTTCGCACGAGCAGCCTTGCGGGTTCGGCCAGCGTGCCGGCCACATATCCGGCCAGCAGCGCGTCGAACTGTTCGCGTTCGCGTGATGCGTCCATTCCAATCCAATCCCTGTCGCGGCACCCCCCAAGGGCCGCGTCTCATCGCTCATACTCCACTTGCGGCGTCGCGCCAATATATCCCGGATACAGGCGCGGGCGGCTCTGGAGAACCTCTCTGTGCCTGTTACGATGCGGACTGCACGCTGGATCATCGCCAGCATGACATTCCAAGCTTATGTGCACTCTCACGATTTATCGATCAACTTTGTCGAACAGCGCCGAAAGGATTATCAACGTTCGCCTGACAATTGGCATGGGCTCGCTTGAAGCCCCCGACCCTCCGGCCTACCCTGCCGGCCCATTCGACCAGATGGCCCCGGCGGCCTGCAACCGGGGCCGAAAGCCCCTTGAACGGACGGAACGAGCGATGGACATCAAGACCTCCGTGATCGATGCGATCGGCAACACGCCGCTGATCCGCCTCAACCGGGCCTCCGAGCTGACGGGCTGCGAGATCTACGGCAAGGCCGAGTTCATGAACCCCGGCCAGTCGGTCAAGGACCGCGCCGCCCTTTACATCGTCCGCGATGCCGAGGCGCGCGGCACCCTGCGCCCCGGCGGCGTCATCGTCGAGGGCACGGCCGGCAACACCGGCATCGGCCTTGCGCTGGTCGGCAACGCGCTCGGCTACCGCTCGGTGATCGTCATCCCGGAGACGCAGAGCCAGGAAAAGAAGGACATGCTGCGGCTGGCCGGCGCGGAGCTGGTCGAGGTGCCGGCCGTGCCCTACCGCAATCCCAACAATTACGTGAAACTGTCCGGCCGCCTCGCCGAGCAGATGGCGAAAGCGGAAGCCAGCGGCGCGATCTGGGCCAACCAGTTCGACAATGTCGCCAACCGGCAGGCGCATATCGAGACGACCGGCCCGGAGATCTGGCGCCAGACCGACGGCAAGGTCGACGGCTTCGTCTGCGCCGTCGGCTCCGGCGGCACGCTGGCCGGCGTCGGCATGGCGCTGAAGGCGCGCAACGCCGGCGTGAAGATCGGCCTCGCCGATCCGATGGGGGCGGCGCTCTACCACTATTACGCCCATGGCGAGCTGAAGGCCGAAGGCTCGTCGATCACCGAGGGCATCGGCCAGGGCCGCATCACCGCCAACCTGGAGGACGCGCCGGTCGACATGCCGTTCCAGATCCCGGATGCGGAGGCGGTGCAGATCGTCTTCGACCTGCTGGAGCACGAGGGCCTGTGCCTTGGCGGCTCCTCCGGCATCAATGTCGCAGGCGCCATCCGCATGGCGCGCGAGATGGGACCGGGGCACACCATCGTCACCATCCTGTGCGACTACGGCACGCGCTACCAGTCGAAACTGTTCAACCCGGAGTTCCTGCGCTCCAAGGATCTGCCGGTGCCGGCCTGGCTGGAAAAAAGCACCAGCGCCATCGCCCCTCCCTTCGAGGAGGTCGCCTGACCGGCGCGGCCGGGCGCCGGCGGTGTCGCCAGGCTGTCGAGAACGGGCGGTCGATAACAGACGGTCGATAGCGGACGGATCTGCCTTGTCTTTGGGCAGGTTCCTCCCTACCGTCTTCCCTCGACCCTCGTTTCTTCCGAGTTGAGATGATCCGCGACTTCAATCTCGCCGAGGCGTTTGTCGCCAACCTGCCGATCATCGCCGCGTTCACCTTCGCGCTCTACGCGCTTGCCGCCGTCTGCGCCGTGCGCGAGGTGCTGCATTCGCGCACCTCGCAGGGTTCCATCGCCTGGCTGCTGTCGCTGCTGTTCCTACCCTTCCCCACTGCCTTCCTCTATCTCGTCTTCGGCTGGAAGCGGTTCGAGGACTACGGAGAAGTGCGCGCCTATGCCGGGCGCACCACCCGCGCCGCGCGCGCCGGAGAGCTGCGGCTGGCCGACGCCACCACCAGCACGAGCTGGCCGGTGCTCACCCGCATCGCCCAGATCCCGTTTCTCGCCGGCAATGCCGTCGAGCTGTTGGTCGACGGGCCGGACACGTTCGACTCGATCTTCGCCGGCATCGCCAAGGCGCGGCACGAGGTTCTGGTGCAGTTCTTCATCATCCGCGACGACGGGCTCGGCAAGCGGCTCGCCGAGGCGCTGATCGAGCGGGCGCGGGCGGGCGTGCGCGTCCATGTGCTCTACGACGATGTCGGCTCGAAGCGGCTGCCGCGCAGCTATCGCCGCCGGCTGCGCGAGGCGGGCGTCCGGATCGCCGGCTTCAACCAGCGCCACAAATGGCTGCGCTTCACCGGGCCGATGCGGCTCAACTACCGCAACCATCGCAAGATCGTCGTCGTCGACGGCGAGGCCGCCTGGGTCGGTGGGCACAATGTCGGCGACGAATATATCGGCCTGTCGCCGGTCTTCGGCCACTGGCGCGACACCCATGTGAAGGTCGCGGGGCCGGCGGCCATCGCCTGCGCCCTGTCCTTCTGCGAGGACTGGCACTGGGCGACCGGCACGCCGATCCGCCCCTATCTGCCGGTGCCGATCCCCCAGCCGGGCGACGAGCCGGTGTTGGTCATGCCGACCGGCCCGGCCGACCGGTTCGACGACTGCGCCATCGCCTTTTCCGAGGCCATCGCCAGGGCGCGCGAACGGCTGTGGATCGTCAGCCCCTATTTCGTGCCGGAAGAGGCGATGCAGACCGCGCTGATGGCCGCCTCCATGCGCGGCGTCGACGTGCGCATCCTGCTCCCCGAAAAGGCCGACCACCGGCTGGTCTGGCTCGCCAGCTACGCCCATGCCGACGACATGGTCGACTATGGCATCAATGTCTATCGCTACACCTCCGGCTTCCTGCACCAGAAGGTGATCCTGGTCGACGACGCACTCGCCGGCATCGGCACGGTGAACTTCGATTCCCGTTCCTTCCACATCAATTTCGAGGTGACGCTGTGGTTCACCCACGAGCGCAGCATCGGGCGAGTCGAAAGGATGCTGGAGGCCGACTTCGCCAATTCCCGGCCGACGACGCCGGAGGATCTGGAGGTCCGCTCCTTCGGCTTCCGCCTCATCGCCCAGGCCGCGCGGCTGTTCTCGCCGATCCTGTGAGGTGGGCGATCCTTGCCCCGGCGGGTGGTTGATTGCCGGTGCCGATCGGATAGGCTGGCGCTCCTGCCGGAATCATCGGGGATTTCTCATGACGGATCTGCTTTTTCGAGACGATGCCTATCTGCGCAGTTGCGATGCGCGGGTCACCGCCGTCACCGACCGCGGCGGCCTCGTTCTCGACCGGACCGTCTTCTATGCCGCCGGCGGCGGCCAGCCGGGCGACAGCGGCCGGATCGAGCTTTCCGACGGCCGCCAGATCGCGATTCCCACCACCGTTTATGGTGAGGACCGCAGCCAGATCGTCCATGTTCCGGCCGAGGGCGAAGCGCTTCCCGCCGTCGGCGAGGCCATCGTTCTGCATCTCGACTGGGACCGCCGCTACCGGTTGATGCGCGTGCACACCGCCCTGCACCTGCTCTCCGTCGTCCTGCCCTTCCCCGTCACCGGCGGCCAGATCGGCGAGGGCGAGGGCCGGCTCGACTTCGACATTCCCGAGGGCAGCCCGGACAAGGACGAGGTCGCGGCCAGGGTCAACGAGATCGCCGCCGCCGACCATGCGGTCACCACCGACTGGATCACCGACGAGGAGCTGCTCGCCAGGCCCGAGATGGTCAAGACCATGAGCGTCAAGCCGCCGATGGGCAGCGGCCGCGTGCGGCTGGTGCGCATCGGCGATGTCGACCTGCAGCCCTGCGGCGGCACCCATGTCAGCCGCACCTCGGAGATCGGCCCGCTCATCGTCACCAAGATCGAGAAGAAGGGCCGCCAGAACCGGCGCGTGCGCATCCAGCTCGCCGACTGACGCTCCTCCGCCCTCCCCCTCATCGCTCCAGCGAGGCTTTCAGCAATGGCGCTTTCCCCGCTCGTCTCGACCCAGTGGCTGGCCGACAAGATCGCCTCGCCAGACCTTGTCGTCGTCAATGCCTGGCTGCCGCCGGTCGGCCAGCCCGACGTGCCGCCGGAATATCCGCAAGGCCATATCCCCGGCGCGGTGTTCTTCGACGTCAACGCCGTCGCCGACACCGCCAGCGATCTGCCGCACATGCTGCCGCCCGCCCATGTTTTCTCCTCGATGATGCGGCGCATGGGCATCGGCGACGGCCAGACCATCGTCGTCTATGACGGCGTCGGGCTCTATTCCGCCGCCCGGGTCTGGTGGATGTTCCGCGCCATGGGCGTCGAACAGGTCTTCGTGCTCGACGGCGGCCTGCCCAGGTGGCAGGCGGAAGGTCGCCCGGTGGAAGATGGCGCCCCCGCCCCGCGCGGCGAGCGCCACTTCACCGCCCGCCTCAACAACGGCCTCGTCGCCGATCTCGACAAGGTGGCGCAGGCGCTGAAGAGCGGCCAGCAGGTGCTCGACGCGCGCTCGCGCGGCCGCTTCGCCGGCACCGATCCGGAGCCGCGCGCAGGGCTGCGCGGCGGCCACATGCCCGGCGCGCTCAACCTGCCCTTCACCGAGCTGATGGACGACGGCCGCCTGCGCCCGGCCGAGGAGCTTGCCGCCGCTTTCGACGCGGCCGGCATCGACCGCTCGCGCCCCGTCATCACCAGTTGCGGCTCCGGCGTCACCGCGGCGATCCTGTCGCTGGCGCTCGCCCTTACCGGCCACGACCGCTCCGCCGTCTATGACGGCTCCTGGACCGAATGGGGCGGGCGCGAGGACACGCCCGTCGCCACCGGCGAGGCCTGACAAGACCCCATTTCACCCGCAGGACGACGATTGCGCGATGCCGGCATGTCGGATCGCAAACAGTCGACCCTGCCCTCAGCCTCTAGGATCGGCTTTCCAAATCGAACGATAGACGGCGGCGACGGAACGACCGCCCGGGAGAGGACAGTTTGCCATGGCCAGTGATATCGAGATTGCCCGCGCCGCCAAGATGAAGCCGATCGCCGAGATCGGCGCGAAGCTCGACATTCCGGCGGAGGCGCTGGACTGCTATGGATCGACCAAGGCCAAGGTCCGCTCCGACTTCATTTCCGGCCTGTCGGACCGTCCCGACGGAAAGCTGGTGCTGGTCACCGCGATCAACCCGACGCCGGCCGGCGAGGGCAAGACCACGACCACGGTCGGCCTTGGCGACGGGCTCAACCGTATCGGCAAGCGCGCGGCGATCTGCCTGCGCGAACCTTCGCTCGGCCCCTGCTTCGGCATGAAGGGGGGCGCGGCCGGCGGCGGCTATGCCCAGGTCGTGCCGATGGAGGACATCAACCTCCATTTCACCGGCGACTTCCACGCCATCACCTCGGCCCACAACCTGCTCTCGGCGCTGATCGACAACCATATCTACTGGGGCAACGCGCTCGGCCTCGACACCCGGCGCATCACCTGGCGCCGGGTGATGGACATGAACGACCGGGCGCTGCGCCAGATCGTCGCCTCGCTCGGCGGCGTCGCCAACGGCTTCCCGCGCGAAGCCGGCTTCGACATCACCGTCGCCTCGGAGATCATGGCGATCCTCTGCCTTGCCCGCGATCTCGCCGACCTGCAGACGCGGCTCGGCGCCATCATCGTCGGCTATCGCCGCGACCGCAGCGCGGTCACCGCGCGCGATCTTGAGGCGGACGGCGCCATGACCGTGCTGCTCAAGGAGGCGATGCAGCCGAACCTCGTGCAGACGCTGGAGAACAACCCGGCCTTCGTGCATGGCGGCCCCTTCGCCAACATCGCCCATGGCTGCAACTCGGTGATCGCCACCCGAACCGCGCTCAAGCTCGCCGACTATGTGGTCACCGAGGCCGGCTTCGGCGCCGATCTCGGCGCGGAGAAGTTCTTCGACATCAAGTGCCGCAAGGCCGGCCTCAAGCCGGACGCTGCGGTCATCGTCGCGACCGTCCGGGCGCTGAAGATGAATGGCGGCGTTGGCCGCGAGGCGCTGGGTGAGGAAAACGTCGAGGCGCTGGTGCGCGGCTGCGTCAATCTCGGCCGCCACATCGAGAACGTGAAGAGCTTCGGCCTGCCGGTGGTCGTCGCCATCAACCACTTCGTCAGCGACACCGATGCCGAGATCGCCGCGCTCCAGGCCTATGCCGCCGGGCAGGGCGTCGAGGCGGTGCTGTGCCGCCACTGGGCTGACGGTTCCAAGGGCACCGAGGACCTTGCCCGCAAGGTGGTCGAGCTGGTCGAGGGCGGCAGTCCCAATTTCGCGCCGATCTATCCGGACGAGATGCCGCTGCTTCAGAAGATCGAGACCATCGCCCGCAAGATCTACCGCGCCGAGGGGATCGCCGCCGACAAGCAGGTGGTCGAGCAGCTCGAGCGCTGGCAGGCGGACGGCTTCGGCCACCTCCCGGTCTGCATGGCCAAGACGCAATATTCCTTCTCCGCCGACCCCACCTTGCGCGGCGCGCCGACCGGCCACACCGTGCCGGTGCGCGAGGTGCGTCTTGCGGCCGGCGCCGGCTTCGTCGTGGCGATCTGCGGCGAGATCATGACCATGCCCGGCCTGCCCAAGGTGCCGTCGGCCAACCACATCCGCCTCGACGCGAACGGCCAGATCGAAGGACTGTTCTAGGCGCTGCCCTGGCGGGGCGGGCGGACAGATGCGCGATCACAACTACTATGTCTACATCCTGGCCAGCAGTGTCGGCGGAACCCTCTACACGGGGGTCACCAACGATCTCGCGCGTCGGGTTTCGGAGCATCGCGACAAGATCGCGCGCTCCTTCACCGCCCGCCACGACGTCACCCACCTCGTCTATTTCGAGCATCACACAGACATAGAAGCCGCCATCCGCCGGGAAAAGCAGATCAAGCGCTGGAAGCGGGCCTGGAAGATAAGGCTCATCGAAGAGCATAACCGCGATTGGCACGACCTCTTTCCCGGCCTCCCATAACCCGCCAGGGCGACACGCAGGCAGCCGCACAAACAGGCCGCCGCCGCACGCAGGCCTCGCCCCGCCCCCTCCGCCTGTCGTCCCTCCCAAGCCCCATCCCCTCCGCCTGTCGTCCCGGTTTCAGCGTAGCCGAAGACCGGGACCCAGTAACCACAGGCCGCGCGTCTCCGGCCGTGACGTTGCCGTGCGGAAGCATCGCCTGAGGCTTCACCACAACCGCCAGCGGATACTGGATGCCTGCCTTCGCAGGCATGACAGCCAGAGCGGGCGGCACGACCTTGCCATCTCAAGTCTGCCAAGGAGCCCTTGCCCCTTCGCCACGGCGCGCATGGCATTACACAGGCCGCCGCCGCACGCAGTCCGCGCGCCCCGCCCCCTCCGCCTGTCGTCCCGGTTTCGGCGTAGCCGAAGACCGGGACCCAGTAACCACAGGCCGCGCGCCTCCCACCGTGACGTTGCCGTGCGGAAGCATCGCCTGAGGCTTCACCATAACCGCCAGCGGATACTGGATGCCTGCCTTCGCAGGCATGACAGCCAGAGCGGGCGGCACGACCTTGCCATCTCAAGTCTGCCAAGGAGCCCTTGCCCCTTCGCCACGGCGCGCATGGCATTACACAGGCCGCCGCCGCACGCAGTCCGCGCGCCCCGCCCCCTCCGCCTGTCGTCCCTCCCGAGCCCCATCCCCTCCGCCTGTCATCCCGGTTTCGGCGCAGCCGAAGACCGGCAACTGTGTTCATGCGATGCGATAGGGGACGTTGTCGCGCAGCATGG
Organism: Stappia sp. TSB10GB4; assembly: GCF_900185745.1. Classification (NCBI taxonomy): domain Bacteria; kingdom Pseudomonadati; phylum Pseudomonadota; class Alphaproteobacteria; order Hyphomicrobiales; family Stappiaceae; genus Stappia; species Stappia sp. TSB10GB4. The sequence goes on along the minus strand of NZ_FYAV01000050.1, from coordinate 73 downwards.
CGTTGAGGCGGATGAGGAGTTTTCGTGCGGTGGCGATGAGGGCGATCTTGCGGGCTTTCGCGGTTTGGGTGAT